>DAOTYJ010000110.1:0-10481 GCA_034434875.1 Dehalococcoidia bacterium | reverse complement strand
GGACCACCCGGACCTAGAATGGATAAAGTGGGCCGACTTTAAAAACTTAAGTTACAAAAGGCTCTTTTTCAAAGACGGCCGCTTAGTCGGGGCCGTCTTAATCGGCGAAATGAAGGGCCACCGGCGGCTTCGGGAGCTCATCGCCAGCCGAACCCGCCTCGAACCCTGCGAGCGCCCCCGGCTCCTGGAAGCGGCCGGCTGACGGCCGAAGTTACGGCACCGGCCCGACCCGAACCCTGCCCGGGCAGAAGGGGCGCAAAGGGGACCCTTCGTCTCACCGGCCCCGAATCTTCAGGCCCCTGGTTTCCCCCGTAACGAAGGCGTGCTTGTTCCAGGTGGTGGGTACCCCTGGTCCCACCCCGCCCGGGGTGAAGTACCAGGCCTCAAAGGCACCCTTTCGGAAGATAAAGTAGTTGGTCGGGTAATAAAGGGGCAGGACCGGGAGGTCCCGGGCAATGATGGCCTGCATCTCATCCACCAATTGCTTTCGGGTGGCGGGGTCGGTGGCCACCAGCTGGCGGTCGGCCAGTTCGTCAAAGTGCGGGTTGTTGTAGCCGTGGGCCCTCTGGAAGCCCCGGGCCGGGCTTCGGCTGGAGAAGACCTGACGCATGTAGTCCGGGTCGCCCCCGAGGCCCCCGTAGCTGATGATGGCCACTTCGTAGTTTCCGGCGGCGGTAAGGGAATCCATGGTGTTCCGGTCGGCGGGCCGGAAGGTAAGGCCGACCCCAACCGCCCGGAGCCGGTCCCGGACGATTTCGGCCACCCGCACGAAGGCGGGCGACTCAAAGTAAAGGGGGACCTCCAGCGGCCGGCCGTCGGGCAGCTCCCGCAGCCCGTCGCCGTTGGTATCCCGGTAACCAGCCCCCTCCAGAAGCGCCCGCGCCCGGTCCGGGTCGAAGGGGTACTGTTCCACGTTGGGGTTGCGCCAGGGGTTGGAATAGGCCAGCCAGCCGGGATTCCCCGGCCGGCCGAGTCCCTGGAGGACCCGCCGCACCAGTTCCTCCCGGTCGATGGCATAGGCCCAGGCGCGCCGGAAATTGGGGTCGCTGTAAGGCGGACCTTTAGCCAGGTTGAAGTGGATGGCCGGATTCCACTCGCCCGGCTGGCTGATAACCCCGAATTGCGGGTTCCGTTCAAACCGGGAGATTACCTCGGGGGGAACGCCGCCTTCCACCGGCAGGCCGGCGGCGTCCACGACCCCCTGTTCCAGGGCGAGGAGGGGGTCGGCCACCGGCAGAAGCTCAATGCGCCGGACGTAAGGCTTCCCGAGCCAGAAATCCGGGTTGGCCTCGTATAGATAGGCCCCGGCGGCCTGGTCGTAGCTAACGAGTTTATAGGGGCCGCTGCCGATAAGGGCCTCCGGCCCGGTGAAACGGAGGGGGTCCGAAACCTGCTCCCAGATGTGCCGGGGGAGGACGGGAACGCTGCCGGCCACGTTCACCAGGAAGGGGGCGTAGGGCCGCCCCAACACCACCTCCACCCGCCCTTCCCCGGCCTGCCGCGCCCCCTGGACGAACTCCACCCCCCGGACCAGGGGCGTCGGCTGACGCTTAAGGTACTCAAAGGTGAAGACCACGTCGTCGGCCGTCAGGGGCCGCCCGTCGTGCCACCGAATTCCACCCCGAAGGTCGAAAACCCAGCTACGCCCATCAGGGGAGGCCTCCCAGCCGGCGGCCAGCCAGGGTATCAGCCCTTCCCCGTCCTTCCAGACCAGGGTGTCAAATATCAGGCTCATCCGGATATATCCTGGACCCCGGGAGTAGGTGAAAGGCCCGGGAAACCCAAAGTCTCCCCCCGGCAACTTAAGGACCACCTCCCCGGCGGGGAGGGGCGTTGGGGCCGGCCCGGGGGAAGCCGGCAGGCAGCCGGCGGCCACCAGCGATTTAAAGACCAGCCCGAGAAATTCCCGACGCCTCATCCGTTCGCCTCCTTGCCCCCACGTCGCAGTCTGGGGTCCAGCCGGCCCTCAAGGCCCACCCCGATGAGGGTGATGCCCAGAACGAGCAGGCTGACGCAGAGGCCGGGCGGCAGGAGCCACCAGAGCCAGTGGGGTGTGAAGTAAATTCCCCGGTAACTGAGGGCCTGCCGAAGCATGAGTCCCCAGCTCTTGAGGGTGGGGTCCCCGAGGCCCAGGAAGGCCAGGCCGGCCTCCAGGCTGACAGCCCGGGCCGCCTGGGCTACGAAGACCGAGACCAGGATGGGGCCCAGACCCGGCAGGATGTGGCGGCCCATGATGGCCAGCGGGCCGGCCCCGAGGGCCCGGGCCGCCTCCACGTAGGCCTCGCCCCGGACCACCAGGGTCTGGGCCCGGACCACCCTGGCCGGCACCATCCACCCCAGCAGGACGATGACCAGGATGACGTTTAGCAGACTGGGACCGGCGTAGGCCGCCAGAAGGAGCATCAGGGGCAGGTGGGGGATGGCCATAAGAAAATCGATTATTCGCATCAGAACTGCGTCGGACCAGCCCCGCAGGTATCCGGCGGCGGTCCCGACGGCGGCAGCCAGGGCCGTGGTCAATCCGCCGGCCACCAGCCCCACCATCAGGGAGACCCGGGCGCCGTAAATGAGCTCGCTCAGGATATCGTGGCCCACGTCGTTGGTGCCCAGGGGATGGGCCCGACTCGGCCTGGCCAGGGGCTCCCCCGAATAGGCGCCGGGGTCGTAGGGTGCGACGAGGGGTGCCGAGGCCGCCAGCAGGCCGAAACCCAGCAAAATGGCCAGCCCGGCCCCGGCAAGACCCGGTCGGGGAAGACGGGGTCCACCCGCCACCGGCCGCTGGGACCGGGCCAGCGGGCGTCCGGTTGTATCGGCTGCCGGGCGGTTCACGGCCGCTTTACCCTCGGGTCCAGCCGGCCGTAGGCCAGGTCGGCCAGCAAATTGCCCAGGAGGACCCCGGCCGATAGGATAAGAAATCCGGCCTCCAGGACCGGGTAGTCCCGGGCGGACACGGCCTGAAAGAGGAGCAGGCCCATGCCCGGGTAGGCAAAGACCGTCTCGACGAACACGGTTCCGGCCACGGCCATGCCGAGCTGGGCCGAAAAGGTGGTGACGAGGGGCAGGACCGCGTTAGGGACGGCGTGCCGGTAGCGAATCGCCAGCTCACCCAGGCCCTTGGCCCGGGCCGTTTGAATATACGGCTCGGCCAGCACCAGTACCACGCTGTTCCGCATTAAAAGAAGGCGGGCGCCCACCGATTCCACGGTGAGGACCGCGGCCGGCAGGGCCCAGTGGTGGAGGATGTCCAGGGCCTGCTCCAGGGGGGAGGCCCACGTCCGAAAGGGGGTAATGGCCCCCGAAAGGGGAAAAAGGCGGAGGTGTACGGCAAAAATCAGCACCGCCAGGATGCCTAGGAAGAAAACGGGCATGGTGCGGATAAGGGTGAAGCCGACCACCAGGGCGTAGTCCGTGACAGTACCCCGCCGCCAGGCGGCCTCGGTGCCGGCGACGACGGTGATGGCCGTGGCCAGGACCAGGCTGGGGACGGTCAGCAGGAGCGTCCACGGCAGCCTCGAGGCGATAAGCTCCGATACGGGCAGATTAAACCTGACCGACCAGCCGAAATTGCCCGTCAGAACATTGCGCAGGTAGTGGACATACTGTTGAAGCGGCGGCCGGTCAAGGCCGTAGTAAGCCGCCAGCCGGGACCGCAGGCCTTCGTCCGGCAGGTAGAAGGCACTTTCTTGGTCGTAGAGGTAGGCCAGGGGGTCTCCGGGCATGAGCCTAGGTACGGCGAAGTTGAAGGTTAAGACGGCCCAGACGGTGAAGGCGTAAAGGGCCACCCGGACCAGCGGGCTCTTCATTCAGCCGAGCCGGAACATCCCCGGCAGTAGACGCCCCCGTCCCGCCGCTCCAGGTGGGAGGTAAGGACCGGCTCCCCGCAGCCGTCGCAAACTTCCCAGCGCACCGCCCGATTTCGCGGCGGGACCCGCGCCTCGGCCGGCCGGACCTGAAAGAGGCGGTCGAGGGGGGCCTGCAGAATGGCCTCGGCCCGGCGCCGCTGGGCCTCCTCGAAACGGGCCCGCTCCTCGGCCGAGGCCTGCCCCGAGCGGACTTTTTCCAAAAGGGCGGTGAAATCGGGGTCCGGTGGGCCGAAGGCATCGGGCCGGGCTACCACCCGCACCCCACGGCCGTCCCGAAGCCGGACGAAGGTAAAGGCGTTCTTGCCGTGGTCCAGGTGGATGAAGTTGCCCTTGCCGAAGGTGCACCCGGTGAGGTACTGGATGGCGTCGGCCGGGCAGAGGTCGGTCTCCACGATGGCGACGACGGGATTCTCCGGGGAGTTCAGGCCGACTTCAGCCCGGGCCACTTCGGCGGCCCTGATGCCCAGGGCCAGACCGGGACACATATGGCCGTGGAACTCCACAACCCGGGCGAAAATTTCGGCCGTTAAACCGCCCACGCCCGTATCCCCCTTCAACCGGCGTGACGGGTGCGGCCGACCGCTCGCCCGGCCCAAAGGCCGAAGGCGGCCAGCACTGCGCCTCCCACAATAGCGGCCAGGGCCGCCCACGGTATGGGCCGGGCCGTTCTCGCTGGCGCGACCGGCTGCGGGGCGGGCTCAAGGGTACCCGTCTGCGCCGGACCGGCCGTTACGGCCAGGGTGGCGTAGAAGGGGGTGGGGTCAAATTCCCCCTGGGTGGCAACGATTCTAAACGTCCCCTCGGCGGCCGGGGCCCGCAGGGTAAGCTCAAAATTCCCTTCCGGGTCCGGTTGAACCACCGCGATAACGGGCCCATTTTCCCAGGCCAGGGTCACCGGCCGCGGGTCGGCCCAGAAACCAAAGCCCCGGACCTTTATTTCCCCGCCGGGGACGACCACGGCCGGGGAAGCGACGATCTGGCCGATGCAGGCGGCCGCCGGGACCGCCGTCAGTAGGGCCGCCGTCAGGACCAGCAATCCAGAGGTCACGACTCGCCTCACGGTAGTCCTCCTGGGGCTTTAATTAGGACCGGTGGGGTCATAATAGGTTCCGAACATAACGAACTGACCGTCCCGGTAACGACCCTGGTTGGCCGCACAACCCTGCGGGTCGAAACAGAAGAAATAACCGGCTATGGTGCCCTCGCCGGTAAGGTCGGCGTACCGACCCGTGCCGCCGGCAAGCTTAAAGGAGCCGCTGAAGACCACCTCTTCGGCCGTCACCCGGGTTGCGGTCGCCTCGAAATCCACGTAGATTTTGTCCCGGGCCGCGTCGGGTAAGTCGTCGGTGGTGGGGCCGCCCCCAAGCTTGCATACCGTCCAGACCAGCCGGCCCTTCATTTTGCCGGCCTGGACGGTGAATTCAAAGGGGTGGGCTCGGGTCGAGGCCGGGGACCGGCTACCGGGCACCTGGGTATTGTACGTAGGCAGGTCCGTTGAGATGTTATTGACCGGGGCGTTTCCGGAGCAGGGAATACTGCCGTAGGTGAAGGTTCCGTCCGTCTGGCCGTCCCACGGTTTTACGTCGGTGGCGGCGGGCCAGTCCGGGGTGTGGACCATAAGCACCGCCGAAAACTGTCCCCGCAGGCCCGATTCAGGTTTGCCGGTCTGGGGTGCCGGCGACCCGGTAGGCTGAAGGCCACAGCCCATTAAAAACAAGCCGAACAGGGCAAGCCCGATGAGACCTGCACCCCACCAACCTGCCTTACACCCCCTCAAGGCCGGTGTAGGGGAGCCGGGGCCAACAGCCGACCGCCCGTCCACGACTTCTTCCCCCCTTGTAAACTCTTCCCCTAAGTGGAAGCTTCGGCAAATTATAACCGGCGAAGCGGCCACTGTCAAAACCAAGCCTTTTCAATTGGGGTCCGATCTTTCAGGGGGCGGCTGATGGTTGCCGTTTATCCTCCGGATTGCTGGCATATAGTGCCCAGGCCGGTTGCGTGGGCGCACGGCCGTGCGGGTGGGCCGCCGGAAACCGGAAAGCCCCGGGCACCAGCCTGCTGATTTGCAAACGGGACCCCACCCCGTTATATTTCCAGGGGCGCCGACATTCCCGCAGCAGGAATGTTAAAGGCCTCAGCACGGCAAAGGAGGCGCAAGAGGAGTTTTGGGCGGGCTTTGTTCCCCTGGCTCGGCCTTTTGCTCCTGGTCATGCTCCCCGCCTGCCAGTCTCAACCCACCCCGGCGGCACCATCGTGGTGGCCGTAACCTCCGACCCCGGTCAGCTTAATCCGGCCATCACCACCGCCGGCCCCACCCACGTGGTGGCCGACAACATGTTCAACGGCCTTATCCAGTTCGACGAAAACCTCAACCCCCAGCCCTCGCTGGCCGAATCCTGGGGCATCTCCCCCGACGGCAGGGCCTACACCTTCAAGCTGGCCCGGGGGGTCCGCTGGCATGACGGAAAGCCCTTTACGGCGGCCGACGTCAAGTTCACCTTCGAGGAGGTGCTCCTTAAGTTTCACGCCCGCACCAAAGCCGGCCTTGAAAACGTCCTGGCCGGCATCGATACGCCCGACGACTACACCGTTGTTTTCAGGTTCCGGGAGCCCTACGCGCCCCTGCTCCGCCGGCTGGACGTCGTCGAAGGGCCGATAGTTCCCCGCCACATCTACGAGGGGACCGATATCCTCAAAAACCCGGCCAACAACCGCCCGGTGGGAAGCGGGCCCTTTAAGTTCGTTGAGTACGTCCCTGGGGACCGGGTGGTCCTCGGGCGCAACGACGATTATTTTAAGCCCGGGCTCCCCCACCTGGACCGGGCGGTTTTCAAGGTGATTCCCCAGCCCAGCACGGCCGTGCTGGCCCTGGAGCAGGGGGAGGTGGATTACCTGTGGACGGTGCCGGGACCCGACATCCCCAGGCTCCAGGCCAACCCGAGTGTCGTCCTGGCCAAGGCCCCGGCGGGGCCTGGCGGCTCCTTCTGCATCGACACCCTGATTTTTAACCTGCGCCGGCCCCCCTTCGACCGGCTCGAGGTTCGCCGGGCCTTCGCCCACGCCATCAACCGCCGGCAGCTTCTTGAGCAGGTTTACTTTAATCAGGGCCGAATCGCCACCGGCCCCATTGCGAGCACGATGACCTGGGCCTATACCCCCGACGTTACCCGCTACGACTATAACCCCGACGAGGCTGTTCGTCTGTTGGAGGCCGCGGGATATCGCCCGGGTCCGGACGGCAAACGACTTCGGGTAACCTTCGTCCACGCCAGCACTTACGCCCGGACGGCCGAAGTTATCCGGGACAACCTGGGCCGGGTCCGGGTCGAGGTGGAACTTGTCACCCTGGAGTTTAACGCCGCGGTGGAGCGGGTCTTCGTCCGGACCGACTTCGACCTGGGCATCGCCTCTTACTGCAACGGTCCGGACCCGGAAATCGGGGTGACCCGCATGTACGTTTCGTTTAACATAAAACCTATTCCCTTCTCCAACGGGGCCGCCTACGTCAACCCCCAGGTCGACGAGCTCTTTGCCCGGGCGGCCACCACCGTGGAAGAGGCCCGTCGGGCGGCCATTTACCACGAGATCCAGCGGATCCTACCCGGGACCTTCCCTTACTTATGGCTCATCGAAACTGAAGGTTACCGGGCGTTCCGAAAAGACATCCGGGACCTGCGGATCTGGGCCGGCGACCTCCTGGAACGGGCCTGGCGGGAACAGACCCGCTAAGGGATGGGCCGCTACCTCCTCCGGCGCCTCCTCCAGGTTCCCCCGGTGGTCGTGGGGCTGCTGGTGCTCAACTTTACCCTGATCCACCTGGCGCCCGGCGACCCCCTCTACTTCCTGGTGGGAGAGGGCGGAGATGAAAGCTACTACGCGGCCATGCGGGCCCGCCTGGGCCTGGACCGACCCCTTCCCGAACAGCTCATCCGGTATTTGGCCGGCGCCCTTACCGGCGACCTGGGCCGCTCCTTCCGTTATAATGAGCCGGTCCTTGCCCTCATCCTGGGCCGAGTCCCCGCAACCCTCCTTCTCAGCGGGACCGCCCTGGTCGGCTCGACCCTGGCCGGGGTGTGGGTGGGTACGGTGGCGGCAGCCCGACCGGGGAGTTTTCTGGACCGGGCGGCCGACGCCCTGTCAGGCGTGCTGGCCGCGGTCCCCGGCTTCTGGCTGGGCCAGCTGCTCCTCATCGTCTTCGCCGGCTGGCTCGGGCTCTTCCCCGTCCAGGGGATGGTCTCGCCCCGCCTCACCGGCGGGGGCTGGGCCCTCTTAGTCGACGTCGCCCACCATCTGGTCCTCCCGGCGGGCACCCTGGCCTTCCTGCAGCTGGCCCTCACCTTCCGGCTTACCCACCAGAGTGTTCGGGAAACCCTGGCCGAGGATTTCATCCGGACGGCCCGGGCGAAGGGCCTGCCGCCGGGCCTTATCCTCTACCGGCACGCCCTGCGGAACTCCCTGCTGCCGGTGGTGACGGTCATCGGCGGCCATGTGGGAACCCTGCTGGCCGGGGCGGCGGTGGTGGAAGTGGTCTTCGCCTGGCCGGGCCTCGGCCGACTTCTCTACGAGGCGGTGCTGACCCGGGGTTACCCGGTGGTCCTGGGCATCTTTCTGGTCGTTTCGGTAATGACGGTCTTCGCCAACCTGCTCACCGACCTGGCCTATGCTTACTTGGACCCGCGAGTCCGTTACGCCTAAACGGACCGCCCCGGCCCGGAGGCCTCCGGCCCTACCCATCGGGGCCCTGGGACTGCTTGGGGCCGTCGCCCTGCTGGCCCTCGGGGCGGATTTGGTCGCCCCCGGCGACCCCTTGCGGACGGTGGGTCCGGCCCTGCGGCCGCCGGGTCCGAACCACCTGCTGGGCACCGACGACCTGGGCCGGGATCTCCTGGCGATGGTCGCCCACGGGGCCCGAACCTCCCTTCTGGTGGGGGCGGCCACGGCCCTGGTGGCCGGGGCGGTGGGCATTCTGGTCGGGGGAATCTCCGGCTACTTCGGGGGCCTGGTGGACGACCTCCTGATGCGGCTCACCGAGTTTTTCCAGGTGACCCCCAGGTTCTTCCTGGCTACCCTGGCGGTGGTGCTTTTCGGGCCAAAGCTCTGGCTCATCGTGGGGGTGGTGGGCCTCACCTTCTGGCCCGGTCCGGCCCGGATCCTCCGCAGCCGGATCCTGGCCCTCCGGGGTCGGGAGTTTGTCCTCGCGGCCCGGGCTTTAGGGGCCCCGGAATTTTACATCCTTGGCCGCCACGTCCTGCCCAACGCCCTTGGGCCCGTGGTGGTGACCACGGCCTTGCAGGTGGGCTGGGCCATCCTGACGGAGGCGAGCCTCAGCTTTCTGGGCCTGGGCGACCGGAGCGCCCCCAGCTGGGGCCAGATGTTGAGCAACGCCCAGCCCTTTATCCGTACCGCCTGGTGGCTCAGCGTCTTCCCGGGACTGGCCCTCTTAGCCACCGTGCTGGGGGTTAACCTCCTGGCCGACTGGCTTAACCGGCAGCTGGATCCCCGGCTGCGCAGGGCCGACCCGAGACTTTAGAGTCTTACGGTCTGGAAGGGGCCGGCTGGCGCCGGCTCAGACGGGCCGCCTGCCGGAGCCTCAGGCCGGCCCAGTGGCCAACCTCGTAGTCGCCGGGGAGCCAGCACATCGCCCAGGAAGCCCCGACCTCCTCCCCGAGGAGCCGCAGGGCCTCCCGGCGGACCCCCGGGAGGTCCTGCCAGAGGGTAATCACCAGGAGCTGCGGGGGCCAGTCCAGACCCACCGCCCAGCGAACCAGGGCCGGGTTTCGGCGGGCCTCGGCGGCCAGGCGGCCCCGGGCGGCCAGCGCCTGGACCAGAACCCCCGGGCCTTCGGCCCGGCCGAGGGCCCCAAACATAGCCGCCCCCCGGGGCTCCAAAGCGAGGGGCGAGCGGGGGGGCGGGTCCGGCCGGATGAGCCCGAGCCGGACCAGGGGGCTTTCCGGCCGGCCCTCCGGCCGGGCCCCCGCCAGGCTCAGGCCAGCCCAGAGTCCCCGCTCATCAGGGGTAGGGTCCCAGCGCAGGCTCCAGAAGCTCTCCGACCAGCGGGCAAAGAACCACATCACCCGGCGGTGGGCCCCCGAACCGGCGAAGGCCTGCATGTAGCCTTTGTCTTCCCAGACCGTCAGGGTAAGAAACTCCCTGGGACCCACCACGCCCCCGGCGTACCGGATGAGCCCGGGAGTCCGGGCCAGCTGGCGGGCGACCAGGAGCCTGGCATAGAGCATTGGGAGGCAGAGGTACGGGTGGCGGAGGACGTTTCGGGTGGTTACCGCCAGCATGGCCCCGCCCTCAGGCGACCTGGAGGCAGCGGCACCCCAGCAGGTACCGGTCGCAGCCGCAGGCCCCAAGCTGGCGGAACCTATCCTCAATGAGGCGTCGGACCTGGCGCAAAAACTCCTCCCGCCGCTGCTCCAGGGTCCGGATCTCCCGCTCCACCTGCTCGGCCTTGGCCCGCAGGATCCCCGCCAGCACCTCCCGGAACCCAACCTCGTCCCCCTCGGCCGCCAGCTGAAGGAGGGCCCGAATTTCTTTTAAGCCCAGGCCGAGGCGGCGGGCCCGGACGATAAAGCGGAGGCGGGCCAGGTCCTCCTCGGAGTAGACCCGGTA
>DAOTYJ010000109.1:0-3183 GCA_034434875.1 Dehalococcoidia bacterium | reverse complement strand
GAGGACCGGCTCGGTAGCCTGGGCCTTGACCTTTCAAAGCCCCAAGACCTGCAGCGCTGGTGGCTCCTGCGCATGGCCTACACGGCCCGACCCCTCGAAGAAAAGCTCACCCTCTTCTGGCACGGCCTTCTAACTTCGGGCCTAACCAAGGCCCCGGCCCCCTTATGCTCGCCCAGAACCGGTTTCTGCGGGAACATGCCCTGGCCGATTACCGCACAATCCTGAAAGGCATCGGCCGGGACCCGGCCATGATGCGGTGGCTGGATATCTCGGGGAGCGTTCGGGCCGGGCCCAACGAAAACTACGCCCGGGAGCTGATGGAGCTTTTCAGCCTGAGCGTCGGCCACTACACCGAGCAGGATGTCCGGGAGGCGGCCCGGGCCTTCACCGGGTTCGTCGTGGACCGGGAGGGCCGGGTAGATTTTATCCGGGCCCGCCACGACGACAGCCTCAAAACGGTCCTCGGCCGCACGGGCCGGTGGGGGCCCGACGATATTGTTGACATAATATTAGACCGACCGGAGGCGGCCGTCTTCCTGGCCCGCAAGCTTCTGCGCTTCTTCGTCCGGCCCGACCCGTCGGAGGCCAGTATTGACGAGGTAGCCCGGGTTCTCCGGGAGACGGGGTTTTCGGTAAAGAGCGCCCTCCGCCGGCTCTTTACCCTGCCGGAATTTGCCTCGCCCGAGGCGTATCGGAGTCTGGTCAAGGGCCCGGCCGAGTACGTCGCCGGGGCGATTCGGCAGTTGGGGGTGGAGACGGGCGGCTCGGGCCTGCCGGCCGTGCTGGCCCGGATGGGCCAGACCCTCTTCAACCCGCCGAATGTGGCCGGCTGGCCTGGGGGCCCGGCCTGGCTCAACACCGCCACCTGGGTGGCCCGCCTCAACTTCGCCAACTGGCTTACCACCGACCGCCGTCGGGCCCGGCTGGACCCCGCCGTCTGGTTCCCCGCCGGCCGGGTGCCGCCGGACCCGGGGGCCTTTATCGACCGGCTGGGGGAGCTTCTGCTGGACGGCAACGTTGGGGGGGGAGCAGCGGGAGGTCCTGCTGGAATTCGGGTCGCCGGCGGCCGGGGACCCGGAGCGCTGGTTTGACGGTCGGGGCCGGGGGCTGGTTTATCTCATGCTGGCCCTGCCGGAGTATCATTTGGCCTGAGGGAGGTTGGCTCATGCTCAACCGGCGCGGGTTTATACAGTCGGCCCTGGTGGGTGTGGCCGCCGGCATCTACATGCCCCACGTCTTCGTCCGGGCCCTGGGCACGGCCCTGGCCGACGGCAGCCGGGCGGCCCTCTCAGCCGGGGGCGACCGCACCCTCATCGTGGTCCAGCTGGCCGGCGGAAACGACGGCCTCAACACGGTGGTCCCTTACCAGGACGGCAGGTACTATTCGGCCCGGCCCACCCTGGCCGTCCGGCCCGAAACCGTGCTTCCCCTCAGTCGGGAACTGGGGCTGAATCCCGCCCTGGCCGGCCTCGGGCAGGCCTGGGCCGACGGCCGGCTGGCCGTCGTCGGGGGCGTGGGCTACGACCACCCGAGCCTCTCCCATTTTGAGGCGATGGACATCTGGCAGACGGCGGACCCGGAGCGGGGCCGGCAGTCGGGCTGGCTGGCCAGTATCGTCGCCGGGGCGGTGGACAGCCAGGGGCACCCCCTCGGGGCCGTGGCCCTGGGGGCCCGGCTTGCCCCGGCCCTGTGCTGCCCGCCCAACGCGGCCGCCGTCGTTGAGGGGCCGGAGTCTTTCCGGCTTGCCGCCGACCCCAGGTACCCGGCCCTGACCGGAGCCCGTCAGGCGGCCCTGGACCGCCTCTACCGAAGCTACCGGCCGCCGGCCCCCTACGCGGCCCTCTTCGAATCGGCGGCGCAGGGGGCGGCCGTGGGGATAGGCCAGCTTCACCGGGCCCTGGAAGCCTACCGGCCGGCCGTGGATTACCCCGGGACTCCCCTGGGAAGCGGCCTTAAGCTCTTTGCCGCCCTCATCGAGGGGGGCCTGGGGCTCAGGGTGGGTTACATCGTGCAGGGGGGCTGCGATACCCACGCCGACCAGGCCCGGACCCACGAGGCCCTCCTTCGGGCACTGGGGGACGCCCTGGGGGCGTTCTACGCCGACTTGGCCGCCCGAGGCCGCCTGGACCGGGTTCTGGTCTTAACGTGGTCCGAGTTCGGCCGGCGGGTCGCCGAAAACGGCTCCCCGGGGCACCGACCACGGTACGGCCGCTCCCATGTTCCTGCTGGGGGGCGGGGTGAAGGGGGGCCTTCACGGCCCGCCGCCCGACCTGGGCCGGCTGGAAAACGGCAACCTCAGGTTCGAGGTTGACTTCCGTACCGTCCATGCCACCGTCCTGGAGGGCTGGCTCGGGGCTGACCCGGCGGGGGTGCTGGGCCGACGGTTCCCCACCCTGCCCCTCCTGGGTTAGGGCTGAGATTAAAAGGCCAGGGTGAAAATCCCGGTCCCGACCAGGGCGGCCGCCCAGATTACGTCGGTGTTCAGCCAGGCCCGACGCAGGATGCCGACCCCGACCCACTCGTAAACCACCAGGGCGGTGAGGCCGGCGGCGGCGAACATGGCCAGGCCGTGGACCAGGGTGAGGCCGGCGGCGGGGGCCGCCTCCGGAACCGGGTGGTGGGGGTGGGCGGTTACGGCCAGGGCGGCCGGGGTCAGCATCAGCCCGGCCCCGTGGGCCGAGGCCATCAGAAACGACCAGAGCGTCAGGTCCCAAAACCCGGCCCGGAAGCCCACCCGGACCGGGTGACGCAACCGCCCAAGGCGGTAGAGGCCGAAGGTCAGAAGGACCAGGCCGGCCCCGACCTTCAGGCTCCCGGGGGGCAGAATCTGCCGGGCCAGGGCGAGCAGGCCCACGACCAGTCCGGTGGCCCCCAGGTGGCCCAGGCCGATGGGCACCAGGGCGGTCGCCACCGCCGAACGGCGCTTCTCCTGGAGGCCGATGGCCAGGGCGAAGAGCCAGCCCATGGCCGGGTTGAGGCCGTGGTAGGCCCCCAGGCCCGCCGCCCAAAGCCACGGCCAGAGGCCGTTCACGGGTAGCAGAAGGAATCCGACGAGCTGTCCCCGCCCTGGAGCCTCACCTGGTGGGGGCGGACCTGGCCGAAATCGACGAAAAAGTTCGGGTCGAGGCGCAGGTCGCCGGCCGGGTCGGCGTCGATTTTAACGAGCCAGCCCCGCAGGCCCGG
>DAOTYJ010000108.1:0-6745 GCA_034434875.1 Dehalococcoidia bacterium | reverse complement strand
CCCTGGTGCTTAAGCCACTCCAGCGCCCGGCTCAGGTTGGCAACCCGGGCCACCGGCACGTATTCGACGGCCCCGGCCGAGGCCTTTTCGACGGCCGCCGTTACCCGGGCCGCCCGGTGCCGGGGAATGACCACCCCGTGGCAGCCGACGGCGTCGGCCGTCCGGACCAAAGACCCGAGGTTCTGCGGGTCCTGGACCGAATAGAGGGCAAGGAGCAGGGGCGGCTCGGCCCGCCTGGCCGCCCCATCCAGAAGCTCGGCCAGGTCGGCGTATCTGAATTCCCGAACCTCGGCCACCACCCCCTGGTGGTGGCGGGTAAAACGGTCCAGCTCCGCCCGGTCGACGTACTCGACGGGGATGCCCCGGGCGGCGCAAAGCTCCAGGATCTCCCGGATGGGCTTTGAGGGCGAGACCCCCTCGGCCAGGAGGACCCGCCGCACCCGGCTTCCGGCCCGGAGGGCCTCAAGGACGGGGTTTCGGCCCCAGATCCTTCCAACCGCCACGGCCCACCCGCCAGATGGTGCCCTGGGGGGTATCCTCCAGGATGATGCCCAGCTCCCGGAGCCGCTCCCGAATCCGGTCGGAAAGGTCGAAAAGCCGGCGGCTTCGAAGCTCCGACCGCACCTCCACCAGCAGGTCGATGAAGGGCTTGGCGGCCAGCTCGGCCGCCGGGGCCTCCAGCCGCAGCCCCAGCACCCCGGCCAGCTCCAGCAGCATCTCCTGGGCCGGCCGAATCTGCTGGCCGGCCTCCCGGGCCCGGTTTATCTCCCGGGCCAGGTCGAAAATGGCCGCCAGGGCCTCGGGGGTGTTCAGGTCGTCGTCCATCGCCTCGGTAAAGCGGGCCCGAAACCGGTCCGGGTCAAAGTCCAGGGGGGCATCCCCCCGGGCCGGCTCCCGGGCGGCGAACCGCAGCCGCTCGGCACCCCGGGTCGCCGCCTGAACGGCCTCTTCGGTGAAAAGGAGGGGCCGGCGGTAATGGCTGCTCAGGATAAAGACCCGCAGGCCGTCGGCCGAGTACCTTTCCAGGGCCTCCCGAACGGTGATCAGGTTGCCCAGGGATTTGCTCATCTTCTCGCCGCCGAGCTGGAGCAGGCCGTTGTGGACCCAGTACCGGACGAAGGGGGAGTGGCCGGTGAGGGCCTCGCTCTGGGCCCGCTCGTTCTCGTGGTGGGGGAAGATCAGGTCCTGGCCGCCGCCGTGGATATCCAGCTCATCCCCCAGGTACTTGAGGCTCATTACCGAGCACTCGATGTGCCAGCCGGGCCGGCCCGGTCCCCAGGGGCTCTCCCAGGCGGGCTCCCCGGGCCGGGCCGCCTTCCAGAGGGCAAAATCTAAGGGGTCGGCCTTGTCCTCCTCGGCCTCAACCCGGGCCCCGGCCAGCATCTCGTCCGGCCGGCGGTGGCTCAGATCCCCGTAGCCGGGATACTTGCGGACGCTGAAATAAACGTTGCCGGCCGGCGTCGGGTAGGCGAAGCCCTTTTCGATGAGCTTTTTAACCGCCTCGATAATATCGGGGACCTCCTGGGTTACCCGGGGGTAAACGTGGGCCCGGGCGACCCCCAGGTCGTCCATATCCCGGAAGAATTCGGCGATGTACTTTTCGGCCAGGTCGAAGGGGCTCATCCCCAGCTGGCGGGCCCGGGCGATGATCTTATCGTCGATATCGGTAAAGTTCTGCACGTGCTTTACCTGGTAGCCCCGGTACTCGAGGTATCGGCGGAGCACGTCGAAAACCACGTAGCTCATGGCGTGGCCGATGTGGGCCGAATCGTAGGGCGTCGGCCCGCAGACGTACATTTTGACCGGGCTTCTGCCGGGGATAAACTCCTCTTTGCGGCCGGTAAGGGTGTTGGTCAGTCGCATATTCGGGCCTCCTGGTGCCTGGCCTCCAGCTCGGCCAGCCGCCGCTCCAGCTCGGCCACCCGGGCCTGAAGCTCCCGGAGGGTATCGGCCACCGGGTCGGGCGGGCGGTAAACCTCGCCGGTTTCGGGGTCGTGGATGGCGACCACCCGGCCCGGCACCCCGATGACGGTGGCGTTGGGGGGCACCGACTGGACCACAACGGCCCCCGCCCCGATCCGGGCGTTATCCCCGACGGTGATGGGCCCGAGCAGGACGGCCCCGGCCCCGACCACCACATTATTGCCCAGGGTTGGGTGGCGTTTGACCCGCTCCCGGCTCACCCCCCCTAAAGTGACCCCCTGGTAGAGGGTGCAGTTGTCGCCGATTTCGGCCGTCTCCCCGATGACAACCCCCATCCCGTGGTCGATAAAGAGGCCCTCCCCGATTCGGGCCCCCGGATGGATTTCAATGCCGGTTAAAAACCGGTTGATGTGGGAGATAACCCGGGGCAGAACGGGGACGCCCAGGTTCCACAGAAAGTGGGCCAGCCGGTGGATCTGGCGGGCGTGAAAACCCGGGTAGGCCAGGATTACCTCCCAGACGTTCCTGGCAGCCGGGTCCCGTTCCAGGGCCGCCTCGATATCCCGCTTAATGCTTTCGATAAGGCGCAACATACCGTCCCCCCTTCCGTACGGCGTAGGCGAATCACCGGCGGGCACGGGGTAACGTCCCGGCCCCGGGGCCGGGACGTTACCCCTAGGGACAGACACAGGTGAGGGCAGTGGCGAGGCCGAAAACGAAGCGGGAAGCCAAGAGGCGCCTGCGGACGGGCCTCATGCCGGAGCCTCCAGCAGAACCACCGCCAGGGCCGCAATCCCCTCGCCGCGGCCCACAAAGCCGAGCCGCTCGTTGGTCGTGGCCTTCAGGTTGACGGCCCCGGCCCCAAGGCCGAGGGTCTGGGCGATCCTGGTTTTCATCTCTGCGAAAAACGGGGCCAGTTTCGGGGCCTCGGCGACCACCACCGCGTCGACGTTCACCGGCCGGAAACCGGCCGAGCGGAGCAGGTCCCGCACCCGGCCCAGCAGCTCGAGGCTGCTTACGCCCCGCAAACTTTGGTCTTCTGATGGAAAGTATACGCCAATATCCCCCAGGCCTGCCGCCCCAAGGCAGGCGTCCATAATGGCGTGGAGGAGGGCGTCGCCGTCGCTGTGGCCCTCAAGGCCGAGGCCGAAGGGCACCTCGACCCCACCCAGAACCAGCCGCCGCCCCGGCACCAGCCGGTGGACATCATACCCCAAACCGATCCTATACATCACATCGTCTGAACGATATCCAATTAACCACAGAATACAATAAACTCGTTAATTACGTCGCGAATTGCAAGAACAAGCTGGGAAGGCTTTTGACGGCGGGGAGCAAACTTCCACAGCTAAAGGTAAATTTTAAACAATTCTTCGGGTGTTAAGGCCCGAAGCCATTCGGCCTCGTGCCGTTCGATGCGACGGGTTGCCTCGGCTTGGTCGGCCAGCCAGGCGCGGACGGATTCCCGATTCAGTTGCCTTCCGGGCATCTGCTCGTCACCAGACGGAGCTTTAAAAGGGCTTCGGCGATTTCTAAGTCTTCCGGGTAGGTAAGCTTGATATTGGCCGGGTCCCCGGGCACAACCCGCACCGGGATCCCCCGGGCCTCAAGCCAGGCGGCGTCGTCGGTCACCTCCAGCCCCGGGTCGATGGCCCCCTTGAGCAGGTCAACCCGAAAGACCTGGGGCGTCTGCACCGCCCAGATCCCGGCCCGGGGCACCGTCCGGACGGCGAATTCGCCCTCCACCAGCTTAAGGGTATCCCGAACCGGCAGGCCCGGCACCGCCGCCCCAAACCTCTGGGCCGCCGAAAAGACCCGCCCGATGAGCTCGGCCGTAACCAGCGGCCGGGCCAGGTCGTGGACGGCCACAAACTCGGCCTCGCCTATGGCCCCCAGCCCGTTAAGGACCGAGTCCTGGCGGCGCTCGCCCCCGGCCACCACCGCCCGCACCTTCCGCCAGCCGGAGCGGTCCGCCAGCCCCCTCACCTCGCTTACCCGCTCGGGCCGGACCACCAGGACGACCTCGTCGACGCATTCGGCCGCCTCGAAGGCCCCAACCGCCAGGCCGAGGGCCGGCCGGCCCCCCAGGCTGACGAAAAGCTTATCCTGGCCCATCCGCTCGGCCCGCCCGGCCCCCACCAGCACGGCCGCCAGTCGGGGCTTACCCACGGGCCGGCACCCCCTCTTTAAGCTGGGCAAAGACCATCCGCCCGGTCTGGGTCTGCAAAACCCGGGTTACCACCACGTTGACCTCGGCGCCGATGTGCCGGCGGCCGCCCTCAACCACCACCATCGTTCCGTCATCCAGGTAGCCGATGCCCTGGCCGCTCTCCTTCCCCTCCTGGACGATGCGCAGGGTAAGCTCGTCCCCGGTCATGACCATCGGCCGCAGGGCGTTGGCCAGCTCGTTTAAGTTAAGCACCTTTACGCCCCGGATCTCCGCCACCCGCTGGAGGTTGGCGTCGCAGGTGAGGATGGGCCAGTGGTGGGTCCGGGCCAGCTCCACCAGCTTTTCGTCCACCCCGACCGCCTCCTGGACGTCGAGTTCCGAGATAACCACGGGAATGGCCGGGTCCCGCCGCAGCCGGTTAAGGACGGTCAGGCCCCGGCGGCCGCGGCCCCGTCGGATAGGGTCGGGCGAGTCGGCGACCTGCTGGAGCTCGTCCAGGACAAAGTGGGGAATAAGCAGGGTGCCCGGGATGAAGCCCGCCCGGTAAACCGCCTCAAGCCGGCCGTCGATGAGCACGCTGGTATCGACCAGAATATAGGCCGCCCCCGGCCGGCTCCCCAGACGCCACGGGTTCGTAAGAAACTGCACCAGCTCCTGTTTGCGCCAGACCATCAGGGTGGCCCCGAAGTAGCCCAAGACCAGGCTGGCCAGAAAGGGCAGGACCTGTCCGACGGGGGCCGGTAGCAGGGATAGGGGCAGGGCCAGCAGGGCGGCGATCACCAGCCCGATGACCAGGCCGACGGTGCCCGCCACCAGGTCCTGGGTGGAGATAACCCTGAGCTGGTCCCGGACCCGCCGGAGGGGCCGCACCGTAAGGTACGGGGTGATGAGCAGGCCGATGCCCGCCCCGGCCAGGGTGAGGGCGATCAGCGCCCGCAGGGCGCCGGGGTCGCTGGGGTCGAGGGCCAGCAGTTCCCCCAGCCGCAAGCCGGCGTAGGCCAGCGCCAGCATCCCCACCAGCCGGACGCCCAGCTCCAGCCGCATTCTCCAGGGTCACCCCAACGCCAGTTTGATGGCCTCCCGCACGGTGCGGGCCGGTATGATTTCGATGCCCTGAACCCGGGGCGCCGGGCCGGCCGGCAGCAGGCAGGCCCGGAAGCCCAGCCGCCGGGCCTCCGTAAGCCGCCGCTCCACCTGGGCAACCCGCCGCAACTCGCCCCCCAGCCCCACCTCCCCAAAGGCCACCAGGTCCGGCCGGAGGGGGCGGTCCTTAAAGCTGGAGGCGATGGCCAGCACCACCGCCAGGTCGGCCGCCGGCTCCTCCAGCCGCAGGCCGCCGGTAACGTTGACATAGATGTCCTGGTTGCCCAGGGCCAGGCCGGCCCGCCGGGTGAGCACCGCCCCCAACAGCACCAGCCGGTTGGGGTCGATGCCGTGGGCCACCCGGCGGGGGATCCCCACCGTGCTGTAGGCCGTAAGGGCCTGAACCTCCACCAGCAGGGGCCGGGTGCCTTCCAGGGTGGCGGTTACCACGCAACCCGGAAGCTCCGGGTTCCTTTCGGCCAGGAAGAAGAGGGAGGGGTTGGCCACCTCGGTCAGGCCCTGCTCCCCCATTTCGAAGACCCCGACCTCGTTGGTGGAGCCGAACCGGTTCTTGACCCCCCGAAGCACCCGGTAGGTCTGGTAGCGGTCGCCCTCCAGGTAAAGGACCACGTCCACCAGGTGCTCGATGATGCGGGGCCCGGCGATGGTGCCCTCCTTGGTGACGTGGCCGACGATGAAGACGGGCGTGCGGGCGGCCTTGGCCCAGCGGATTATCCCCTGGGCACACTCCCGGACCTGGCTTACCCCGCCCGGCAGCCCCGGAATCTGCTCGCTGGCCAGGGTCTGAATCGAGTCGATAATGGCCACATCCGGGCGGGCGCTTTCCAGCTGGTCTAGGATGGCCTCCAGGGAGGTCTCCGCCAGCAGGTAAAGGCTTGGGGAGCGGACCCCAAGCCGGTCGGCCCGCAGTTTTAGCTGCTCCACCGACTCCTCCCCCGAGACGTACCAGACCTGACGGCCGTCCCGGGCCAGGAGGTCGGCGGCCTGTAAAAGCAGGGTCGATTTGCCGATGCCGGGGTCGCCCCCAAGGAGGACGGCCGCCCCCGGCACCAGCCCCCCGCCCAGCACCCGGTCGAACTCGCCCAGCCCGGTGGAAATCCGGGGGAGCTGGCGGGCCTCAAGCTGCGAGACGGCCACGGGCCGGGCGAAACCGGCCTCGCCGGTCCGCCCCCGGCCCGACGAACTACCCGGGGAGATGGTCTCGATGTAGGTGTTCCACTGGTCGCAGTCGGGGCACCGGCCGAGCCATTTAGGGCTTTCCGCCCCGCAGTTCTGGCAGATAAAGACGGTCCTGGATTTGGGCATGACCTTCTAAGACTATGATACACGGCCCGGGGTTTCGGCGGCCGGCCGGGGAAACTACCACTCCTCGGCCGGCCCGAGGTGGTAGGGCACGTCCACCACGACCACGTTGAGCCGGAAAAAGAGGGCCAGCTTGAGGCGGAGGGCGGTAAGATTGTGCAGCAAGTACTGCCAGGGGTAGCGGGGGACGACTTCGGGCAGGACCACCACGACCGGGGTTTTGGGGTCTTCCCGGCGCAGGGCGTC
>DAOTYJ010000107.1:0-2918 GCA_034434875.1 Dehalococcoidia bacterium | reverse complement strand
GAACCGGAAGGTGGCCGACTGGCCGGGGGCCACCTGGGTGACCTTCGCCCCGCCGCCGGGCCCGGTCACGGCGTGCAGGTCGATGCTGTGGGTCACCTTGCTGTCCGGCGAGTTCTTGAGGGTGAGCTCGACGGTGTCGCCCTGCCGGACCCGGATCATCGGCCCGGGGACGGTGCCGTTGTAGGTCCAGAAGGTGTAGGCGATACCGTCTGCCAGGTAGGCCGTAACTTCCCTGGCCTCAAGCTCCACCCTGACCAGGGCCGGCTCCGACCGGTTCACGGGCGGGGCGACGGCCGGCATGGGCAGGTAGCCGGTCCCTGGCGGCACCGGGCCGGCGGCCGGCGGCTGACCGGCGGCCGCCGGCGGCGGACCGGCCTGGACCTGGCCCTCACCGACCACCACCAGCTGGCCCTTCATCCCGGCCTCCTTGTGGCCCGGGATGGTGCACTCGAAGTCGTAGGTGCCGGGCTTATCCGCCCGGAAGGTCGCCTTCTCGGTCCGGCCGGGGTTTGCGTGCAGGTGAACGTTAAACGCGGGGATGTGCAGGTCGTGCTCGATGGCCCCCTTGTTTTCCAGGGTAATGGTTATTTCCTTGCCGGCCGGGACCCGGACGACGGCCGGGTCGTATTTAAACTCGGTGGCGACCAGCTTCACGTCGGTCGTAAGCTCGGAGGCCGAGGTTGACGGGGCCGGGGCGGCCGCCGGGCCGATGCAGGCGCTTAAGAGCAGCGCCAGTATCCCCAAAAGACTCAAGAACTTCAAGCCGGGCTTTGCATCCATCGGGTCTCCCCCCTCTTTGAGTTTGTTCTTTCACTCACAATTGTCCCGGACGGACACGGAAGATCTCCCCATCCACAGGTGTAGTTTTTTGGGTAGGTTATAACCTGCCCGGGTGGGTAGGCAAAGGGGCTAGTCGGGGCGGTCTGGTGGGGCTAGTAGCCTAATCCAAGGGTGGCAACGAGGATGAGCATGCTGACCAGGCCGAGGGTGAAGCTCCAGGCCATCTCCTGGCGGGACCCCGTTTCCAGGGCCTCAACCAGGAGCTCGCTCACCGCCAGATAGGTCATGGCGCCCCCGGCAAAGCCCAGCCCGGCCGGCACCAGCTGCCGGGCCGGGCTCACCGCCAGGAAGGCCGGCACCGCAAAGATGGGCTGGGGCAGGCTGGTGAAAACGGCGTAGGCGGCGCACCGCCAGAGGGGGACGCCCTTCGTCCGCAGGGGGAGGGTGACGGCGATCCCCTCGGGCACGTTGTGGACGGCGATGGCCAGGCCGAGCAGCAGGCCGAACCGGAGCTCGCCGGTGGCGAACCCGACCCCGATGGCCACCCCTTCGGGGATGCTCTGGACGAACATGGCCAGGATAAAGAGGACGGCCCGGCGGGAATCCGCAGCGCCCAGGCCCGAGACCTGCCAGTCCCGGGCCGCCACAAACCGGTTCAGGCCGGCCACGAAGGCGGCCCCGAGAAGCAGGCCGAAGGCGGTGGGCCAGACCGAACCCCGGCGCACCCCCTCGTCCACCAGGCTGAAAATGGAGGCCCCGACCATCATGCCGCCGGCATACCCGGCCGCAAGCCCCTGCCAGCGGGCCGGGGCGTTCCGGAAGAGCACAAACGGCACCGCCCCAAGCCCCGTGCTCAGGTCGCTCAGGACTCCCACCAAGAGGACCTGCCAAACGGTCAGTTCCATTCCGGACTCCCGGCCGGCTTTGGAAGTTGCCGGACAAGCTGATGATAAATTATAAATTTTAGAGAAAGCCAGTCTCAGGGAGAAGGTCGGCCGATGCTGTCGATGACTTCCCGCTACGCCCTCCGCGCCCTGGGTTACCTGGCAACCCACCCCGACCGCCAGGTCTTTGCCCACGAGATTGCGGCCGCAACGGAGGTCCCGATCAACTACCTGTCGAAGATCCTGCATACCCTCGCCCGGCAGGGGCTGGTTAAATCGGGCCGGGGCCGGCGGGGCGGCTTCCGGCTGGCCCTGCCGCCGGACCGCATCGTCCTCAGGCAGGTGATCGCCCCTTTTGAAGACCCGGACTTCCCCCGGGACTGCCTGCTGGGCCGCCCCTTCTGCTCGGACGGGAACCCCTGCCAGGCCCACGCCAGCTGGAAGCCGATCTCGGAACAGGTGAGCCGCTTCTTCGAGACGGCGACCCTGGCCGAACTTCTGCGCCGGGAGGCCGCAGGGACTAGCCCGTCGGCGCCGACGGGCTAGTCCCTTTCCCCACCCGCAACCTACCCGAACGGGCGTGGACGGCGCCCCTTACCTTGGGTATTATTCTGACTTAGAGAGGAGCTTATCAATAATAAGGGGGTGAGGCAGGTGACCGCGACGCCCGGTCCGGAGCGCCAGCCCGAGCGGGTCCCGTTCGGGCAGGCCCTGCTTGACGATTTCTTCCTGCTTACGGCCCTGGGCCTCCTGATCCCTTTTCTAAGTTACCTGGTCTGGGGCCTGCTCGACCTGGGCAGTGTTCCGGTTCTGCCCGGCCGCTGACCATTCGTTGTCAGGAGGTTAATCCATGACGATTCACCCGCCTGAGCGCATCTGGTGGAAGCCCGTAAGCGGGGCCGAGCGGCTGTATATCTCGGCGGCCCTCCTCTTTACCCTGACCACCTTCTTCCTGATGCCCGTCTGGCATTTTCTCGGCGCCCAGAACCCCAACATGCAGACCTATCGGGTTGACAAGGCCGAGTACCTCCAGAAGGTGACGGCCTGGGCCGACAAGTACAAGGTCGGCGAGCGGGCCGGGGTCCCCGTTGTCGAGCCCCCGCCCGGCGGCGACGTTTACCTGCTGGCCCGCACCTTCCAGTGGTTCCCCGTTATCAAGCTCAAGGCCGGCCAGACTTACCGGGTCCACGTCTCGTCGTCCGACCTGGTTCACGGCCTCTCCCTTCAGCCCCTCAACATGAACTTCATGGTAAT
>DAOTYJ010000106.1:0-18371 GCA_034434875.1 Dehalococcoidia bacterium | reverse complement strand
TACCCGGTCTCCAGGCGCTTTATCTGGAACGGCTTTGTGGTCCAGGCCTTTCAGAAGGCGGTCTTCCAGTGGCGGCCGGAGGTGGGCCGGGTCTACTTCGTAAACGTCTTTGACGAGTTCACCAACCTGGGCAAGGACAGCTGGCTTGAGGTGGTCCGCTCGACCCCGAGGCCGGCCCAGTTTAACGAGCAGGGCCTTAGCTGGGACCAGATTATCGCCGGCCGCCTAAAGCTTTTAGACGATTACCCGGCCATTCGGGCCGCCTACTTTGGGGTCGGCGACTGGCTCAACTTAAACGGCCTGCCCATGGCCCCGGTAAAGGACTACGGAAGCGTCCGGGTTTTGCGGGCCCAGCGGGTCATCATCCAGCAGTGGCTTATCGACGTGCCCTGGGCCCGGGCCGGCCAGGTGGTCTTCGCCAACGGCGGCGACGTGGCCAAAGAGGCCGGCATCATCCCCCAGGCCGCAACCCAGCCCGAGGATGGGGGCCTGGCCGGGCTGGATCTGTGGGCCTATTACGTGGCCTACGACCACCCCCGCTCTTACGAGAGCTTGAGCCGGGCTATTCCCCACCTGGACCACGTCATCGCTTACTTTTACCAGCTTTCACCCGACGGGGAGATTATCGGGTCGGCCCGGCCGGAAGTTAGCCGGCTCGCCGCCGCCTACGGCCGACCCCTCCACCTGATGGTCAAAAACCAGGGGGAGGCGGAGTTCGGCCGGGCCCTGGCCGACCCCGCGCGCCGGGGAAGGCTTGTGGAGGCGGTCCTGGGGCTCCTCCAGGCTCCCGGCGTCCAGGGCCTTCACCTGGACATCGAGGGGATCCCGGCCGAAAACCGGGACGACCTGACCCGTTTCGTGGCCCAAGTCGCCGCCGGCCTGCGCGCCCGCTACCCCGGACGGGTCCTCAGTCAGGCCGTGCCCGCCCGGACCCGGGACCTGACGTCAGGCTGGGCCGCCCCCTATGACTACGGGCGGCTGGCCGCCCAGGTGGATTACTTCGTGCTGATGGCCTACGGCTTCCGCACCGAGGCCAGCCCGACGCCCGGTCCCACGACGCCCACCGACTGGCTCGCCCAAGTGCTCGCCTACACCGCGACCCGGGTTCCCCCGGAAAAGCTGGTGGTGGCCCTGCCCTGGTGGGCCACCGACTGGAACCTGGCCGCCGGTCCCCCGGCCGTCAGCCGCCGTTACACCGACCTTTTGCCCCTGCTGCCGGCCGGGGAATGGGCCTATCTCCCCGAGGTTGGGGCGAACCGTCTCCGCTACGCCCAGGCCGGCCAGGCCCACGAGGTCTGGTTCGAGGACCGGCGGTCCTTCCTGGCCAAGGTGGAACTGGTCCGCCGCTACGGCCTCGGCCGGGTGGCCGGCTGGCGGCTGGGCCACGAAGACCCGGCCATCTGGCAACCGTAGGCCCGAAAGCTACGCCCCGTTCGGGATGGGAATGCCGTCCCCTTCCCGCTCAAAGATGGCGGCGATACCTTCGCCCCCGCCGATGCACATGGTCACCAGGGCGTACTGGCCCCCGGTCCGGTGGAGCTCGTAAATCGCCTTCACGGTGAGGATGGCCCCGGTCGCCCCCACCGGGTGGCCCAGGGCCACCGCCCCGCCGTTAGGATTCGTTTTTTCAGGGTCAAGGCCTACCTCGTCCATCACCGCCAGACACTGGGCCGCAAAGGCCTCGTTCAGCTCGATGACATCCATGTCGTCCAGGTTAAGGCCAGCCTTTTTCAGCACCTGGCGGATGGCCGGGGCCGGACCGATACCCATAATCTCCGGCTCCACCCCAGCCGTGGCATACGCCACGAGTCGGGCGATGGGCTGGATTCCCAGCTCCTGGGCCTTCGCCCGCCGCATCAGCACCACGGCCGCCGCCCCGTCGTTTATGCCCGAGGCGTTCCCGGCCGTCACCGTCCCGTCAGGCTTAAAGACGGGCTTAAGGCTTGAAAGCTTCTCCAGGCTGGTGTCCCGGCGGGGGTGCTCGTCCACCTCAAACTTGACAGTCTCCCCCTTGCGGCCCGGAATCTCCACCGGCACGATCTGGGTCTTAAACCGGCCCTCATCGATGGCCCGGATGGCCCGGCGGTGGCTCTCCAGGGCGAAGACGTCCTGCCGCTCCCGGCTTATGCAGTAGCGCTGGGCCAGGTTCTCGGCCGTCACCCCCATGTGGATGCGGTAAAAGGGGTCATTAAGACCCCCGACCAGCGCATCCACCAGGGTATCATCCCCCAGCCGGATACCCCACCGGGCCTTGGTGAGCCAGTAAGGGGCCCGGCTCATCGACTCGACCCCCCCGGCCACCGCCACGTCCACCTCCTCCAGGCGGATCATCCGGGCCGCCGTGCAGATGGCCTCCAGGCCCGAGCCGCACCGGCGGTTGAGGGTAAGTCCGGGAACCTCGATGGGCAGTCCGGCCTTGATGCCCACCACCCGGGCGATGTACGGGTCCTCGGTGGCGGTGTGCAGCACCTGCCCGAAGACCACGTGCCCCACCTGGTCGGGCCGGACCTGGGCCCGGCGGACCGCCTCCTTAACCACCGTGGCCCCCAGCTCAGAGGCCGGAACGTCCTTTAAGGACCCCCCGAAAGTGCCGATGGCCGTCCGGACCCCGCTCACAATAACCACGTCGTCTCGGGACATCTGGCTTCCTCCCATCAGTCTTAGCTAAACCCATTGTAACACCGGCCCTGGGCCGCCTAACGGCTGGCGACCTTGCCGGCAAAGGCCTGCCTCAGCTCCTTTTTAAGCACTTTCCCCATCGGGTTGCGGGGCAGGCTCTCCACGAAGAAGATAAATTCGGGCTTCTTAAAGCTGGCCAGCCGCTGCCGGCAGTATTCGATAAGCTCCGCCTCCGTCGCCTGCATTCCCGGCTTTAGGACCACCGCCGCCGCCACCCGCTCCCCCCACTCCTCATCGGGGATCCCAAAGACCGCCGCCTCGTCCACCGCCGGATGGGTGTGGAGCACCGCCTCCACCTCCTCCGGGGCGATATTTTCCCCGCCCCGGATGATCAGGTCGCTCTTGCGGCCCGCCAGGTAAACATACCCGTCCTCGTCCACCCACCCCATGTCCCGGGTCCGAACCCAGCCCCCGGCCAGGGTCTGGGCCGTCTCGGCCTCCCGCTTCCAGTAGCCCTTCATCACCCGGGGCGACCGGATGGCGACCTCCCCCACCTGACCGGGGGGAAGCTCGTTGCCCGCCTCGTCGACGACCTTAAGCTCCACGTCGGGCAGGGGCCGGCCGATGGACGACAGCCGCCTGAGCTTCTTTTCGACCTCTTCGGGCGGGCCTTCCAGGCGGTGGTCTTCCGGCCCCAGCATGGTCACCGTCGAGGTGGTCTCCGTCTGGCCAAAGGCGTTGATAAAGCCCACCGTCCTGGGAAAGCGCTCGATGGCCCGCCGGATTACCGGCAGGGGCATCGGCGCCGCCCCGTACGAGAGGATCTGCAGACTCGAAAGGTCGGTGCGGTCAAAGTCCGGATGCTCCAGGATCCGCTTGAGCATCGTTGGCACCACGAAGGCGTGGGTGATCCGCTCCCGCTCGACGGTCTTAAGCCACAGGCCGGGGTCGAACTGGGCCAGCATCACCAGCCGGCGGCCGGCATAAATGTTGGTCATTATGGACGTAAGCCCGGCGATGTGGTAAAGGGGCACCGCCAGCAAAAAGGCCCCCCGGTCCGTCCCGTCGGCCGGCTCGACGGTGTTCAGCACGTACTCGCTGAAGTCGCCGTAAGTCAGCATCACCCCCTTGGGCAGGGCGGTGGTGCCGCTGGTGTACATGATGACGTTAAGGTCGTCGTCGCTTACGTCGGCCTCTTCCTCGACCGGCTCGGCCGCCTCAAGCAGCTCCCCATACCGGACCATCCCCGGCCAGGAACTTTCAATACTTATGCAAACCTTTACCCCGGCCAGCTCGGGCTTGAGCTGGTTTACCAGCTCGACGTAGCGGTCCCCCACCATCACCGCCGTGGCCTCGGAGTCTTTAAGCATGTAGCGCAGTTCGTCCAGTTTGGCCCGGTAGTTGAGGGGGATGAAAAGCACCCCCAGCTTGGAGGCCGCATAATAGGCCTCCACGTACTCGTTGCAGTTGGTCTGAAGCACCGCCAGCCGGTCCTCCCGGCCCAGCCCGAGCCGGCGCAGGCCCCCGGCCAGGCGGTTCACCCGGTCCTGGAGGGTCTGGTAGTCAAACCGCCGGTCCTCAAAGACGAGGATCTCCTGCTCGGGGAACATGGAAGCCGGGATAGCGAGAAACATTGCCGTGTTCATGGCCCATCACCTCAAAGGGGAGTCAGTCCCGCCAGACCTCAACCCAGGTCACCACCGTAAGCCGGCGCACCCGGCGAACGGGCCGGTCCGGCCGCCCCAACAGCCGGCCCAGAAGCCAGAGCGCGGTCCAGACCAGACCGCCAAGGGCGGCGGCCCGCACCGCCCTGACCGGGAGGGCCGGTAGCGGCCGGGATGCCGGGGCCGGGAGCGGCCGTTGGGTGCCCCTAAAAACAGGCAGCGGCGGGGTTTCCATCTCCTGCCCGCTGGAATTATAACTAAATTAGGCGTGGTAACGCGGCTGGGAAGGTTCGCCGAGGGCTTTATCGAGGCCGGCTGGCTGGCGGCCGCCATCCTCATTCCCCTCTTTTTTAACGTTTACTCGGCCCGCATCTTCGAGCCCGATAAGCTGACCGTCCTGCGCACCGTCATCCTGCTGGCGGTCCTGGCCCTGGTGGTCCGCCTGGCCGAGTCCGGCTTCGGCCTTAACGCCCCCCTTTCCTGGCTCCGGGACCGACCCCTCCTGCCGGCGGCGGGCCTCTTCGGCCTGGTTTATCTTCTGAGCACCTTTACCTCCATCAATCCGGAGGTCAGCTTCTGGGGCTCGTACCAGCGGCTCCAGGGCACCTTTGTTAACCTGTGCTACCTCGCCCTCTTTTTCTTGACGGCCGTCTTCCTTCGGCGTCGGGAGCAGGCGGACCGGCTGGTCACGGCGATGATTTTGACCAGCCTCCCCATCGGCCTTTACGGCCTGCTTCAGTACGTCGGGGGCCTGCCCGGCTCCCCCATCCGGGACCCCCTTCCCTGGGGGAGCGACGTCACCCAGCGGGTCACCTCCACCATGGGCAACCCCATCTTTCTCGGGGCCTGGCTCATCATGGTGGTACCCCTCACCCTGGCCCGGCTGATTCCGGCCCTGGCCGAATTCCTCCGGCAGGCGAACGCCCCCGGCCCCTTCCCGGGGCAAGCCTGGGTTCGGGTGGCCGGCTACGGCCTGATTTTAACCGTCCAGCTGCTGGTTATCCTCTTTACCCAGAGCCGGGGGCCGTGGCTGGGACTTTTGGCCGGCCTCTTTAGCTTCGGGGTTTTGGCACCCCTTCGCCTCGGCCGCCGGCGGCTGGCCCTTCTGGCCGCCGCCCTCGGCCTGGGGGCGGCGGCCTTTATAGTCCTGCTGAACGTTCCGGGCTCGCCCCTGGAACCCCTCAGGGCGGCCAACCGCTACCTGGAGCGGCTGGGCAGCATCGCCGAGGCCGACTCGGGGACCGTCCGGGTCCGGCTTCTTATCTGGTTCGGGGACGGGGTGGGCCGGGGGGCGCTGGGACTTATCACCGAAAACCCCTGGCGGCTCCTGGTCGGCCACGGTCCGGAAACCATGTACTTCGCCTACGGCCGGTACTACCCCCCGGACCTGGCCCACTACGAGGCCCGGAATGCCAGCCCCGACCGGGCCCATAACGACCTGCTCGACTACCTGGTGACTATGGGCGTCCTGGGCCTGGGGGCCTACCTGCTGGTGGTGGGGGCCTTCTACTGGCAGGCCGCCCGGGCGCTTTTCGGGGCTAAAGGGCTTTCGGCCCAGCTTATGGTTATCGGCCTCATGGCCGGGGTTACGGCCCACCTGGTGGAAACCCTCACGGGGATCGCCATCGCCGCGACCCGGACCTACTTCTGGCTGTATCTGGGCCTTATGGCGGCCCTGGCCGCCCCCAAAACCGGCCCCGACCCGGCCCCCGCCCGGTCCGAAACGGTTTCGGACCGCCGTCCGGCCGCCCGCGCCCGCCGGCCCGCCCCAACCCCGGCGGGCCGGTCGCCCCGCTGGGGGTATATCCTGGGCCTCTACCTGGTGACCACCGGCGTGCTGGGCCTTCAGGCCGTCCTGGCCAGCATCGCCCCCGAAAGCTTCATTCGTCGGCTTGACCCGGTCACTTTGACCCTGCTCGGCCTGGGGTGGCTCGTCCTCGGCCTGGTGCTGACGTCCTTCGCCCTGGCCGACCGGTCAAATTTCGGGCGGCTGCCCCCCTGGCGGGGGAGCCTTCTGCCCGTCTATGGCCTGCTGGCCGGGGGCCTTCTGGTTTTTCTGGTCGGGTCCGTGCTGAGCGTCGTCATCGCCGACATGTACTTTAAGCAGGGGCAGGTTCTCGACGAGCGCCAGCGCTACGACCAGAGCATCCCCGCCTACCTGCAAGCCCTCCGCTGGCAGCCCCGCCAGGACTTTTATTACATCTTCCTGGCCCGGGCCTACATGGAGCTGGGCCGGCGGGCCCCGGAGACGCCCCCCAACGGCACCGCCGCCGAGCCCCACCCTCCGGAGGCGCTGCCGGCCTCGGCCGCCGGCCTGGACCGGGAGGGACTATTTAAGGCCGCCCGTTTCGCCCTCGACGAAGCTTACCGGATAAACCCCCTCAACACCGACAACTCCGCCAACCTGGGCCGGCTTTACCGGGTGTGGGCGGAGCTGACCTCCGACCCGGCCCTTAAGGCGGCCCGCTTTACCCGGGCCGAAAACCACTACCGGCAGGCCACCACGTTAAGCCCCAACACCGCCCACCTTTACACCGAGTGGGCCGTCGTCCGCCAGCTCCAGGGGAATCTGGACGGGGCCGAGGAACTCCTCCGAAAGGCCCTCAGCCTGGACCCCCGGTACGCCCCGACCTACGCCCTCCTCGGGGACATCGGCCTGGCCCGCTCCGACCTGAACCGGGCCGCCGAAATGTACCTCCGGGCCGTGGAGCTGGATGGAGGCCTCGTTGGGGCCTATAACTCCTTAGGCTACATCTACTCCCGACAGGGCAAGCGGGAAGCGGCCCTGGCCGCCTTTAAGCGGGCGGCCGAGCTCGCCCCCCGGGACCCGACCATCCGGCGCAACCTAGCCCTGGCCTACCGGGACGCCGGCCTGAACCAGGAAGCGGTCCGGGAGTTGCAGGCGGCCATCAACCTGACCCCCGCCGACCAGCAGGCGCCCCTGCGCCAGCTCCTCCAGGAGTGGCTGAGGTCCTAGGCCGGTGGCGGCTTATTTTTTGATATTCCTCGTGGCCCTGCTTATCGCCCTGGCCCTTACTCCCGCCGCCGGCCGCCTCGCCCTGCGCACCGGGATGGTTGACCGGCCGTCGGCCCGGAAGCTCCACCAGCACCCCATTCCCCTCCTCGGGGGCCTGGCCATTTACCTGGCCCTGGTCGGGGCGGTGGTGATTTTCAGCGACCGCACCTACCTGGCCCAGCTGGCCGGCATCCTCATCGGGGCCACGCTAGTAAGCTTCTTCGGCCTGTGGGATGACCGGAGCGGCCTCTCCCCCCTGGTCAAGCTGGGCGGACAGCTGGCGGCGGCCGGCATCCTCCTGCTTTTCGGGGTCCAGGTTCAGCTTTTCGGGTGGGCTTTTTTAAACTACGCCCTTACCCTCTTTTGGGTGGTGGGCATAACCAACGCCCTGAACCTGCTGGATAACATGGACGGCCTTTCGGCCGGGGTAGCCACGGTGGCCTCGGCGTTCTTCCTGGTTCTGGCGGCGATGAGCGGCCAGTACCTGGTGGGCGCCCTCGCGGCCGCCCTCACCGGGGCCTGCCTCGGCTTTCTGGTTTATAACTTCAACCCGGCCCGGATTTTCATGGGGGACAGCGGCAGCCTTTTCCTCGGGTTTTTGCTGGCGGCGGTGGGCCTTAAGCTCCGGTTCGAGAACGTAACGACGGTGACGTGGATGATCCCGGTGGTGGTCCTGGGGATACCCATTTTCGACACGACCCTCGTCACCCTGTCCCGCCTGCGGCGGGGCCTGAACCCCTTCACCAACCCCGGCAAGGACCACCTTTCCCACCGGCTGGTCAGGCTGGGCCTGACCCACCGGGAGGCGGTTCTTACCATCTACGTGGCCGGCGTCGGCCTCGGGGTGATCGCCACCCTGCTAACCCGGGCCGGTCCGGCCGAAGCCTACGGGGTATTCGGGGCCCTGCTGGCCGCCGGCCTTTTTGCCCTCATAAAGCTTGAGGCGGCCTACGGGGATTCAACGCCTACCCCGCCCGATTAGGCCTTCGGCGGGTCACGACCCACTCTCCCGGGAGGCCGACCGTTCCCGGAGGATTATGCCCTGCCAGAGGCGGGTTCCGCCGTGGGTGCGGCGGGGCAAAAACCCCCGGCGGCGCAGTTGAAGCCCGAAGAGATTCTGGGGCAGGGGGACGTTGCCGGTGCGGGCGCACCAGGCCCGGTAAGCCTGATAAAGGAGGCCGGCGGGGATGCGGCCGAGGGGGTCCCGAAGGCAGCAGTCCTCCAGGAAGGCCGAAAGCAGATCCATCCGGCCGTGGTAGGCGGCGGTGGCCTCGTCGACCCGGCCGGCAGTGCCCAGGCCGTGGCGGAGCCAGAGGCCGGCCCCGGTCAGGGCCCAGTTGAGGATGCCCGAAAGCTCGAAGGCCAGCTTCTCGGGCAGGTGGGGGTCCTGCTCTTCCGGCCGCAGGGGCCGGCCGAAGGGTATGATTCGGGCGGCCTGCCAGACTTCCGGGTCGGCGGCCTCCAGGGCCGGGGGGCGCTCGGCGGCCACCAACAGCTTGGGGGCCGGCCGGCCCCGGCGGCCGGCCAGCTGGCGGATCAGCCGCTCGGCCAGACGGAGGTCGGCCGCCGGCTGGTCGACGGCCACCAGCCGAACCCCGGCCAGAACCCCGGGGCGATTAAGGCCCCGGAGGATCACCCCCGGGTCGCCCGGCCAGGCGTAGTCGCCCAGGAGCCGCTTGAGGGTGCGGATAAAGGTGGTCTTGCCGCTGCCGGGGGGCCCCAGGACGACGAAAAAGACCCGCTCCGAGGCCTCCCCGGTGAGGAGGTAGCCGATGAGCCGCTGGAGGTAAGCCTCCAGCTCCCGGTCCCCGTCGGTGACGCGCTTTAAAAACTCCGTCCAGCGGGCTGCCCTCGCCCCGGGGTCGTATGTCACCCCCGCCAGGCGGGTGATGAACCGCCCGGGCTCGTGGGGCAGAAGCTGGCCGCTCCGGATATCCAGCGTCCCGTTGCGGACGTTTAAAAGCAGCGGGTCGGCGTCCAGTTCGGTCAAACGGCAGTGGAGGAGGCGCTCGGCATGGGCGACCATGGCCAGCAGGCGGCTCCGGGCCTCGGACCGGCGGGCGTGGTCGGCCAGGGCCCGCCGGCGGACCCCGTCCTCGGTCTGGGCCGCCTCCTGGTAGAGGCTTCGGACCACGGCCGTGCCTAGGCCTAGAAGCTCGGCCGTGCTTACCGGGGCCCAGCGGCGCCCGTCCCAGCCCAGCCACCCCAGCTCATCGACGAACCTGAGGCGGTGGCCGTAGCGGGCGGCGAACCGGCGGCCGTTGCCGGCGTCCGAAAGCTCCAGGACCGCCGGGGCCTCCACCCCGACGGACGGCCGGATGCCCAGCCAGTCCCGGAGGCGGTCGGCCCCCTCCATTCCGAGGAGGTCGGCCAGAACCGGCCAGCCCACGAACTCCGCCTCGGCCCCCAGACCCCGGAGGGCTTCGTCTTCCAGCTCCGGGACCCGGCGGCGGTCGCCCGCCGCCTGACAGACGGCGCCGAGGAAATGGCGAACCTCGGCCGGTTCCCAGCCGGCCTGGGAGAGGACGGCCGCAACGGCCAAGGGCAATCGGGCCCAGGCTTCAGAATCCTCGGCCGGCCAGTATTTCGCCAGCAGGGTTGCGGCCGCCAGCCGCCCGACCGCCGCCGAGAGCTCGGCGGCCGCAACCTCCGCCGGCCGGCCGAACCGCTTCCACTCGGCCGGCAGACCCTCTTCGGGGGCGGTCGGCGGCACCGGCACGGCGCTGCCCTCCCCCCAAAGTTCCACCAGGGGTCGGGGGCCGCGGGGGTCGGAGAAGCGGGCCGTCGGGGCCGGGGGGTTGCTCACGTACCAGTAGCCGGCGGGAAAAGTTCCCTTCCGGGGGCCGTCGGCCACCGCCGTACGGGGCAGGAAGGCCGGGGCCAGGGCGACGGCCTCCGGGCCCTCGAGGCCTACCCGCACCAGTCCCCCGGAAGGGGAGCCGAGGAGGATGGCCACCCCGGTATGCTCGGTGAAAAGCCGTTCTAGGTCGGCCTGAACCAGGGCCGGGTCGGCCCAGCCGGCCCAGTTAAGGGGCTCGCCCGGGCGGTAGGGCACGGCAAACCAGCCCCGGCGAAAGTATTCCCGGGCCGCCGACGCGCTCGACCCGAACTCGACGGTCATCCCTTCTGTTGATAATTACTACCACAGCCGCCGAGGCCGGGCAAACGGACTTCGCCCGGAGCCGACGTGTTGTTGGGGGCCCACGGCAGGTCAGCAGTGTCGGGGGTGACCGGCAAGTCCTGGACGGTAACCCGGTCCGTTAGCGCCGGGCCGGGGGCACCACCCAGCTCAGGCCGTCCGTTCGGCCCAGCAGGTAGCGGCCGCTGGGGGTAAGCAGGAGCTCCTCCCAGGGCTTTAGGGTAACGCCTATGGGCTCCTGGCCCTGGGGCTGCAATTCCAGCCGGCGGGGCCGGCCCCAGGCGGTCACCTTGACTTCCCGCCCCAGCCACCTTAGACGGAGCCCCAGCTCGGCCCACTTCTCCGGCAGGTTAGGCCCGAAGGCGAGGCCGCCCGAGGTGAGCCGCAGGCCCAGAAAGCCCAGGGCCGCCGCCTGCCAAAGCCCCCCCAGGGCCCCGGCGTGGACTCCGGCCGCCACATTCCCCATCCGGTCCGCTAAGTCGATTTCGGCGGCCTGCCGGAAATAGTTAAGGGCCTTATCCGTATAGCCCAGGCGGGCGGCGACGGCGGCATGAATCGGCAAGCTGAGGGAGCTTCCGTGGGCCGTCCAGCGCTCGTAGTAGTCGAAATTTGCCCGCCGGACCTGGGGCGGGAACCGGTCCCAAAGAAGGTAGATGAGGAGAACCACATCCGGCTGCTTGATGATTTTGGACCGTCGGACCCGGTCCGGTCCCAGCAGCACATCCATGGGCACCTTGCGGTCCTGGTAAGCCGAAAGGTCGATATCTTCAAGGCCGAAGTAGCCCCGAAACTGCTCAAAGAGGCCCGTTTTCGGGTCAAACCCGGTGTACATTCGGGCGGCCACCTGGACCCACTCCTGGGGCTCCCCGAAGTCGAGGCCAAGCTTTTCGAAAAGCCGCCGCCAGTCCTCCGGCCACCGCTGCTGGAGGATATAGACGGCCTCGGCGGCCCGCTCCAGATTCCACTGGGCCATCACGTTGGTGTAGGCGTTGTCGTCCACCCCTTCGTGGTACTCGTCGGGCCCGATCACCCGGTGGATGTGGTAAAGGCCGTCCCGGCCCAGGCGACAGCGGCTCGCCCAGAAGCGGGCCGTCTCCACCAGAATCTCCGCCCCGGCCTGCCGGAAAAAGTCGTCGTCGCCGGTGGCCTGCCAGTAATGCCAGACGGCGTAGGCGATGTCGGCGCTGATGTGGTGCTCCAGCTGGCCCGTAAGGATGGGGATGACCCGCCCGTCGGCCGCCAGGGCGAAGGCCGGGGTCGCCTCATCGCCCGTATCGGCCGACTCCCAGGCGTAGAGGGCCCCCCGGTAGCCCTGCCGCCGGGCGTTCAGCCGGGCAGCCGGCAGAGTTCGGTAGCGGTACATCAGGAGGGCGCGGGCGGCGGCCGGCTGGGTAAAAACGAAGAAGGGGAGCATATAGATTTCGGTGTCCCAGAAGACGTGGCCCTTGTAGCCGGGCCCGGTCAGGGCCCGGGCCCCAATGGAGGCCCGGTCCGACTCCGGGTTGGCGGCGCTGCTCAGGTGGTAGGCCGCAAAGCGCAGGGCCTTCTGGGCAAAATCATCCCCCTGGACGGTGACGTTGGCCGCCTGCCAGACCCGGTCCCAGGCGCAGAGGTGCCCCCGGACCGGTTCAGGGGCGCCCCCGGCCGTGAGCGCCCCAAGGCGGCCCATAGCCTGGTCGGCCGGGTCCGGGGCGTCGTGGGACGTAAACACGGCCGCGAAGCGGTCCAGCCGAACGGGTTTGCCCGGCTCGGTTCGGAAGGCCCACCGAACCACGACCTCCCCGTCGCCCCGGCTGGCTTCGGCGTCCACGGCCGGCCAGGTCTGGTGTCCGACCCCGAAGGCGACCCTGACGCCGCCCCGCACCTGCCACTCGATGAGGACCCCTTCGGGCCAGGCTTCCAATCGGGCGGGGTGGGGCTGCCCGTCGGCCCGCCGGGGCGGGGCGAACCGGCTCTCCAGAACCAGGCTGGCCGAGTAATTCTCCGGCACGATAACCACCGACTGGAGGAGGAGATGGCGGTCCCCCAGGGAGGCCAGACGCACCAGGGAGATTCGGGTGGTGCGGCCGGCCCCATCCCGGCAGGTCCACTCCCGCCAGCAGAGGGCCTGCCGCATGTCGAGGCCCCGCCGGTGCTCGACGGTCTCGGTTAAGTCCAGGGTCAGGGGCTGACCGTCAATATAGACTTTGAGGTTGGTCCAGTTGAGGCCGACCGCCAGCTCCGGGGGGGCACCCGGAACCGGCCCGTCGTCGAAGACCCCGGCCAGGTATGTGGCCGGGGCGCTGTGGGCCGTCTCCTCCGGAAGGGAGGCCCTAACCCCAGCGTACCCATTGGCCACCGCAAAGAGGGCCTCATAGGCCCGCTCCCGGGTAGGCTCATACCCTTCCTGGGTCAGGGACCAGGCCGGGTCGGTAAAGGGAACCGCCGCCAGGCCGAGTCGCCCCGGATAAAGGCCCTCCCAGCACTCTGCAATCGCCCGGAGCAGGGCCCGAAAGCAGGCCGGACCGCCGCCCAGGTGGATGACGGGGGCCGGGACTCCCCCAGGTTCCGGGCCCACGGAAACGGTGGGGGCGTCGGCCAGCTCCGGGATGAGCATCCGAAAGTCGCTGCCCTCCAGGCCCCCAACGGGCCCGAACTCATCCCCGGCCAGCAGAATCTCCGCCGGGGAGATGCCCCGGGGCCGGGCCAGCTCATGGGCCACCCAGCGCATGCTATCGGACTTATCCGTAAGCCCGATTTCGATATGCTTGGCGTCGCTGGTGATCCGGGCATCCGTCAAACCCTTGACCGAGGCAATCTTGCGGGCAAGCGCCATCGCCTCAGCGAGGCCCCCGGTAAGTCCCCTGCCTTTCAGCCTGGCTTCGACGGCCCGGAGAAGCTCGCCCATGGCCGATTTGGGCGGGTCGGCCCACTCGGGCAGGGGGATGAGGTCGACCTTGCGGCGGTTAAGCCGGTCGTAAACCACCCCGATTTCGAGGCCGGTCCGGGCCCGAAGCTCGTCCCGGAGGGCGTCGGCGACCTCGGTCAGGAGCCGGTCCTCCTCCGGGGTTGCGACCCGCCGCCAGCAAACGACGGGACGGCCGTAGACGTCAAAACCGAAAACCTCGGAGCCCCGGTTGGCCGCAACGAAAAGATTCGTCTTGGCCGGGCCGCACAGGCGGGAGGTGAGCTGCCGGTCGATATTCTGAAAGTTCGTCCCGGTGATAACCACCACAAAAACCCCGGCCCGGAGGAGCCGCTCGATGACGTTCCGAACGGGCGACGCATCCTCCGTGCGGCTGGCTACGGCGGTGCCGTCCCAGTCGAAGGCGATAACCCGGAAGGGCCGGACCAGCTTCGGAGCCAGCTCCGGGGTCAGGCCGGGGCAGGGCCGGACCAGGTCCGCAGGCTCGGCTGACTGGACGGCCGGGCCTGGGCTTCGGCCGGGCGGACTTTCGGAACTCACGCCTTCACCCTTCAACGTTTAGGCGAACCGGAGATCCCGGGTACAGACGGTTCGTCCACCTTTATTATCCACAACCGGGAAAGTTTAAGGGATTCAGGTAGTGGGCATCAAGGGGACAAAAATAAGAGGCGGCGGGCGGATTCGAACCGCCGAATCGCGGTTTTGCAGACCGCTGCCTTAACCCCTTGGCTACGCCGCCGGGTGTGGGACGGGTATCCCCCCGAGTGGGGCCCCTCCCGGGGAGCGGAAGACGGGATTCGAACCCGCGACCTTCTCCTTGGCAAGGAGACGCGCTACCGCTGCGCCACTTCCGCCTGGGTGCCGCGGGCGGGATTTGAACCCGCACGCCTTATCGGCACCGCCCCCTCAAGACGGCGTGTCTGCCAGATTCCACCACCGCGGCACGGTCTGCGCAGGGGCGGAGGGATTTGAACCCCCGACCGGCGGTTTTGGAGACCGCTGCTCTACCTGGCTGAGCTACGCCCCTAATCCGGCGGCCTCCGACCGACCGCCATTATCTAAAATATACACAACCCTCCCCCGCTGTCAAGACGGCCCGACAGCCCGCCGCCTTCCCGGTCCTCCTGGCCGGGCGCCCCTGACAGAAGGAGGTATAATCTACGTGGTGGCCGTGCTAGACGGGGAGCTAGCGGTGCCCTGTACCCGCAATCCGCTATAGCGGGGTCGAATTCCCACCCGCGGGCGGCGGTCTGCCGGGTCGAGCCCCCGTCCGCCGGCGTTGATGGCCGGGTCCGGCGCGACGGAAGCCTGCAAACCCCGCCAGGTCCGGAAGGAAGCAACGGTAAGCAGACACTTCCGGGTGCCGCCGGGGCGCCTGGCCGGAGCCGGCGGCGGACGGTCAGCCGGCGGACGCGTTCAACGGTGGGTGCACGGCCACCGATTTTATTACCGGCGGAACCGTCACGTCGCTCCGGTCCGAAACCCTCAACCTCCTGGCCCGCTACGGCCTGCTGGCCCGCAAGGCCCTGGGCCAGCACTTCTTAGTGGACGACCGGGTCAGGCAGGCCATAATCCGGGCCGGCCAGTTCGGTCCGGCCGACGTAGTCCTGGAAGTAGGGCCGGGCCTGGGGACCCTCACCGAGGCCCTCCTCCGGGCCGGAACCCGGGTCGTGGCCGTCGAAATCGACCCCGGAATGGTCCGGGTGCTCACCGACCGGTTTAAAGATAACCCTAATCTTAAAGTCGTTCCGGCCGATATTTTGAGTTACCCCTTTGAAGCCGAGGTCGGCCCCACGTACAAGCTGGCCGGGAACCTGCCGTACAACATCGCTACCGCCGTCCTGGAGCGGGTGCTGGCCAGCCCCTCCCCGCCGGAGCTGGGGGTCGTGATGCTTCAGCTGGAGGTGGCCCGCCGCATCGCCGCCCGGCCCGGCGAGGCCGCCTACCTTACCTGGTTTGTCCGCTTCTACGCCGAACCGACCCTCGTAATGAAGGTCCCGCCCCGGGCCTTCTGGCCGCCCCCTAAAGTTTATTCGGCCGTCGTCAAGCTCGTCCGGCGCCGGCCGCCCCAGGTGGACTCGCCGACGGAGTTTTTCAAGTTTCTTCAGGCCGGGTTTGCTCAGCCCCGCAAACAGCTCCGAAATTCCCTCGCCGACGGCCTCCGCCGGCCCCCGGCGGAAACCGCCCAGCTCCTTCAGGCGGCCGGCATCGACCCCCGGCGACGGCCCGCGGACCTGACCCTGGAAGAATGGCTTAAGCTTTATCAGGTTTACCGTGAATGTGCGACGGAGCGCCCTGGCCCGGGCCAAGGTCAACCTGGGGCTTGAGGTCCTCGGCCGCCGGCCGGACGGCTACCACGAGGTCCGGACGATTCTGGCCACCGTGAGTCTGGCCGACCGCCTCGAGGCGACACCGGCCCCGCGCCTGGAAGTCCGCTCGACCCGTCCGGAGCTGGGCTCGGACGCCGACCTGGTCTTCCAGGCGGCCCACGCCCTCATCCGGCAGGCCGGCCTCACCCAGGGCGTTTTTATCCGGGTAGAAAAGCGAATCCCCCTGGCTTCGGGGCTGGGCGGCGGGGCAAGTGATGCCGCCGCCGCCCTACGCCTCCTCCGGCGGCTTTTTCGCCTCCGAAACCTGACCGAGGCCGACCTCGGTCGGCTGGGGGCGGGGCTGGGGGCCGATGTGCCCTTTTTCATCCGGGGCGGGGCGGCCCTGGCCGCCGGCCGGGGCGACCGGCTGGAGCCCCTCCCCGACCCGCCCCCCTGGGCGGTGGTGGTTGCCCTCGACCGGGAAGGCCCCCCCGACAAGACCCGCCGGGCCTACGGGGCCCTCACCCAGGCCCATTGGTCATCGGGGGAAGGGGTGCTCGGGCTGGCCGAGGCCCTCGTTGGGGGCCGGTGGCAGGCCGATGAGGCCCCTTTTAACGTGTTCGACCTGGTGGCCCCCAGACTTTATCCCAGCATTGGGGAGCTTAAGACCCGATTTCTCCGGGCCGGGGCCCGGTGGGCAAGCCTTGCCGGGGCCGGACCGGCGCTCTTTACGGTGGAGCCCGACCCCAACCGGGCCAGGACCATCGCCCGGAACCTGCGGGCCGAAGGCGTCCGGACTTTCTTGTGCCACTTCAGCCCCCGGTTGCGCAGGCTATGACGTCGGCAGTCATCCTTGGGGCGGCCCTGGGCATGCTTGTAAACAGCCTCTTTGTGGGGTGGGTGGCCGTGGCCCAGAAGGGCCTTACCCCGGACCTGGAAGCCGTTCGCCGCCGCTTCTTTCCCGGGGCAACCCTTACCGCCCTGATGCTCGGCCTGACCGGCGCAAGCCTCCTTTTCTGGCCCCTGGTCGGGGCCGTCTACGGCCTGGTCTACGGCCTCTGGCGGACGGCCGGGCCCCAGTTCGGCCTGGGAAGTCCCTTCTGGCCCTTCAGCTTGCTGGTGCTGGGCACCGGCCTTGGGATGTTCGGCCGCTTTCTTTTCCGGCCCGAGACCCGCTGGCCCACGGCCGTCTGGGTCGGCCTCTACGCGGCCATCTTCGGCTGGCTGCTACCCTGGTTCGTCGAATAGAAACCATTGCCAGGGCTGACGGCTGTGCTAAACTACCCAACGACCTTGCCATCTACAAAGGAGCTTTAATGTTGCCCAGGGATTTTTCCCGGTTCTGGGTACTCTTGTTCGGAATTTTCGCCGTCGTCCTCGCCGGTTGCGGTCCCGGCGCCGGCCCGCTAGCCGCCGTTCCGGCCACGCCCCGTGGCCCTGCCACCGGAACGGACGGGTCACCGGCCACCCCAACGGCCACGCCCGCGCCCACCAGCAACGCCGACCCCGGCGCCGATTCCGACGGATACCCCCACGGTAATGCCCACCACCCCCCGGTGCCTACCGAGACCCCAACGCCGGTGCCCGCCCCAACTAACACGCCGACGCTCCCGACCAGCACCCCGACCCCGCCGTCCACGCCCACCCCAGCCCCGATTCAGACCCCGTCGGTGGGCGTCGACATGGCCGTCCAGAAGGCGGCCCAGTGCAATCAGGCCAGCGGCGCCTGCACCTTCAGCATCACGGTGGTTAACAATGGCCCCGGCCCCTACACGGGCGGTGTGCCCACCCAGGATGTCATCAGCCCGGCGGTCCCCTTCACGATTACGGCCTTCGGGGGCGACGGCGGCACCATCTGCTATACGAGCGGGTCGGCCGTAAACTGCGGCCCCCATTACCCGGTCACCCTGCCGCCCGGAGGGGCCTAACATCTGACCTTAATGGTGCAGGTCGGGGCGGCGGGAACATTCCAGAACTGTGCGAGCCTGCCGCTACAGGACCTCAATCCTGCCAACAACCAGGCTTGCGTCAACTTTTCGGTAACCAGTACCGGTCCGGCGGGAACTCCCGACCTCGCTGTCCAGAAGAGCGGCCAGTGCAACTGGCCGTATACCTGCGTCTTTACCCTTACGGTGACCAACGTGGGCTCGGCCGCCTACAGCGGCAGCCTGACGGTTGCCGACCAGCCGAACCCGCCCTGGTCCACCCTTCTGTCCGGCGGCGGGAGCATCAACGCCGGCCCGCCGTGCAGTTTCCCGGGTCCCTCGGTCTTATGTCAGGTGCAGGGGGTAACCCTGGCGCCCGGCCAGGGCCAGACGTTTACGTTCAACGTTTACTTTGGCCCTACCGGCTACAAACAGCCTTTCCAGAACTGCGCCAGCGTACCCCCAAGCACCGACGGCAACCAGGCCAATAACCAGGCCTGCGTCAACTTCCAACCGCCGACGCCCACCCCAACCCCCGGCCCGTAGGGGCCCAAGGTGGACCAGACGCCCCGGTCCGGGCTCTTTAGCGACTTGGGGCTGATTTTGTCGGGTACACGGCCGTGCGCCCCTGGAGCAGGCGGCCGGGCCCCAAATGCGCGGCCCGACACCCGAAAGCCGTTCTGCAACGCATAGTCATTTATTTCACCGCCCAGGGTGAACTAAATGGCCGGTTGCTTCCTGCTTCAGCGACCCATGACTCGTAGACCGGACGGCGGCTTCGCCGCCCGTTCCGC
>DAOTYJ010000105.1:0-1812 GCA_034434875.1 Dehalococcoidia bacterium | reverse complement strand
CGGGGGGCCGATGTGCCCGAGGCGGCGGCTTTGCGACTCCTCGAGGAGGCCGCCGCCAACTGCAGCCCGCCCTATCCGTCGGACCCGGGGGAAGAGCCGGTTGCGTCCATCGTTCAGCGAGTGTACACCCGCTACTATGCGCCGGACGGCCGGGTTGAGGCCCCGCCCCAGCGGTCCATCAGCCCCGAACCGCTGGGGGCCCCCCCGCCTGGGGGCTGCACCCTCGAGTGGGTTTGGGAAGGCTTTCTGGCCCGGGGGCTCATCACCGACCTTTTCGGTCTGTGGAAAGCAGGGAAGACAACGCTGATTGGCGCCCTCCTGCGGGAAATGGCCGGCGGCGGCACCCTGGCCGGGCGGCGGGTAGTCGCCGGCCGGGCGCTGGTAGTGACCGAGGAATCCGCCGGAAAGTGGGCCCGCCGGTGCGCCGAGCTGGCCATCCCCCCCGACGCCCACGACCGAATTGTGCGACCGTTCAGACGGCGGCCGAGCTGGGGGGAGTGGGCAGCTTTCGTGGATCAGCTGGCTGCCCTGGTCCGGGAGCGGGGGTATCAGCTCGTCGTCCTCGACGCGCTACCAAACCTGTGGCCTGTCAGCGACGAAAACGACGCGGCCCAGGTGCTGGCCGCGGTCCGGCCGCTGCTGGGGCCGGCCGAGGCCGGGGCGGCGGTGCTCCTGAGCCGGCACCCGCGCAAATCCGATGGGGCCGAGGCGACGGCCGGCCGGGGTTCCGGCGCCCTCGACGGATTTGTAGATATCATCGTGGAGTTCCGGAGATACGACCCCGGAAACCGGCTGGACCCGCGCCGGGTGCTGACTGTCTATTCGAGGGAGGAGCCCTTCGAGGTGGTCGCGGAGTGGGCCGGGAATACTTACCGGGCGCTGGGTGACCGGGCGGCGGTGCGTCGGGACGACCTGCGGTCGGCGGTTCTCGCGGCCGTGCCGGAGTCCGGCGCGGTGACCGTGGAGGAGCTGCGGGAGGCGTGGCCCACCCCGCCAGCCCCGGCCCCGGCCGCCTTGCGGCAAGTCCTCAACCAGCTTGCGGCCGAGGGGGTCCTTGAGCGGGTTGGAGCGGGGCGCCGGCGGGACCCCTGGCGGTGGCGCCGCAAGGGCGGCGATTCGATTTCGATTATTCCCCTATATATGGCTGTAACTGAAATCGAAACGCAGGAGGCTGGCGCGCCGGCGGGGTACGTCCGGGAGGTGCTCCATTGAGGGGGGCGGAGATTCTGGACCGGCTTTCGCGCCTGGGCATCAAACTGGCGGTGGAGGAGGGCCGGCTGGTGGCCTACCGGCCGCCGGACGTGGCCATCCCCCCGGACCTGGCCGAGGCCATCCGCGCCCACAAGGCCGAAATCATCCGCCTGCTCACAGAGGGGGCTTCAGAGGCCGGCGCCGTAACGGCAGCCTCACCTTCCCCTGGGGAAGCCGCCGGCGCCCTCGTCTGCCCATCCTGCGGGGCCGACGACCTGCATCCCGATGACGCGGCCCGCTTCGGCGACTGCGTCCAGTGCGGCGCAAAGCTTGACCCGGCCGGGGCTGCGGCTGTCCCCCCCCGGCGCCCGACCTGCCCCTGAACCGGATCCTTGCAGAGCTGGAAGCTTCCGGGGTCCGGGTCCCCGAGCTGTTTAGGTGCCACCGGTGCGGCTCGGTCTGCCGGCTCGAACCCGGCCGGTGGAAGGGCGTCCTGGCCCTTTACTGCCCGGGGTGCCGCCGGCCGGCCGGGACCATCAAGGCCGGGGATGCGGCCCACTTTGCGGCCCTGAAGCTTATGCAGGCCGGCGCCGGCCGCAGTGGCCTCGGGGGCGATACGGA
>DAOTYJ010000104.1:0-8901 GCA_034434875.1 Dehalococcoidia bacterium | reverse complement strand
TCCCGGCCGAGGCCGGAGGTTAAGGGCAGGGATGGAAACGGCATCCGAGAAGGCCTGATTCCTCCGTAGCCTTTTCTCTCGTGTGCGGCGGGCGGTCTTTGTGCTGCCCAGCCGGGACGTCATCGGCCGTCCGAATCTTGCCGCGAGTGGGTGTTCGAGGTTAACAACCGTCGGTCGATTAACCCGGCTGACCGGTCATCGGTGAACACGGAACGGGCCGGGAGACCAGGGCTCAGCGGAGCGCTGAGCCGGACCCGGCCGGACCATTGGGTTCTGTCCGTTCATGACAAAAATTGGGGCTAAGTCCCCCAGCGGTATACTGTGGGTCTGAGTGCGCCGATATTTATCCGACTGACCCCTGAAGAGGATGCCAGACTCCGGGAACTGGAAAAAAGCCCCCTGGCCCACCCCCAGGTCCGGCTCAGGGCCCTCGAAATCAGAAGCGGCCAAAGGCCGCTGGACTGTCCCCCCGAAGGGGGCCGCCGAGTTTGTGGGCAGGGGGCATTCGACGGTCCTAAGCGCTGCTAAGCAGCGCTTGGGCGCTGGCTTGAACGAGGCTTCGAGGGTCTGGCTGATGGCGGCGCCCGCTTTGCGGGCTGCGGCTGGCGCAGCCCCAAAAATCACCCCTGAAGTCGAAGGGTTTCTGACATAACGTGCTGTGCACGTTATGTCAGAAACGAACTTCTGGCCCAGGATCGGATCTGGACTGCCCCCCAACTCTGTGAGGCTGGCTCAAAGTTGACCGCTCGACCATCACCCGACACCTGCAATCGATGGGCAGCGCCGGAGGCGCTCCGGACCAGATTACGTTCCCATCGGCAAACCGGACCCGAAGGAGGTTGAAGCGTTCCAGACCGAAGAGATTCGCTGCCGGAGGCAGCTGGGGCGGCCGAAGGCCTGAACAGGGTAATCTACCTGGATGAGAGCGGCTTTGGGCGGCTGGACAGCCAGGGGAAAATCCGGTGTAAGGTGTGTGCCCAGGGCCTGGGGCAAGTCCGGTCGAGTCAACGTTATTGGGCATCTGGAATGGGAGCCTGAGGGCAGCCACCGGGTCAGATTCGGTGTCCTTGAGGGGCCGTGCCGGACCGAGCAGGTGGTCTGGCTCAGCAGGCTGAGTGGGGCGGCAAGCCGGTGGTATTGTTCCTGGACAATGCGCCCTTTCACCGGTCGGGCAGGCTTAGAGCCCGGACAGCCGAGTGGGAACGGATGGGCCTGGTCTTAAGATACCTGCCCAGGTACAGTCCGCATCTGAACCCGATGGAGGGTATCTGGCGCAGGATAAAGGGGTTCTTGATGCCCAGAAGGTTCTATCCTACCGTGGTCGAGTTAAGGGCAGCCGTCACCGAAGCGGCATGCCTGCTCCAGGGAGTCAATTCCGAAATTCAATGCACGGGAACTTAGCTCCACCGTCGCCTTAATACCTTCGGCCTTGAACCGACTCCAGTCGGCCAGCCACACGTCTCGGGGCAACCGGCGCCGTCTGAGGGCCCAGACAGCGCCTTTTGCACCCGGCCTGTTCCGCTGAACCTCCGAAAGCCTTACCCCAAGCTGCCGCCTCAACCGACTTGGGCGGCATTCCCCGCGAGTCTGGCCAGCCGCGGCCGAACCGGCAGTCCCAGGCCCCCCACGCTGACGCCAGACCACAATGGCTGCTGCCTCGGGCTTGCGGACATTGCGCTCGGCTGCTCCTCAGCGGTCTCTGGCTTTCCTCCGGCCATGGCCGTAGCCTCCTCAGCCCCCTGCGCCCACCCGGAAGGCCTGCAGCACATATTCCCGGTTCCCACGTGCCTGGCCGCTGCCGGATACGCAGCCGTTCGCCGTCACGTCGGTGTGCGTACGCACATTCACATCCGCGCTTCGGTCGCCGAGGGGGCAGATTGCCGCCCTGAGCCGGCCAGCTGGAGACTGCCCGGCGGCCGAATATTTACCGGCCGGTTGGGACAAGGATGAGGACGTTTAAGCGGCGGGCCTCCCTTAAGGCTTTCGGGCCGATGCGGCGGCCGGCCACGGCGGCTGCGGCCTCAACCCCAAGGGTCCGGGCAAGCAAAGCCGCGCTTTCGGCCGCCCGCCGGGCGTCCCGGACATCCACCGTCGAGGAGACCTCAACGGCAACCCACACCTCCTGCCCGTCCCGCCGGGCCCGGACGACCAGGTCGGTTTCGGCCAGCCGGTTGCGTTCCTCGGGCAGGAGGCGGCCCTGCTCCTCCAGGGTATCGATGAGGTCGAAAAGCTCCTCGGCCGGGACAGGCCGGACCCTGCGGAAGCCGGCCCGTCCCAGGACGGCCGGGGCCCGCCGGGAGAAGCGGACTTCCTGGTAAAAACCGTCGAGCTCGCCTACCCGGTCGGCCAGCTCCCCCAGCCGCTTTTCCGTCTCAGCCTGAGCCCGGGCCAGGGCATCGACCCGGTCGGCCAGCTCCCCCAGCCGCTTTTCCGTCTCAGCCTGGGCCTCGGCCAGGCGGGTGAGGGCCGCCTCAAGCCTGTCCACCCGGCCTTCGAGGGCCTCCAGGCGCTTCTCGACCCGGAGCTGGGCCTCGACCAGGTTTTTGACCAAGCCGGCCAGCTCTTGCAGGACCTCGGCCGTGGGCTTTAAGGTCCCGACCAGGTCCCTTAAGGTTGCGACCGTATCGGTCAGGGCCTCCGTAAGGCGGCTTACGGAGGCCTCCAGGGCGGTGATTCTCTCTTCCAGGGCAGGCACTGCTCTTCTCCCGCCTCAATTTTACAGTCTATCGGCCGGCTATGCACGCCGGTGCACCTGACCTTCAGAACGCAGTTCGGACACCAACGTTCTTAAGACCAACTCACGCTCCGGTAGCGTCTTCGAGCTGCTCAAATCCCGTACCGGGCTGGCGGGCGCGGACCCGAGAGCTCAGCTGACGTTGGGGGAATCGGGGGCGGTGAGGTATAGCCACCCGAAGATCAGGATGATTAGAGGAGGAGAAGAAAAAGAGCCAGACCCAGGGCGGGACCAGCCGCAACCCCCACCCGGGCCATGACCAGGAAGCGGCTGCCAAGTGCCAGGAGAAGGGAGCCCAGCGGTACCAGCGAGCGCTGATACCGGTGGCGGCCCCACCGGTACCCGCCGACCGCCAGCAGAGCGCTGATAGCGAACACAAGTTCGGCCAACTGGCCAAACACATAGGTAGGTGCCTCCCTGGAGGGTTGTTTTTGGTCTAAAACAAGCTTAAGGGGAGCGCCTGCCCCTCTTCTACTTGCTCATCCCACCATCTATGGGACAGACCCGATGGGTTCAATACATTTGAGACAGGGGGGCATCCTGTCCGGGTGCTCGGCCGGCCGGCTTCGCCGGCGCCCGCCCAAAGGGCTGGCTGCGGCCGCGAGGGGTAGGGGTCGCCTTCGGCGACGACTGCCGACCCTGGATGAGGTCGGACAGAGCGGCCGCAGGCCGCTGTTTCCTCAGGATGCTCGCAAGCGCAAGAGGAGGACTCGGACCGTCCTTTGCCGGGGTCGAATCTGCCGACCCTGGCTCACGGCCACAGGGGCCAGCCAGGACCTTAAATTCCTCCCACCATCTCTGGAACGGAGGGTTTTTCACCCACCGTGTGAAATCTTAACACGAAAGGAGGTGAGAGGTCGCAGCCGACAACCCCCTGCGCACCATTTCTGTGAAAGCCGGGGTCAGGTTAGACGACAGGAACGATACATGGGGGCGGCCGACCGGGCTGCTACCCTTGGGATTAGGCCGACAGGGCGGGGCCGGCCGGTACCAGTTCACCTGCGGGGTCGAAAAGGCCGATGCCGGCGCGGCCGGCCGCCTCCTCAACACCGTGATACACCTGGAGTCCGCCCAGGTAGACGATGAAAGGTCCGTCGAGGCCTGCGCCCTTGAGCCGGGCCAGGTTTTTCGGGTTCTTGAGCTTAGCGGCAACCTCCCGGACGTCCCGGGTGCGGACCCGGCCGCGGCACTCGGCCAGGATCCGGAAGGTACGGCCGGCCGGGTCCCGGACACGGATTACCAGGTCCACCTCCAGCCCGTTTACCTCGACAGGCCGGGCTCGCGTCTCCAGGGGCGTAAGGCTGCGGGCGGGCAAAACCTTCTCCAGCAGGGCGGCGGCCAGCCGGGATTCGACGACGGGGCCGATGCGCTGGGAGAGCCTGCCCAGTTCCCTTTCCTGCCTTTCGGTGACCCGGATGAGTCCCGCCAGCCGCTTTTCCGTCTCAGCCTGAGCCCGGGCCAGCTCCTCCAGTCGCTTTTCCGTCCCGGCCTGGGCCTCGGCCAGGCGGGTGAGGGCCGCCTCAAGCCTGTCCAACCGGCCTTCGAGGGCCTCCAGGCGCTTCTCGAGACGGACCTGGGCCTCGACCAGGTTCTTGACCAAGCCGGCCAGCTCCTGGAGAACCCCGGCCGTGGGTTTTAAGGTGCCGGCCAGGTCCTTTAAGGTTGCGACCGTGTCGGTCAGGGCCTCCGTAAGACGGCTTACCGCCGCCTCCAGGGCGGTGATTCGCTCTTCCAGGGTAGGCACTGCTCTTCTCCCGCCTCAATTTTACGGTCTATCGGCCCGGCTATGCTGTATGGGTCCAAGACATTTGAGACAGTGGGGCACCCTGTCCGGGTGCTCGGCCAGCCGGCTTTGGCGGCTGCCGAGCGGGCAGTCGCCTTCGGCGACTCGGCCCGGTGGGGTCGGACCGTATTAAAGACCTCCTCCCAGGCCCGCAAGGCCCGGTGCGGCCTTCGGCCGCTGTTCGCCCGTGTAGTGGTCGCCTGCGGCGACCCCTCCTAAACATGGGTCCGGTGCGCACGCTCAACCTGACGGCCGCCTTCGGCGGCGGCGAACGGGGCGGCGTCGGGCAAAGCCCGACCGCCTTATCCCCAGCTCCTGACAGGCAGCCTCAAACTCAGCCATGAACTCGCTGCCGCCATCTACCTGGATACTGACCTTCGGAGAGAAGATCGGACAGGGGGGTGGTATAATCTGGCGGAATCTTCTCCGAGGGAGGTAGGACTCATGGCTGAGGTCTTGCCTTTAGAGCAGATTGAGAAGTTTATGGCCGAGATCTTCGAGCGGGACGAGCATGCGCAGAAGGCAGCGGCGCCAAAGGCGCCTGCTATCCTGGAAGCCGGCTCCCTGCGGATTTCGGACCTGGCTCAGACCATGCCCGGGACAAGCCCCGATGCGGCCGCCCCTGGCGGCGCCGGCGAAGCCGGCTGCCATCGAGCGGTTTTTGCATGATGTTGACCCCAGGGAGCCGCTTTTGCGCCTCTTCGATGAAGATGCACCGTTCTACATCGGGGACGTAACTGAGGTCGAGCGACCCTATGCCGGAAAAATCGGCTACGTAGACAGGCTTTCAGACGGCAAGACCGGTGCTGGGTCAGCCCTATGCCGGTCGGGCAATTCCCTTCGCCTTTGTCTGTTACTCGGAAAAGACCCTCAGTCAGGATTTGACCTCACGAAATCTTGAGCACTGGCGGCTATTCGGTCGGGTCAAAAAGCTTCTGGGTGATAAGCCGCTGGTCCTGGACCGTGAATTCAGTTACCTGGGGCTTTTCGAAGCCCTTGAAGCGTCGGGGCTGAAGTATGTCATCCGGCTAAATGTTGCCAGGCGTCCGGCGATAACCGATGAAGACGGGCAGCGGGTGGAACTGGTGATCGAACCGGGTAAGAACGTTCTGAGGCGCAATGTGACCTACCTGGGCCGGGTTCGGGGGAACCTGGCAGGGTACTGGGCCGAAGGGCTCGATGAGCCGGTGTGGGTTTTTTCCAACCTTGAGCCTCAGCAGGCCCTTGAGATTTCCCGTGGTCGGATGAAAATCGAGCAGAGCTTCCGGGATGTGAAGGGTCTTCTGGGGCTTGAGAAGGCGATGCCGAAGAAGCTGCTGATTGCGTTTATGCTTTTGGCCTATGCGGTTGGGCTGCTGGTGGGTGAGACGATCCGTGATGAACTGCACGAAGCCTATTCGGGGCTCTTCATCCTGCTCAAGCACCGGCTCAAGCTCAGGCTCAGGCAATTTTTGAGGCTCATCCGGCTGGCCCTTGACCGGTTCAGAGCCATCGTCAAAAGCCCTGTCCTATCTCCTATCTGAAGGTCCGACCTGGATAGCCTTGACCTCGAAGGGGGTCCGCTCAAGGAGCTTTTCGAGAAAGTCCCGGGCATTCTTTGCGCTGGCGCTCGGGTAGGCCGCCACCACGTTCCACCGGCTTACCGTATCCTGGGCCGTAAAGTGCTTGAATCCAAACCAGGAGGAAACTAGACATAAATCGCAAAGCGATTTATGTCTAGTTTTCCAGGGTATCGAGCGGCGCCTCAGCCCGGTAATCTTTCGGTTTTCGCTCAGCGTGGGGGAGCGCGAAGCGCACGGCCTTCGGCCGTTGCCGCCTTCGGCGGGCTTTTACACCATTTCTGGGGGGCTCGATGAGCTGACCCCGGCGCTTAAGGTAACGCAGAATGCGGCCGACGGTGGATTCCGAAACCGAAAAGCCGGGGCAAGTTTGGCCTTGCCCCAGCCGGGGTGTTGCTCCCTGAGGTCCTTTACGGCCAGGGCGAGCCCGGGCTCCCAGGCAGGTTTTCTCGGGCTTTTAGGCCTGCGGCTCCTGTCCTCGAGGCCTCTGGGGCCTTTGCTCTTAAGCTGCCTTTGCCAGCGGTAGTAGGTTGAGCGGGCGATTCCCAGGCATTCGGCGGCCTTCTCGACGCTTAAGCCCTCAGCCTTAAGGTTATCTACGGACCGCCGCCGGAGGCGGCGCAGCCTTTGCTGGGCTTTGAGGCTGAGCTCACATACCGTTATGCGATTGGCCTACCCGCATCGAGGGGCACCTCCCTGGTGTTTGTTCTCTACCCGGAAGGATGCCCCTCGATGTTTTTTAAGTCAAGCTTGCGGCCGGCCCACCCGGCCTATAGGCCGGGTGGCTGTCTCAAATCTTTCTGAACCTGCACAGGTCGTGTATCTGACCTCAGGGCTTTCCAGTTTTCTGAGCTCAGGCTATTCTTGGGTGGAAGGCCATGCAGCAGAGCTTGCTCGATGTCTTGGCGGGGGCACGCACGGCAGTCTTTGCCGCCCTTCGCTGCGGGGCATGTGGCTCTCCGACTGGCTTATCCGACACCTGCCGTTTCACCGCAGCCGGATACCCGCCCGGGCGCGCTGCGCCCAGGACTCTCCTTTGCCGTTTAGATTTGCCTTTGCTACTGGAGACGTTTAACGGTTGGCTGACGGCAGCGGCCTTGCGGAGCGAATCAGTTCTGCCTTCGGCCACAGGGTGGGGTTGGTCCTGGGTCAGGTTGTAGCCGAGGGCCAGGATAAGACGGAGGCTACTGTTGCACTCCTTGAGCAGATGCCATTAGAAGGAGGGGCTACCTGGGACGGCCCGAGATTGAGGCGGCTTGACCGTCCGCCCATGGTCGGCGCTTGGGGCTAAAGCCGGCCTGGCCGGCGGCGTCAGTTCCTCCGGCGGCCAGCGCACAGACGCCAGCGACGTTCCCGAAGGAGCGGACGGGGTCCGCGTAGTCCTGAAGGACCCAATGCTCATGGAGCTTCCTCCGGCCAGCAAGTCAGGCCCACACGGCGGGCTGCTTCCCAGAGTTCCCGGTCGTAGGTGGCGAGAAGAATGGCAAAAGGACTTTGGGTCTGCCAGAACACGGCGGATGCCAGGTGCACCGCGTCATAACCCCGAAGGCCGCAGGTCCAGGCAAAGGACGCAGCCTGGGCTGCGAGTTGTTCGGTCATCTGGACGCGAACGAAATCATCCCATTCCGCTTCGAACGTCTGGCGAGCCCGGTCGGCCTCTTCAGCAGTAAGGCGTCCCATGCGGCGGGCTCTGGCCAGGGCAGCCACCACTTCCGCTCGCGTGACCAGCGCCGTGACGGTTGCCTGCGCCTCCCTCACCAGCGCCCGCACAGCCTCAGAGCCGGCTTCCATCACGTAGCGTTTGACGACGGCGCTTGCGTCTAAGTAGACGACCACCCGCGGTCCTCCACCAACAGCTCGGCCACCGTCCGGTCTCCCTGAACTTTGGCCACCGGTGGGCGATCCGCGAGGCGCCGTCCGCTCCACCGGACCAGCCCGGCCGCGCGCAACGCCTGGATCGTGTCCTCCACCGACTCGGTCACCGGCACGACCCGGCCGATGGGCTTGCCACGCTCAGTGACCTCAATGATCTCGCCCGCCTTTACCCGCCGCAGGTAGGCGCTCAGGTGGGCCTTGAATTCCCGGATGTTCACGCGGATGGCCATCAGAAGCCTCCTCATTCCAAGATTGTGGTCATATTTTAGCGCATTGTGGCCACCCCGAGCAACGTCGTGTATGCTGACCTTCGGAGAGAAGATCGGACAGCCGGTCAAAAGTGGCGGGCTGATACCGGCTTGAGGCCAATGTGAGCAGGCTGAAGCCGGCACCGGAGCAGGCTAAACAAGGCCGTAGCCGGCCTCAAGAACGGGTGTGTCCGAACTGCGTTCTGAAGCTCAGCGTGTATGGGTTCCCTCTGTCCCAGAGATGGTGGGAGGAATTTAAGGTCCTGGGTTGCCCCTGTTGACCCCAGCCTTTCAAGGCCGTCAGCCGAGCTTGGCGCAGCGCCGAAGGCGCTCGAGCGCCGATTCGACCCCACCAAAGGTCTTAAAACCGCGGACCGTACGGGCCCTCAGCCTGCTCTGTCCGATTGTTGGTCGAGGGAACCCCGGGTTCAACCAGCCACAGCCGGTGCCTGGCTCAGTGCTCAGACGGCCTCAGGATAAACTGTCTTAAACGATACAGGGGCTCTTGAACCTCCTTGTTTGGGTCAAACCTGGCCTTGATTTTTAAGCCAAGCGCGCAGCGCTTCGCTTCTTTCCCCCATCCTGGGGAAGCAGCGGCCTTCGGCCGCTCTGTCTGACCTCATCCAGGATCGGCCTTACCTGTTCACCAGGTTCGGATTCAAAAGTCTTGATGAGCCTGCCTACCCGCCGTTTGAGGTGAAA
>DAOTYJ010000103.1:0-1654 GCA_034434875.1 Dehalococcoidia bacterium | reverse complement strand
CTTGACAATCGGGCGCAGTGGAGATTTTGAGTTCAGAGGGAATGCCTCTGGCGGGCGGGCGACAACACCCGCACGCCAGAGGGGTTGGTTTGTAGCCTACCTGTGAGGGATTGAAACATGTTTATAATCATTATATTATTTTGAAACTCAGTTTGTAGCCTACCTGTGAGGGATTGAAACGATGTGGGGCAGTTCGCGTACGAGGGTGGCGACTGGGTTTGTAGCCTACCTGTGAGGGATTGAAACTCGCTATCTCACCGCCCGTGTTGATACCCCATCGAGGTTTGTAGCCTACCTGTGAGGGATTGAAACTTAACTGGTATTGACCTGAACGAGTCTTTTAAAACCGTTTGTAGCCTACCTGTGAGGGATTGAAACCATCTTCTAAAAATGTGCATATGATAATTTTATTACGTTTGTAGCCTACCTGTGAGGGATTGAAACACATCTTGTTGACGAACGATTTCACTTGCTTTTGTTGTTTGTAGCCTACCTGTGAGGGATTGAAACAACACCTAATGCAATCGCTCTGTTATGAGGGTTATGTTTGTAGCCTACCTGTGAGGGATTGAAACCGAGCAGTTTGGGCGGTGGCGCATGCAGGAATTGCCGTTTGTAGCCTACCTGTGAGGGATTGAAACTTTTTGGATAGAATTTTAGCTACACTCGCAAGCTGAGTTTGTAGCCTACCTGTGAGGGATTGAAACGTATCATCAAATGCCAATTCAATCATTTTCTTTCTAGTTTGTAGCCTACCTGTGAGGGATTGAAACATATCTTTTTTGCCAAATTCATAAAGTGATATTACATGTTTGTAGCCTACCTGTGAGGGATTGAAACCGCTTGCTGGGATGTGCCGCAGATTGTTATTTCGTAAGTTTGTAGCCTACCTGTGAGGGATTGAAACGATAATTGGAAGATATTAGTAATAAATATAGACAAGTTTGTAGCCTACCTGTGAGGGATTGAAACTCTGATTTGAGTTTCTCATAGAGATATCTCACGATAGTTTGTAGCCTACCTGTGAGGGATTGAAACCCCGATTTTCCCATCCGCTTCCTGCTATTATTCCAAGTTTGTAGCCTACCTGTGAGGGATTGAAACGCGGCGAGTCGCAGCGTGGCGCAGGTCTTGCGCAGGTTTGTAGCCTACCTGTGAGGGATTGAAACTGAGATAACAGTGCATCATATATACTCTTCCAATCTAGTTTGTAGCCTACCTGTGAGGGATTGAAACGTGGCGACAGGGGGAACTACACGACAGTGCAGTCAAGTTTGTAGCCTACCTGTGAGGGATTGAAACCCTGCCCTGTCTTGGACTTGTCGCCGTCAGACCCCCGTTTGTAGCCTACCTGTGAGGGATTGAAACATGTACAAAACATACACAAACCCTTACCTGACTAAAGTTTGTAGCCTACCTGTGAGGGATTGAAACTCTCTATTAAAGTTTCGTAAACAACTCTCCAATCTAGTTTGTAGCCTACCTGTGAGGGATTGAAACGCTATAACGGCGGGCAACAGGTTTATATCTGAACAGTTTGTAGCCTACCTGTGAGGGATTGAAACTGCAGGTAGGCGCGTTGCACCACACGCCGGATGGCTGTTTGTAGCCTACCTGTGAGGGATTGAAACACAGGTCTCACGCGAGGTGGCGC
>DAOTYJ010000102.1:0-28373 GCA_034434875.1 Dehalococcoidia bacterium | reverse complement strand
AGGCCCCGAACCTCCTCCCCCCTGCCGAAGAGGTCGGCCCAAAGCTCCCAGCGCACCTTGATGGTCGGGAGCCTGGCGGCGTGGATGTGGGCGTCGATGAGGGGAATCCCGTCCAGCATAGCTTACCTGCCGGGATGTTAACACCCCCGGCCCTCCCGGCGCCAGTCCCCTTCGGGGCCGTGGTATACTCTTCTGACTTCTGGCGGCCGCCCCGCATCCCCCGGGCGGTCGGAAAGGCCGTTGGTCCGGAAATTTCGGCTTAGCTTCTACGCCGCCGTCATCGTCGCCGGGGCCGTCCTGGTCGCATCCCGGGGGTTTCCGGGGGCGGCCTCGGCCGGCCCGGCCCTGGTGGTCGCCGAGTACTTACTCGACCGGACCCGAATCTGGGAGGTTCCGGCCGCCGGCCCCCACAACCGCCGCCTGGTGGGGGAGGTCCCCGACCCCCGGGGCTACGGCCTGAACGGTTCGGTGGCCCCCGACGGCCGCACCCTGGCCTACCTGGTCTGGCCCGGCCGGGGCCGCCCGGACACCGGCTCGGAGCTCTGGGTCCTCGACCTGCGGACCGGGGGCGGGCGGCGGCTGGGGGCGGGCCTTGACCTTTACTCACCCCCCCGCTGGCGTCCCGACGGCCAGACCGTCCTCCTCCGCCGGGCCGACTATGAGGGCCGCCGGTTCAGCCTGGTGGAAATCGACCTGGCCGGCAGGGAGCGGGAGCTGGTTTCGGCCCAGAATCTGGCCGCCGCCTTCCCCGTCGGCTGGGACTTCGCCGGCCGGCCCGTCTGGGTGGGCATCGGCCCCCCGAATGAGGTCCGGGTGGGCGGGGTCGGCATCCCCCTCCCGGAGGGTACTCCCCGGGACTTCAAGCTCGCCCCCGACGGCCGGAAGCTGGCCCTGCGGCTGGCGGCGTCCGGGGGCCCCGGCCTGCTTACGGTCGATTTGGGCTCGGGGCAGGCAAGCCCCGAACCCGGCCAGGCCTTCGCCTGGGGACCCGGTCCCGGCCGGACCAGGTTGGCGGAAGGCCGGCTAACGGCCGAATCCGACGGCCGGCTAAGGACCCTGGGGACGGTCGGGGAAGGGGCCGAGCCTTTGGCCTGGGACCCGGCGGGACGGCACCTGGTTGTCCGGACGGTTAAGGGCAACCGCCAGCAGTTGGGGCTGGTGGGGGCGGCCGGGGGGATCGAGTTTCTTGAGTTCGAAGGCTACCCCGAATTTTGGGGCTGGGCCGGTGGCGGTCCGTAGGCTGCCGGCCGTCCTGCTCCTGGGGGTGGGGCTTCTGGCCGCCGGGGCCAGGCCGGCGGCGGCCGACGACTGCGCCCAGACGGGCGTAACCGACGCCTACCAGCCGTATGTGGCCGAAGTGGCGGCCGCAATGGACCAGGCCGCGGCCAACCAGCTCAGGTTCGACCAGTACACCACCATTCCGGACCTGGGCAAGGGCTGGCCGAACCCGACCCCGGTGCCGGGCACGGTGCCGGCGGTCCTTTTAAAAGCCATCGGCACCGTCGAGTCGAGCTGGTACCAGGCGGTTTACTCGGTGCCCCGGGGCGGTTTCGGGCCGCCCCTTACCCCCAGCGGCGGCTGTGGGTACGGCATCATGCAGATTACCTCCGGGATGACCCGGCCGGGGGAACTGCCGCCGGACGTTCAGCGGCGGATTGCCCGGGAGTACGCCTACAACGTCGCCCGGGGCGCCACCATGCTGGGGTACAAGTGGCGGTTTACGCCGGCGGTGGGGAGCAACGACCCGGCCGTGCCCGAGCACTGGTATTTCGCCGTCTGGGCCTACAACCAGTGGACGTATCGAAACAACCCGAATAACCCGGCCTACCCCTGGCCCCGGCCCCCCTTCGACGGCTCCCAGCCCTGGAAAAACTACCCTTACCAGGAGCTGGTCTACGGCTTTGCCAACAACCCGCCCTACGGCCGCTGGCCGAAGCCTTCCCCGCCCCTGGTCCTGCCGCCCCGGGAGTGGGTGGGGACGACCACCCCCGATAACGCCCCGCCCTGGATTCCGGACCCCCGGGCCATCGCCCTGAGCGCCTACCGGGTGGTCCTCTTCGCCGAGCCGGGCGGCCCCCCGGCCCAGGCCGTCCTTGGGGTCACCGACCCGGCCGGCGGGTCGGTGGGCTGGCGGGTGACGGGCAAGGTCGGGGACTGGCTCGGCTACGGCCCGGCCTCCGGGACAACCCCGGGCCGGCTCACCCTGACGGCCAGCCCGGCCGGCCTCGGCAACGGCGTCTACACCGGCCGGGTCGACCTGGTGGGGGAGAACCGGCCGGAGATCACGGTTTCGGTGGCCGTCGAATTCCGGGTGGGGCCCTTTTACCGGCGGTTTATGCCCCTGGTCGGACGGGGCCCCTAACCGGCGGGTATAATAGCGGCGACATGTTCGTGGAGGTCTGCTTTCTGCCCCGGCTGCTGCGCAACCCAGCCGGCCGAACCTGCGTCGTCGTCGACGTTCTGCGGGCGAGCACGACCCTGGTGGCGGCCTTCGAACGGGGCCTGGCCCGGGCCGTTATCGCCCCGGGCCCCGGGGCCGCCCGGCGGATCGCCCGGACCCTGGGCCCCGACGTCCTGCTGGGCGGGGAGGTCGGGGGCCTGGCGCCCCCAGGCTTTGACCTGGGCAACTCGCCCTTAGAATACCTTCGGGCCGACCTGGCCGGCCGGACCCTGGTGTTCGCCACCAGCAACGGCACCCGGGCCCTCCGCCGTTCGGTGGGGGCGGCCGAAGTGCTGGTCGGCTGCCTCAGCAATGCCGGGGCGGTGGCCGACCGCATCCTGGCCGCCGGCCGGGACGTGGTTTTGGTCTGCGCCGGGCGGGGGCGGGGCCGGGCCTTCGGCTTAGACGACGCCTTCTGCGCCGGCTTTCTGGTGGAGGAGCTTGCCCGCCGGGCCGAAGTCTCGGCCGTTCCGGCCCCCGACGCCGACCTGCCCGGCCAGACCCCGCCCGACCGCCTCGTCCTGGACGATTCGGCCGTGGCCGCCCGGCAGGTCTGCCTCGGCTTCGGCCGGGACCCCCTGGCCGCCTTCCAGGCCAGCGCCCACGGCTACCGGCTGACCCAGCTGGGCCTGGGGGCCGACGTCGAATTCGCCGCCCGGGTGGACGTAAGCCGCAAGGTCCCGCGGCTCGTGGTTCGGGACGGCCGGCTGGAGGTTATCTGTGGTTGAGGCCGTCCTCCTGGACCTGGGCCACACGGTCTGGGACGTAAAACTTTCGGCCGATAGCTGGCTGGCCGCCTGGAAAGCCCTTCACGCCCGGCTTAAGGGGCTCGTCGGCGGGGCGCCCCCGGCGGAGGTCCTTTACCGGGAGGTCTGGGAGCGGATTCTGGGCCGGCGCCTGGCCTATTTTCAGGCCCGGGGCTACCGGGAGCTTCCCCCGGCGGCCCTCTTTGCCGAGGCCTTCGGCCGGCTCGGTTTGAGTCTGCCCCAAAGCTTTTACCGGGAGTGCCTGGAGGCGATGGCCCGGGCCGAGCTGGAGACCACCGGCCCGGCCCCGGGGGCCGGGACAGTCCTGGCCGAACTGCGCCGCCGGGGGCTTAAGGTCGGGCTCGTCTCCAACACGATGTACCCGGCCGAACTGATGGAAGCCCGCCTGGAGGAATTCGGCCTTAAAAGCCTTTTCGACGTGCTGGCCTTTTCGTCGGCGGTGGGCTGGCGCAAGCCCCACCCGGCCATCTTTCGGTTTGCCCTCGGCCGGCTCGGGGTTCGGCCCGACCGGGCCGTCTTCGTGGGCGACCGGGTTTACGAGGATGTGGGCGGGGCCCTTCGGGCCGGGCTCCGTCCGGTGCTCACCCACCAGTTCCGGCAGGAGGACCCGCCGCCGGGCGTCCCGGTTATCCGGGACCTTACGGAGCTTTTAGAATTAGACGCCCTCCTGGCCGGCCGGCCGTGTGCGGGCGGCGTGGCGGCGGGCGAGCTCGGCCCAGACGTCGGCCGGCCGCAGTCCCCGGGCGGCCATTAGCACCAGGGTGTGAAACCAGAGGTCGGCCAGCTCCCGAATCAGGGCCTCCGGGTCGTCATTTTTGGCGGCGATGACCGCCTCGACGGCCTCTTCGCCCACCTTCTGGGCAACCCGGTCCACCCCGCCGGCCAGCAGGCCTGCCACGTAGCTTTCGGCCCCCGGATTCTGCCGGCGGTCGAGAATAACTTTAAAAAGGGCCTCGGGAACCCGGCTTAAGGGCAGCCAGTCGCCTTCGTCGGGGCCGGCGAGCTTCTCGAAAAAACAGGACTCGGCCCCGGTGTGGCAGGTGGGCCCGGCCGGCTCGGCCAGGATGAGGAGGGCGTCCCCGTCGCAGTCGGCCAGCACCTGCCGGACCCGGAGCTCGTTGCCGGAAGTTTCACCCTTCTGCCAGAGGCGCTGGCGGCTCCGGCTGTAAAACCAGACCCGGCCGGTGGCCAGGGTCCGCTCGAAGGCTTCCCGGTCCTGATAACCCAGCATCAGCACCCGGCCGCTCACCGCATCCTGAACGACGGCCGGTATGAGCCCCGCCTGGTCAAACTTTAAACCCTCGGCCATAATCTAACTTTACCCCGGTTCGTCGGCGCCGTCTTCGGGAAGTGAATTTACCCAGGCCCCGACCTCCTCCCCGAAGACCCTGAAAAGGTCGGGGGCCTCTTTTAACGCCCGGGCAACCCGCCCGAGGTCCACCTGCAGGTACCCGTGCACGAGGATATTTCTAAAGCCGCCGGCGCCTTTCAGCCGACGGTAAAGGTCCTCGGAAATGACACCGCAGGCCCGCAGTTCCGCAAGGAGCCCTTCGTAGGTGTCGACAACCCGCCCGAAGTGTCGGACCAAAATGTGGTCGGCGACTTGGAAGATTAAGCTCAACCCCGCCAGCAGTCCCCGCTCGACGGCCCAGCGCAGGCTCAAGTTGGCCGCCAGGTCTTCAGGGGTAAGGTCGCGGTATTTTTCCAGCTCGGTGGCAACCCGGCGCAGTTCGGCAAGGGCGTTCCAGATAAACTCCCGGCGTAAACTCACCGGTGACCCCCTCCGAAAGATTACTCCCGCCCGCAACAGCCTCGGCCGGTCGTCCCGATAGCGGGCACGTACCGACCGTTCGAAGACCAGGCGGCTGAGCGGGGACCGCGAAAAGATGGGCTGGCCGGTGGTGACGACTTCCCACTGGAGCCAGACGGGGGCCCGCCGCAGGTCCACAATGTCCAGCCGGTCGGTGCCGAGGGCCAGGGATACGTCGGCGTAAAAATCCGTCGGGGAAAAACCTTCCCCCGGCAGGACGGCCAGGTCGATATCCTGAGCAGCCGCGGCACCTCTGGCCGCCGAGCCGAACAGGTAAACCAGTTCCACCGGGTGGCGCCTTACGACCTCGGTGAGGGCCGCCAGCCGCCCCTCGATGTCCGGGGGCAGCGGGGGCAGGCGGCCGTATTTTTCCCTGACGGTCAAATCAAGTCCTCCAGGCGGACGGGAATCCCCCGGGCGGCCAGGAACCGCTTGGCCTCGGCGATGGTCACTTCCCGGTAGTGAAAGATGCTGGCGGCCAGGACGGCGTCGGCCCTGCCCTCGGTGATGGCCAGGTAGAGGTGTTCGAGGCTTCCGGCCCCGCCGCTGGCGATGACGGGGACCGGGACGGCCTCCGAAACCAGCCGCAGGATTTTCAGGTCGTAGCCGGCCCGGGTGCCGTCGGTGTCGATGCTGTTAAGGACGATTTCGCCGGCCCCCAGCTCGACCCCCCGCCGGGCCCACTCCACCGTATCCAGGCCGGTGGGCCGGCGGCCGCCGTGGGAGTAGACCCGGGGCCGGTCCCCCTCCCACCTGGTGTCGATGGAGAGGACGATGCACTGGGAGCCGAAGGCGTCCGCCCCCCGGGCGATGAGGGTCGGGTCCTCGATGGCGGCGGTGTTTACCGAGACCTTATCGGCCCCGGACCGGAGCATGAGCCGCATATCGTCGACGGTGCGCAGGCCCCCGCCGACGGTGAGGGGGATAAAGACCTGGTCGGCGGTCCGGGCCACCACCTCGACCATGATTTTACGGCCCTGGGCCGAGGCGGTTATGTCGTAAAAGACCAGCTCGTCGGCCCCCTCCCGGTCGTAGTGGGCGGCCAGCTCCACCGGGTCGCCGGCGTCCCGCAGGCCCCCAAAGCGGACGCCCTTGACCACCCGGCCGGCATCCACGTCAAGGCAGGGGATTATTCGCTTCGTAAGCATCCCGCCGGCTCAATCGGCCCCGCAGGCCAGGGCCGCCCGCAGGTCGACCCGGCCCTCGTAAAGGGCCCGGCCCAGGATCACCCCTTCCACCCCCAGCTCCTTAAGGGCCTTAAGGTCCCCGAGGCTCCCCACCCCGCCCCCCACAATAACCGGCACCGACGCCGCCTTAAGAATCTTCCCCACCAGCTCCAGGTTCACCCCTTGGAGGGTGCCGTCCCGGCCCACGTCGGTAACCACCAGCCGGCGGACCCCCAACCCCTCCAGCCGGCCCACCGCCTCCACGGGGTCGAGGGGCAGAGCCGACTCCCAGCCGGCGACGGCCACCTGCCCGTCCCGGACGTCCAGGGCCACGGCGACCCGCTCCCCAAACCGGCGGCAGGCTTCGGCCAGGAAGTCCGGGTCGGTAAAGGCGGCGGTGCCCACCACCACCCGGCCGACCCCCAGGCCCAGGAGCTCCTCAAGCTGGGGCCGGGTCCGCACCCCGCCCCCGTACTGAACGGCCGCCCCCGCCGAGCGGACAACGGCGGCCACAACCCCCAGGTTGACCGGCCGGCCCGTTCGGGCCGCGTCCAGGTCGACCACGTGGACCCAGCGGGCCCCGGCCTCGGCCCAGGCCCGGGCGACGGCCACCGGGTCGTCGGCGTAAATCCGGGCCCGGTCGAACCGGCCCTGATAGAGGCGGGCGCAGCGGCCGCCCAGGATGTCGATGGCCGGCAAGATCAGCATTTTAAGCCCACCAGCGTCCGCAGAAAGTTGGCGTAGACGGCCAGGCCCCAGCGGCCGCTCTTTTCCGGGTGAAACTGGGTGGCGACCAGATTTTCCCGGGCAACCACGCTGGCAAAGTCAACCCCGTAATCGGTGGTGCCCACGACCACGGCCGGGTCGGCCGGCTCGGCGTAATAGGAGTGGACGAAGTAAAAATAGGCCCCGTCGGGGATGCCGGCCAGGATGGGGTGGTCCTTCCGGCGGCGGACCTGGTTCCAGCCCATGTGGGGGGTTTTAAGGCCGTCGGGGAACCGCCGGACCCGGCCGGGGATGAGGCCGAGGCCGGGGGTTCCGCCGTCCTCTTCGCTCAGGTCAAAGAGCAACTGCAGGCCCAGGCAGACCCCCAGAATGGGCCGGCCCGACCGGTAGAACTCCCGGACGGCCTCGTCCAGCCCCCCCTCCCGGAGCCGGCGCATGGCCGAGCCGGCCGCCCCAACCCCGGGGAAGACCAGGGCATCGGCCCGGAGCAGGGCCTCCGGGTCGCCCAAAACCACCGGCCGGGCGCCGCCCACCTCCAGGGCCCGGACCACGCTCCGCAGGTTTCCGGCCCCGTAGTCCAGAACCGCAAGCATTCGACCCACCCAAACATTGTAACAGGTGGGTAAACCCGGTTGAAAACCCGGCCGCGCCCGGGCCGAATACCCGTGCTAAAATCCCGCGGGGAGAATCTGTCAGCAGGAGAAAGACCCGATGCTGTTCAGGCGGCTGGCCGACTACTTTAACAGGCTCGAGGCGACCACTTCCCGGAACCTGATGGTGGAGATTCTGGCCGAACTCTTCCGGGAGCTGGGGCCGGAGGAGGTGGATAAGGTCATCTACCTCTGTCAGGGCCAGGTGGTGCCCCCGTATCAAAAGCTGGAATTCGGCATCGGCGAACAGCTCCTGGCCGAGGCCATTGCCCTAGCTACCGGCAAGACCCGGGAGGAGATCCGGGCCCTCTATAAGCGCCTGGGGGATTACGGCCGGGTGGTGGAGGAGGTCCTGCCCGAGGGCCGGGGGGATAACCTGACCGTCACCGACGTCTTCAACGCCCTCTACCGGCTGGCCGAGATAAGCGGGGCCGGGGCCGTCGGCCGCAAGACGGAGCTTATCGCCGAACTCCTCAAACAAATGAACCGCCTCGAGGGCCGGTATCTGGTGCGGATCCTGGTGGGCAGGCTCCGGCTGGGGATCGGGGACCCGACCCTGATGGAGGGCCTGAGCTGCGCGGTGGTCGGGGATAAGTCTCTAAGAAAAGAGATCGAACATGCCTACAACGTCCGGGCCGACCTGGGTCAGATCGCCCGGGTCCTCCTCACCCAGGGGGTGGAGGCCCTGCGGGGCATCAGGGTCCAGGTTGGGGTGCCCATCCGACCGGCCCTGGCCGAAAGGGTGAGCAGCGTCGAGGAGATCCTCCGGCGCCACGGCAAGACGGCGGCCGAACCGAAGCTGGACGGCTTCAGGTGTCAGGTCCACAAGGACGGGGATAACGTTAAGGTCTTCAGCCGCCACCTGGAGGACTTCAGCGAGATGTTCCCCGAAATCATTCAGGGGGCCAGGACCCAGGTGACGGCCCGGCAGGCGATTATCGAAGGGGAGGCCATCGCCTACGACCCGGCCACCGGCGACTTTCTGCCCTTCCAGGTCACCGTCCAGCGCCGGCGCAAATACGACATCGAACGGATGATGGAAGAGATTCCCCTTAAGCTGGTCTGCTTCGACCTCCTTTATGCCGACGGCGAAGAATACATCGACAGGCCGTATATCGAGCGCCGGCAGGCCCTGGAGAAGCTGATCCTGCCGGGCGACGTCTACGAGGTGGCCGAAATCCTCACCACCGACGACCCGGTGGAACTGGAGACCTTCTTTGCCGACAAGGTCGCCCGGGGCCTGGAGGGGGTCGTCTGCAAGCGGCTGGACGCCGCCTACCACGCCGGGGTCCGGCAGTTCTTCTGGATCAAGTTCAAGCGGGGCTACAAGGGCCAGCTGGAGGATACGATAGATACGGTCATCGTCGGCTACTGGTACGGGCGGGGCCACCGGGCCCGGCTGGGGATCGGCTCCTTGCTTACGGCGGTTTACGACGCCGAACGGGACGTGTTTGTCACCATCTCTAAACTGGGCAGCGGGTTTACCGAGGAGGAATGGGTCAAGCTTAAAGGGATGCTGGACGAAATCCGGGTCGACCACAAGCCGGCCCGGGTGGAATCCCTGCTGGAGCCCGACGTCTGGGTCGAGCCCTTCTACGTGGTCACCGTCCAGGCCGACGAGATCACCCGGAGCCCCCTCCACACCTGCGGCCTGGGCCTCACCCCCGAGGGCACCCCGGCCGGCGAGGCGGAGCGGCGGCTCGGCTACGCCCTCAGGTTCCCCCGGGCCGTAAGCTTCGTCCGGGCCGATAAGCGGGCGGAGGAGGCCACCACGGTGACCGAAATCCTCCGGATGTACACCTTACAGCGCCGGAGGCCCGTAACCACCGGCGCCGAATCGGAGTAGACCCTGGCAGGCGCCCGGGCCCGGCTGCGGGTTAAAATATTCGGTGAATGGCACGCAGCCGGGGAACTCGAAATAGCCGGGCCGGCCGCCGGACGGCCTTACGGTCGGTAAACGGGAGAAGGGGCCGACGGCCCGGCCGCCTGGGGATTATCCTCAGCGCCTTAGCCCTGGCCCTCCTGCTCAGCCTGCTGGCCACGGGCGGTGTTGCCCTGGCCGCGGCCGTCTTTTACCGGCAGATAAAGGACGAGCTCCCGGCCCCCCAAAGGCTTATCGAGCGGCCCCTCTTCCAGTCCACCCGCATTTATGACCGCAAGGGCAACCTCCTGGCCGAGTTTTTCGACCCCCGGGCCGGCCGCCGGATCTGGGTGTCCTTAAAAGACGTCTCGCCGGCGGTTATTCAGGCGACCCTGGCCACCGAAGACCCCAACTTTTACAACAACCCCGGGGTCGACTGGCAGGCTGTCCTCCGGGCGGCGGTCCAGAACATCACCGGCGGCCGGATCGAGTCGGGGGCGAGCACCATAACCATGCAGCTGGTCCGCAACGCCCTCTTCGACCCGGAGGAGCGGTACGCCCCCACCTTTAGCCGAAAAGTCAAAGAGCTTCTTCTGGCCTACGAAATATCCCAGCAGTACTCCAAGGACCAGATCCTGGAGATGTATCTCAATGAGGTTTACTACGGGAACCTCGCCTACGGCATCGAGTCGGCCGCCCGGACCTACTTCGGCAAGCCGGCCAAGGAGTTAAACCTGGCCGAGGCGGCCCTGCTGGCCGGCATCCCCCAGGCCCCCGCCGACTACAACCCGTTCACCAACTTCGACCTGACCAAGCGCCGCCAGGGGGTTGTCCTCGACCTGATGGCCAAACACGGGTTCATAACCCCGGAGCAGGCCGAGGAAGCCAAGGCCGCCCCCCTGCACTTTGCCGAACCGAAGCGGGAGGTCAGGGCCCCCCACTTTGTCAACTACGTCCGGGACCTGCTCATTCAGAAATATGGCGAGCAGGCGGTCTTCAACCTGGGGCTTCAGGTGATAACCTCCCTCGACCTGGACCTTCAGCAGGCGGCCGAACAGATCATCCGGGAGCACATGCCCAGGATCCGGCCCTACCGGGCGACCAACGCCGCCCTGGTGGCCATAAACCCGAACACCGGCGAGATCCTGACCATGGTCGGCAGCGCCGACTTCCACGACCCGAGCATTGACGGCCAGGTGAACGTGGCCCTCTCCTTCCGCCAGCCCGGCTCGGCCATAAAGCCGATAACTTACGCCGCCGCCTTCGAGCGAGGCTGGACCCCGGCCACCATCCTGGACGATTCGCCCCTTGAGCTCCGCATCGGCAACCGGGTTTACCGGCCCAACAACCACGACTTTAAGTTCCGGGGGCCCATTCCCATCCGCAAGGCCCTGGCCGGCTCCCTGAACATCCCGGCCATCCGGACGATTCAGTTTGTCGGGGTTGAGAACATGATCGAGCTGGCCAAGGACATGGGGGTGGTGTTTCTCCGGGAGGACCCGGTTCAGTGCGGGGTAAGCATAACCCTGGGCGGGTGCGAGGTGCGGCTTCTGGACCTGACGTCGGCCTTCGGGGTCTTTGCCGCCCAGGGGGTCAGGCACCCGCCGGTGGCGATTTTAAAGGTTACCGATTACCGGGGCCGGGTCTTAGAGGAGTTTAAGCCGGGTCCGGGGAAGCGGGTGCTCCGGCCCGAGGTGGCGTTTTTAATAACCGATATCCTTTCGGACAACGACGCCCGGTCCTTCGTCTGGGGTCCCAACAGCCTCCTCAAGCTGGCATCCCGGCCGGCGGCGGCCAAGACCGGCACCACCGAATACAATCAGGACGGCTGGCAGCTGGGCTACACCCCGGACCTGGTGGTGGGGGTCTGGGTGGGCAACTCCGACGGGTCGCCGATGGGGGCCATTTACGGGATTCAGGCCTCGGGCCCCATCTGGAACCGCTTCATGGAATACGCCCACCGGGACAAGCCGGTTAAACAGTTCCCGGTTCCGCCGGGGGTGGTGCGGATGACGGTGTGCGCCGAGACCGGGCTCCCCATCGACCCGACCCCAACCCCGACCCCCGGCCGGCGCCGGGATGACGAGCCGAGGCGGGACCAGGACCGGCCGGATGGGGGCGAGGAGCGCCGGGGCTGCACGCCCACCACCGACTGGTTTATCAAGGACCAGAAGCCGGTGCCCGGCCCGACGGCAGGCCCCCGGACCCCGACCCCGACGCCGACCCCCGGGGCCGCCCCGCCCCGAAGCGGCGGCCCGGTGGTGATGCCGTCGGTGGTGGGCCGGCCGGTTCAGGAGGCCCTCGCCGTCCTGGAGAGCCTCGACCTGGACGTGAGACAGCAGGCCAGGCCCAGCCCCCAGGTGCCGCCCGGCCAGGTGGTATCCCAGAACCCGGCCCCGGGAACCCAGCTGGCCCCCGGGGCGACCGTCACCCTGGTGGTGAGCGCCGGCGGCGTTACGGTGCCCAACGTCATCGGCCGGCCCGAGGCCGAGGCCAAACAGCTTATCCAGCAGGCGGGCCTGGTTAACTTCCCGACGGTGACCTACCAGGGGCGGGGAATGGGGATCCCCGACGAGGTTTTAAACCGGGTTTGCGTCGGCTGCGTCCTGAGCAGCGACCCGCCCCCGGGGGCGGCGGTGGCGCCGGGCACCGAGGTTAAAATCGCCGTCCGCAAAGATTAGGCGGAGATGTCGGCCGACCGGCCGGTCTTTACCTGCGACCTGGACGGGGTGCTCTGCCGTCCGCCCCTGGGCCTTAACCTGGGCATCGGCCGCCGCCTGGAACGGCGGCCGCCGGACGAGGCCGGCCCGCCCCTGGAGCTTCGGGGAATCGGGCGGCTGGTCTGGCTTACGGTGGAATGGCTCCGGTACGCCGGCCGCACCTGCATGCCCGACGCCCGGGAGGGCCTGGCGGCCATCGCCAGGCACCGGCGGATCATCCTGGTGAGCGGCCGGAAGGAGCTGGCCCGGCCCTGGGTGGAACGCTGGCTTGAGCGCTACGGGCTTCGCCAGTATATCGCCGAGGTCCGGCTTAACGACACCCGGCTGAGCACACCCCGCTTTAAACTGCTTACGGCCCGGCAGGTGGGGGCCTGGGAGCACTGCGACGACGACGGCCCGACGGCCATTTACCTGGCCCAGAACGGCCTCCGGCGGGTCTACCTGCGACGGTGGTTTATGAACCGGGGCCTGCCCTACCCGCCCAATGTGGTGGTGGTGCGGAGCCTGCTGGAGGTCGCCGAAGACCTGGCCCGCCTGGCGCCCACCCCCGAACCCTGATAAACTTGGGCAGACTTAACCTTTCGGCGAGGGCAGGGACGTATGAAATTCGTCCGGTTTGAAGCCAACGGCGAGGTTTACTACGGCCTGCTGGAGGATGACCTGGTCCGGGTCCTGGCCGGCCCGCCCTTTGAAGGCGACCCGGCCGGCCGGGTGACGGACCGGGCCTTCAGGCTTACGGAGGTCCGGCTTTTGGCCCCGGTGATTCCGGGCAAGATTCTGGCCGCGGCCGTAAATTACCCGAGCCACGCCATCAACTCGCCGGTCCCCGCCAAGCCCGAGCTTTTCTTAAAGCCCCCCTCCTCGGTGGTCGGCCCGGCGGAGCCGGTGATTATCCCGGCCGACGCCGGGCGGGTCGATGCGGAGGGGGAGCTGGTGGTGGTCATCGGCCGGCGGGCCCGTAGCGTCCGGCCCGAAGAGGCCCTGAACTACGTCCTGGGCTACACCTGCGGCTTCGACATCTCGGCCCGGGTCTGGCAGCGGGGCGACCGGCAGTGGTGGCGGGCCAAGGGCTCCGACACCTTCAGCCCCATCGGGCCGGTAATCGCCGCCGGCTTGGACCCCGCCGGCTTAACCCTCACAACCCGGGTGAACGGGGTTGTCCGGCAGCAGGCGAGCACCGCCGAGCTGGTCTTCGACGTCCCGACCCTCATTGCCGTCGTGAGCCGGCACCTGACCCTGGAGCCGGGCGACCTCATCTTTACCGGAACGCCGGGGGAGACCCCCGAAATTAAGCCCGGGGACGTCATCGAGGTGGAGATAACCGGGATCGGGGTCCTGCGCAACCCGGTCCGGGGCGAAGACTGATTTATTCAAAGATGCTGGAGACGACCTCTTCGATGCTGCGCTGGACCTCCCGGTCGTCGGTGAGGGCCCAGACCACGGCAACCTCGCAGGCCTTGCGGGGCGGGATTCCCCGGCGGATGAGCTTGCCGGCGTAGATGAGGAGCCGGGTGCTCACCCCCTCCTCGAGGCCGTGCTCCCGCAGGTTGCGGACCTTCTCCCCCAGTTTGGCCAGGCGGGCGGCCGTCTCCTCGTCGACCCCGGCCTCGTGGGCGATGATCTTGGTCTCGTGCTCCCTGGGGGGGTAGTCGAATTCGATGGCGATGAACCGCTGGCGGGTCGAGTGTTTGAGGTCCTTAAGGGCGCTCTGATAGCCGGGGTTGTAGGAGATGACCAGCAGGAAGCCGTCGTGGGCCTCGACCACCTCGCCCCGCTTTTCGATGGGCAGGATGCGCCGGTGGTCGGTGAGGGGGTGGATAAGGACCGTCGTATCCTTGCGGGCCTCGACGACCTCATCCAGGTAGCAGATGGCCCCGGCCTTTACGGCCTTGGTGAGGGGGCCGTCCACCCAGCGGGTGGTGTCGCCTTCCAGCAGGTACCGGCCCACCAGGTCGCTGGCGGTGAGGTCTTCGTGACAGGCGACCGTGACCAGGGGCAGGCCGTTGGCCGAAGCCCGGTCGTCCTTGCGGCTGATGCGGGTGAGGGGACGGCCCAACCGGTAGGCCATGTACTCCACAAAGCGGGTTTTGCCGCAACCGGTGGGGCCTTTTAGCAGGACGGGAAGCTTCTCGGCGTAGGCCGCCTCGAAGACCTCGACCTCGTCTTTGATGGGCAGGTAGAAGGGCTCGGACCTGACCCGATACTCTTCGATGGCGTAGACCCTGTATCCGTCGCCGCGTGCTTCCGGACCCATACTGGAGGCGCCACCCCTTTGCCCGGCCGACGCCGGGCCCAAAGTTATCCTATAAGCATTATACCCCCTGGGGCCAAAGAAACCCGGCGGGGCTTTTTATAATAGTGGTCGACGCACGGCCGTGCGCCCGGGCTAGAGCTGAGTACTTACCCGCATGCCGTGCCGGTAAACGAGCTGGCCGCCGATGTAGTTGCCCACCATCAGGGCCAGCAGGCCGACGCCGGCCAGGGCCAGGGGCCCGGGGGCGTCCGGGACCTGCCGGGTTCCCGGAGCCGAAGCAGAAAGCTTAATCCGAAGGCCCCCACGGAGGTGAGCTGGGCCGCCAGGTGGTAGGTCGCAAGCCGCTTTTTTCTGGAGCCGCCCACCATTCCCAGGTAGTCCACCAGGCCGGTGACGGCCGCGGGGACGGCACCGGCCAGGCCGAGGCCGATGCTGAGCCGGGCCGCCCGGCCGAAGTCTTCCTCCGGTCGGAATTGGCTGGCAAGGTCCCATAAAAGGGCGGCCGGGAAGAGTCCGGCCGGGAAATGGGCAAAAAGGGGATGGGCTGGGTGACCCAAAGGCCTGCCTTGAAGGATGTCCCGTATCGACCAGGATCCTGGGGCAGGCATCGGTTTGGTCCGGGAAAGGCTCGCCGCGGGGAGCTACGGCTGGCGGTATTCGGGGACGTTCCGGACCCCGGCGAAGCGGCGGAAACCCTCGACGATATTTTTGAGGAGCTGGTCCATGTCCATTTCGGCGGCCTCGGCGGCCTGACGGAACTGGCTTAAGGTAATGTGCCTGGGATTGCCGTGGTTTGCCTCCGGCTCACCGCACCCGCAGGTGATGCACATGGCCTGACCTCCCTTTAAATTTCGTAGTTGGTTAGCCAACTACGACACCATTATAGTGGACGCCGGCCGGTTTGTCAATCGTGGGCTCCCGGGGTGGGGGGTCGGACCCGGGAGCCCTCGGCCGCGATGCGCTTTTCGGCCAGCTGGCAGTAGGCGGGGTCGACCTCGTAGCCCACGTAGCGGCGGCCCGTTTTAAGGGCCGCCACCGCCGTCGTCCCACTCCCCATAAAGGGGTCAAGGACCACCTCCCCCGAGTAGGTGTAAAGCTGGATGCACCGGTAGGGAAGCTCCACCGGGAAGGGGGCCGGATGCCCCACCTTCGTGGCCGACTCGGCCCCAAACCGCCAGACGCTTTTGGTAAACTCCAAAAACTCCTCGGCCGTTATCGTCGGGCGCCGCTCAGGCGGTAAAACCGCCTTCGCCGGTCGGGCAAAGGTCCCCTTGGAAAAGACCAGGATGTATTCGTGGGTGTCCCTTAAGGTCGGGTTGGCCGGGGAGGCCCAGCTTCCCCAGGCGGTGGAAGGGCTGGCGCTGGCACCCTTATCCCAGATGATTTCGCCCCGCATCAAAAACCCCAATTCCAGCAGGTCCTGAATTATAAAGGCGTGCAGGGGAAGATAGGGCCTCCGGCCCAGGTTGGCGATGTTAAGACAGAGCCTTCCCCCAGGAACCAGCACCCGCAAAACCTCGGCCATCACCCGGCGTAAGAAACCCCGGTACTCGTTCAGGGTAAGGTCCGCATCGTAAGTTTTGCCCACGTTATAGGGCGGGGAGGTCACCACCAGGTGCACGCTTAAGTCAGGCACTTCGGCCATATCCTCGGCCGACTTGCAGAATATGCGGTTTACACACTCGGGCGGCAGGGGATTTTCCCGGTACTCTACCCGCTGCTCCTGCGGCAGGCCCTCGTAAAGGCGGCCCCGGTAAAACCTCGAGGAATCGTGGCTTATCCGGCCGGGAGAACCAAAATCGCTGGTTTGGGTCGGCCGCCGGCGCGGCAATCCAATCCCTCCTGCGGGATTTTAGCCGATCTAACGGCTGGCCGGTTTAAAATATAATTTGATGATGACGATAGGCTGGATGCTCACCGATGTCCTGTCCCCTACCCGGCCGAAGCTCAGCCCACCCCTCAAGTGGGCCGGGGGCAAGCGCTGGCTCGTGCCCTACCTGAAGCCGCTCTGGTTACCCCACCGCCACCGCCGACTGGTTGAGCCCCTTTGCGGGGGGCTGGCCGTCACCCTCGGTTTGATGCCCGAAAGGGCTCTACTTAACGACATCAACCCTCATCTTATCAATTTTTTCAACTGGCTCAAGCGGGGCTTGCAAATAAGCATCCCAATGGCTAACGATGCTGACCTCTACTACCGACACCGGGAACGCTTTAACGAGCTTACCCGCCTCGGCCAGAGCGATTCCAAAGAAGCGGCCGAACTTTTTTATTATCTCAACCGTACTGGCTATAATGGGCTGTGCCGATTTAACCGCAGGGGCGAGTTCAATGTTCCGTTTGGCCGCTATCGCAAAATAAATTACCGCCGCGATTTTTCTGAATATACGGTCGTGTTTGCAGGATGGGAATTCACCTGTGGGGATTTCGAGACGGTGCGGCTTGAGCCTGACGATTTCGTCTACGCCGACCCACCCTACGATGTTGAGTTCCGTCAGTACAGCTCCGAAGGCTTCAGCTGGGATGACCAGCTGAGACTGGCCAGATGGCTTGCAAAGCATCCCGGACCGGTGGTGCTCTCAAATCAGGCCACGGACCGGGTTGTGAGGCTTTATGAACAACTTGGCTTCCAGCTGAGGTTCGTCGATGGGCCCCGAATGATAAGTTGCAGCGGGGACCGGCGGCCCGTTAGAGAGGTTATTGCCACACGCAATATCATGGCCCCGGGGGATGCGGCGACCGGCCGCGTGCTAGAAAATATGGCACCGAGGCCTATCCTGCGGCGCGAGTGTATGGGAGTCGAACCCACCCGGGACGGCGCTTACCGCCCCGCACCGGTTTTGAAGACCGGGAGGCCCACCGGGGCCCATCCACTCGCACTTAAATTTTAAAACGACCGGCCCCCTCACGGAATGAGCAGAACCTTGCCCGTCGTCTGCCGACCGGCCAGCCGCCGGTGGGCTTCGGCCGCCTCCGCCAGCGGAAATTCGGCCCCAATGTGGACCTTAAGCTCCCCCGACGCCACCCAGCCCAGGATATCGTTGCAGCGCCAGAGGTACTCCTCCCGGGTCAGGGTGTAGTGGGCCGACGTAGGACGGGTCAAAAAGAGGGAGCCTTTAACGTTAAGAATCTGGGGGTCGATGGGGCCCACCGGGCCGCTGGACTGGCCGTAAAGCACCATGTAGCCCCGGGGGGCCAGGCAGTTAAGGCCCTTATCGAAAGTGGCCTGCCCCACCGAATCGTAGACCACCTGCAGACCCAGGCCGTCCGTAAGCCGCTTAACCTCGGCCTCAAAGTCCTGCTCGGTGTAGAGGATAACCTCATCGGCCCCCACCGACCGGGCCAGCTCGGCCTTCGGCCGGGTCGAAACGGTGCCGATGACCCGGGCCCCCCGGCGCTTGGCCACCTGGACCAGGAGCAGACCCACCCCGCCGGCCGCGGCGTGGACCAGGCAGGTGTCCCCCGGCTTGAGGGGGTAGGTCGAGTGGGTCAGGTAGTGGGCGGTCACCCCCTGGAGCATCACCGCCGCCCCCAGCTTGAAGTCGACGCCCTCCGGAAGCTTCACCAGCCGGCCGACAGGCACGACGGCATACTCGGCGTATGAGCCCGTGACCCCAAAGTAGGCCACCCGGTCGCCGGGGGCAAACTCGGTAACCTCGGGCCCCACCGCCTCCACCACCCCGGCCCCTTCCTGGCCGGGAATAAAGGGCAGGGGCGGCCGGTAGATGCCCTGGCCCATCCGCATGTAGATGTCGATAAAGTTGACCCCGATGGCGTAGAGCCGAACCAGGGCCTGCCCTTCGCCCGGCTGGGGGACGGGCACGTCCTCGTAGCGGAGCACCTCAGGGCCGCCGTACTCGTGGACGCGAATCGCTTTCAACCTTGCCCTCCCAAGACGGTCTCGGAAGCTATTTTAAACCAACCCGGGGCTTTGCAGTTTTCGGCGGCCGTTGTTCCGGGCCGGAAGAATCTGCTATTTTCCCTATATGGGAGTTGCCGGCAACGGACGATGGCCAGGGAATTCAAGGTTAAACCCGTTCCGGCCGGGTTCTGGCTTGAAACCGCCGAAGCCCTGCGAACCGGCCTGATCACCGCCATTCAGCCGAACCCCCGGGGTTCCAATTACACCTTCTTCGTACGGGTGAGCCCCGACTCCCGGCCGCCCCTCCTGGCCGTTTACAAGCCCCGGGCCGGGGAGGTGCCCCTCTGGGACTTCCCCGAAGGCACCCTTTACCGCCGGGAATATGCCGCCTACCTGGTCTCCCAGGCCCTCAACTGGCGGTTTATCCCCCCAACCGTCATCCGGGAGGGTCCCCACGGCGTCGGCATCGTTCAGCTTTTCATCGAGCCGACGGGCACCTATTTAAACCTGCGGGGCGATTCCCGCTACCTGCCCATCCTCGAACGCATCGCCCTCTTCGACCTCATCACCAACAACGCCGACCGCAAGGCCCACCACTGCCTCCGGGATGCCGAGGGCCGCATCTGGGGCATCGACCACGGCCTCACCTTCAACGTCGTCTTCAAGCTCCGGACGGTCCTCTGGGAGTTCGTGGACAGGCCGATAACCCCAAAGCTTCTCCGGGAAATCGCCGTCCTCCTGCCCGAACACCCGGCGGGCGCCAGGCTGGCGGCGGAACTTAGAGAACTGCTTGACCCGGCCGAGGTGGAGGTCTTCCACCGGCGAATCCGCCACGTGCTTAAGACCGGCCGCTTTCCCCGCCTTGACCCTTACCGCAACGTCCCCTTCGGTTGGTGGTAGCCGGCCCGGACGGCCGGGCAGACCCGGCAAACCGGGCCGTAGTCCCGCCCGGCCGGGGGGACCGAATATCCCAGGGCCCGCAGTCCCCGAATCAGGGCGCAGAGGGGCAGGCCCACCACCCCGAAATAGCAGTCCGCAAAGTCGGCCACCGGCCGGAATACCGGGTCCTGGATGGCGTAGCCCCCGGCCTTGTCGAAGGGCTCGCCCCGCCGGATGTAGGCCTCGATTTCGGCGTCGGCGTAATCCCGCATCCAGACCCGGGTTTCCACCGCCTCCAGGTATTCGACCCCAGGCCCCACCAGGGCGACGGCGGTTATCACCCGGTGGGGCCGGCCCCGCAGCCGCCGCAGCATCTGCCGGGCCTCGGCGGCGGTCGCCGGCTTGCCCAGAATCTCGCCGCCGTCGGCCACCACGGTGTCGGCCCCCAGGACGGGTTGGGGCCGGGGGCCCAAAGCCTCGGCCTTAAGGCGGGCGTTGGCCACGGCCACCGCCGCCGGCAGGCCCGAAGCCGCCTCCGCCACCGGCCCAGGGGGAAGCTCAACCCGGTAAAGGATGCCCAGGTCGGCCAGGAGCCGACGGCGGCGGGGGGAGGCCGAGGCTAAGATGATGGGCCCCACCGGGTTCTCAGTCGGACCGCAGGGTCGGTAAGCCGGGACGGCCGGCGGCCAGAAGCAGCATAAGGGCAACCGCAAGCAGCAGCAGGCCGTTGAGGACGAAGACCAGGCGGGGCTGACTCAGCAGAAAATAGGCGTCGGCCGCCAGCCGGGCCCCCGCCAGGGTTGCGGTAAGGGTCCAGAGGCCCAGCCCGCCCAGCCGGAGGCCGAACCAGGCCAGGGCAAGGCCGAGGAGGCCGTAGGTGAAAAACTGCAGCAGGGCCGCCGGCCATTCCACGGCGGTGGCGGCCCCGGCCAGGCCCGCCGCCAGCCCCACCCCGGCCGCAACCCGAATCCCGTCCCCCCAGCGGGTCCGGAGCAGGCCGAGCAGGACCAAAAAGGCCGTGGCCAGAAGCAGGCAATCCCCAAGCCTTAAGGCCGGGGCGGCCAGGGCCGGGAAGTAGCGGCTGAGCAGTTCCACCGGTACGGCCGTCACGGGCGGGTGGTTCCCCGGCTCCAGGAGGACCAGCTGAAGCGCCTGGGAAAGCCAGTACCAGAGGCCCACCAGGCCGGCCCCGGCCAGGCCCACCCACCAGCCCCGCCCGCCCCCTTTTGGGTTCGGGGCAACCGACCGGATGAAAACGACCCCTAAGAAAACCCCGGCGGCCTGAAGGATAAAAGACCGCAGGTCCGCCGAGACCTGCCAGAGGATAAAGGCCGGCACATCCAGGGTTGAGGGGTAAGACCAGTAAAGCTCCCTGAGCCTCAACAGCCAGTCGGCCGCCCGGGCCAGCCCCAACAGGCCCACGGCTGCAAGCCCCGGGCCCACATCCAGGCCCCGGCCAAGGCCCCGCCGAATCAGGGCCACGGCGGCCCAGACCCCGAGGGCAAGCCCCGCCAGGGCGGCCGCCCCCTTAAAGAGGGCCGCCCCCGGGTCGGGACTCCCCAGCCGGCGGACGAAGGCCTCGGGGACCTTCAAAAAGCGGCCGAACTGGCCCAGCCGGTCCCCCCAGAGGCCGATTCCCACCCGGACCACCGCCTCGGGGGCGATGGGGGTGCGGCGCTCGAAAAGAAAGACCGCGTCGACCCGGTTCGGGTGTTGCTGTTGGGCCCGGGCGATAAGCCGCAAGCCGGCCGGGTTCTCCCCGAAGGCCCGGAGGATGCCCTGGAGCACCGCCTGGGCCGAGTCGGCCGGGAGGGTTCCGGCCGGGGCGTCCTCGGGCAGGTCGTGGCGGAAGCCCACCGGTTGGCCGTCGGGGGCCAGCTCGACGATGACGGCCTCCTTCTCCAGGGGTCTGGCGAACCGGACGACCCAGACGAAATTAAGGGGTTCCCGGCCGAAAACGGCCTCGGCCCGGGCAATGCCCAGCTGCCGGATAACGTAGACCGACGGGGGCGTATCGGAGCGGTCGACGAAGCTTACCGCCCGCAGCCAGCCCGAGACGTCGGGGCCCAGGGCCGACGCGAAATCGGCCGCCCGCTCCCCCACCTGGTCGGGGCCGACGGGCACCCGGAGGGTCTGGCCCGGATACGGGGGCAGGGCCGCCCCGAGCAGAACGGCCGCCCCCACCGGCAGGGCCAGCCAGCGGAGGCCGCCGACGGCCCCGGTAAAGGCCGCCGGGGGCTCGGCCGCGGCCGGTGCTGGCGAAGGGGCCGGCGGGGCCTCCCCGGCCCGGCCCCGAAGCCGGAGGCGGACGAGGGCCAGCGCCAGGGGCAGGCAGACGGCGACGACGGCGCTGGCCTTAAGGTCGGGCCGGCCGCTCAGCCAGAAGAGGATGCCGGCGATGGCGGCGTTTCCGGTGTAGTGGACCAAAACGACGGGTATAAGGCCGTAGCGCACAAAGAGCAGGCCCGACACCAGCCCCCCAACGGCCACCTCAACGGCCCGGACGTAAAAGGGCTGCTGGGGGTAGGTGGCGTGGAGGGTACCCCAAAGGAAGCTTACCCCAACCAGGGCCAGGGGGAAGGCCAGGGGGCCCAGCCGGAGCCGCCGGAGGAAGAGGGTTCCCAGGGGCAGGCCGAAAAGCCTGAAGACCGACTCTTCGGCCAGGGCCGCCCCCAGGCCGAGGGTGACGGGAAAGAGCACCGGAAAGGCCGTGTTCATTATGTCCCGGTACGGGGGCTCGAAGGGGGCCCAGATTCCCAGGTAGCGGACCCCGACCCAGTAGTAGGCGGCAAAGTAGCCCAGCCAGGCCGCCGCGCCGCCGTAGCCGATGAGGAGCCACCTGGCCACCTGCCCGGCCGTTACCGGCCCGAAGAGCTGACCGGCCGGGTCCGGGGTGCCGGGGAAGACCCGGCGCACCAGCGGCGGGCCGGCCAGGGCCGCCGCGAAGGCGGCCGCCGCCTCCAGGCCGAAGACCCCGGCCCAGTTCTGGGCCTGACCGACGAGGAACGCAACGGGCGAGGTGGCCGGGTCGTAGCCGGCCCAGGCCAGGGGCAGGGCGTTCAGGGCGGCCACCCCGCTGATGAGGAGAAAGCCCCCGGCCACGGCGGCCGCAAAGCCCCAGGGCAGGGGCTCCCGACCCAGCCGGGCCAGCACCAGGACCAGGGCCGCGAATGCGAGCAGGTAAGCGCCGGTCCAGCCCAGGCTGGCCAGGGTGGCCCCCCGCTGGTTTTCCCCGGCCCGGAGGCGCTGCCAGGACTCGGGGACCTTGACGTAGGGCTGGAAGCCGGCCAGCCGGTCCCCCTGGACGGTGAAGGTGACCCGCCGTCTGGCCTCCCCCAGGAGGGGTGTGGGTTGCTCCCAGGTTATCTGGTAGTCGAAGCGGCGGGGGCGGGCCTGCTGAATGACCTCCACCGGCTGCCAGTCGTCGGCCCCGGCGGCCGCCCGGCCCAGGGCGACCCGGGTGAGGCGGACGGCGTCTTCGGGGGCCAGGCGCCCGCCGGCCTCGTCTTCGGGGGCCCGGTAGCCGAAGCCGACGGGGCGGCCGTCGGTGCCGACCCAGACCTCGAACCCCCGGATATCCCCCGGCCGGAAAAACCTTACCTGCCAGTACCAGAGGACCACCCCCTGCTGGCGGGCCCTTTCCACCGCCGCCCCACCCCCCAGGCGGTGGAGGTAGTCGAGCTCGTCCCGGCGGACGAAGAAGGTGGTGACCACCTCGAAGCCGGCGGGGTCGAAGCCCTGCACCCGGAGGAAATCCCGGGCCCGGGCGGCCGCCTCGTTGGGCCCGACCTGGAGGTCCACCGGGAGCAGGGGGATGGCGTCCCGGTGGAGGGCGTAGGCGACGGCCAGGCCGACCAGTCCCCCCAGGAGAACCAGCCAGAGGACGGGGTCGCGCCGGCCGGAGGCTTTCTTGGCGTTCAATTACCTGAGCAGACCGGGTCTTTATAAAATATACCCCAGGCTTTGGGGATCCCAAGACCCGGGGCTACGCCAAAGCCTTTCGGCACCGGACCTTTGGGAAAGATTCGCCAGTCCGCCGACCGAACGGTCGGCCGGCACGGCCGGGGGGCCCTGTCCGGCCCGGCCGGTTTTTGACCGCAGGGTCGGGGGAGGCGTATTATCTAACGAGTCCCCCAATCGCCCTGAGAAGGAGCAGGAAGATGCGCCCGACCGAGCCCCAAGGGGGCGGAATCCTTCCGGGGGCTGCGGATGCGGCCCGGCTGCGTAAGCAGGCCCTGGACCACCTCTGGATTCACACCCGCCAGTGGAACGAGCTGGCCGAACCCGGCGGCCTCTTAATCTTCGAGCGGGCCCAAGGCGTCCGCCTCTACGACGTCGACGGCCGGGAATACATCGACGCCATGTCCGGCCTCTGGGTCGTCAACGCCGGCCACGGCCGCCGGGAGCTGGCCGAGGCCGCCTTCGACCAAATGCAGAAGCTTGCTTACGTTAACACCTTCGCCTACGCCTCGGTCCCGGCCATCAAGCTTGCGGCCAAGCTGGCCAAGATTACGCCGGGCGACCTTTCGCATGTCTTTTTCGTCAACTCGGGCTCGGAGGCCGTTGAGACCGCCCTCAAAATGGCCCGTCAGTATCACCATCTTAACGGGGAGCCGAAACGCTACAAGTTCATCTACCGGCGGGGCTCATACCACGGCCAGACCTTCGGCGCCATGACCGTGAACGGGGCCCGCTACCTGGACCGGACCTACTTTGAGCCCCTGGTTCCGGGCGGGGTTGCGGTGGTCAACCTCGACAGCTACCGCTACCCCGAGCATCTGAGCTACGAAGAATACAACCTTTACTGCGCCCGGGCCGTGGCCGAAGCCATCGAACAGGAGGGGCCGAACACGGTTGCGGCCGTCATCGCCGAGCCGATTTCGACGTCGGCCGGGGTGCATGTGCCCCTGCCCATTTACTGGCAGAAGCTCCGGGAGGTCTGCGACCGGTACGGGGTGCTCCTCATCGCCGACGAGGTGATAAACGGGTTCGGCCGAACGGGCCGCTGGTTTGGGATTGAGCACTTCGGGGTGGTGCCCGATATAATGACGGTGGCCAAGGGCCTGGGCTCGGGCTACGTGCCCATCGCGGCGGCCATCGCCAGCCCGAAGGTCTTCGACCGGTTTAAGGGCGAGCGAAAGCACGCCTTCCAGCACGGCATAACCTTCGGCGCCCACCCGGTGGCCACCGCCGTGGCCCTTAAAAACTTAGAGATTATCGAGGGGGAGGGTCTGGTGGAGCGGGCGGCCGAGGTTGGCCGGTATTTGGGGTCCCGGCTTGAGGTCCTTAAAGAGCACCCGATTGTTGGGGATGTACGGGGCATCGGGCTTCTGTGGGCGGTGGAGCTGGTTCGGGACCGGCGCACCAGGGAGCCTTTTGCCGAATCCGACCAGATCGGCCGGCGGCTTACGCCAAAATTGCTCAAGCGGGGCATTCTTACCCGGGCCGGGGAGATTATCCAGATCGCCCCGCCCCTCACCATCGAGAAGGCCGATATCGACCGGGTCGTCGAGGCCCTCGACGAAGCCATCGGCGAGCTGGAGCAGGAAATCTTCTAAGGAGGGACTAAAGATGGCCATCCTTAAGGGCAACCGGGCGGGCATAACGGCCGAGAGGTTTGCCCAGGGATACACCTGGTCGGAGTACATGCAGGTTATTCAGCAAAACAAAGAACGCTTTGCCGAAAGTTATGCCGAGACCCAGGTGAGCCCCGAGGACTGCGCCTTCTTTGCGCAGGTTCCGGGCCGGGTTGGGGGCAAGCTTAGGGTGGTGGCCCTCGCCGAGGACTGGTGCCCCGACGTTTACACCAACCTGCCCATTTTAATCAAGATTGCCGAGTGCAGTCCCGACATCGAGGTCCGCATCTTCCCCCGGGACAAGAACTTGGATATCATGGACGCTTATTTAAACCAGGGGCAGTTCCGGTCGATCCCGACCTTTGTCTTTTTAGATAACGATTTTAACGAGCTGGGGGTATGGATTGAGCGGCCCCGGGCGGCCAACGAACTGCGGGAGCGGCTGATGCAGGAGCTTGCGCAGCAGCCGGGCCTTTCGGAAGAGGAGGCCCGGGCCGAGCGGAGCCGGCGGCTGCGGGAGGCCTACCGGACGGGCCTCCGGCAGGAGACCATCCGGGAGATCCGGCAGGTTCTCGAGGCGGCCCTGGCGGCCCGCTCCGATTGACAGATTTATTTAAGGCCGTTGTTGTAAAGCCGGTGCACCTCCGGGTCGTGGGTGGGCAGTATATACTTGCCCTCCCGGGTGATCCGTTTTAAGGCGGCCATAACCTCGTCCAGGTTGACGTAGTAGCCGAAGGGAATCTGCTTGCGGACGTTCATCTCGACGATGTAGGCGGCGTCGCCGGTCAGGATCGCCCGACCCGAATCAAGCTCGACGTAAACCATCTGGTGGGCCGGGGTGTGGCCGCCGGTGACGACGGTGCGAATTCCCGGCAGGACCTCGGCATCCCCGTCCAGCAACTCGACCTGATTCCAGAGGTCGTTAACCAGCCGGGCGATGTCCAGCCGGTCGTAAAAGGCCACCGGGAAGAGGGGTGCGGCCGCATACTGGAGCTCCCGACGCTGAACGAAGATGCGGGCATTCGTAAGCTTATAATCCAGCCCGCAGTGGTCCAGGTGAAGGTGGGTGTGAATGAGATAGCCGATATCCTCGGGCCGCAGGTTATGCCTGCCCAGCTGGGCCTCGAGGGTCTGGTCCGGGGCCTGGCGGGCGTTAAGACCACTGTATTCTTTCACCCGCTCGGGACTCTGGAAACCGGCGTCGACCAGCACCGGCCGGTCGGCCCCCAGGATTAAAAATGCCGTCGCCGGCACGTAAGTGGCCTGGCCGCAGTCGGTTTGCCAGACCAGGAAGCTGTAGTCGACCTCCACCTCGCCGAGAAGCAGGGGATAAATCGTGTAGGCCACGGGCTGCACCTCCCTGGTAAGCTTCAAGCTGTCGGCTCAGGGGGCCTCGGCGGCAAGCCGCTTGAGGTCCTCGGCCCAATTCTCGTATGGCCGCAAGGGGAACCACTCGATGCTCTCGACGATGTGCTGATAACCCAGCTTCCAGATGGGGAGGCCCTGGAGGGCGTGGTCAATATCGTCGCCGACGTTAACGTCGATGATGCCGATAACCCAGGGGTTGCCGGCGACCTTCCAGAGGGCCTTCAACGCCCCCTGCCTCAGCGCCTCCAGGGCGGCCTCGGCCGCCTTCGGCCAGACCGTGTAAAACTCCTTGTCCGACATTCCGGCCGGCTTGCGCAACTTGAAAAAGGCCATCATAAGCATGGCTTCCCCCTCCTTTCATTGGGGAAATAAGCGGAGAAGCAAGTATGACGCCGATACCCTGAGCCCTGCACCTCATCTCCCTTCGGGGGTGTGTCTGCCAGAGGCTAACACAGCCGCTGCCGGCTGTCAAATCGGGCCGGCCGGCTCCGGGACTTTTTGGCATTAAGGCGCGGGAGCCGGCCGGCCGTCCGCAGTTTATAACTGGGAACGCCCTGGCAGGGTTAGCGGCGGTTGGGGCGGGGCTGGGGGGCGGAGGTGACGGCCCGGGTCGAGCCCAGGTCTTCAAGGGGGAAGAGGGTCGGCTGGCTCTGGCGCAGGCGGCGCTGCCGGCGGGCCTGCTCCAGCTCCTCCAGTTCGGCCTTGAGGCTTTCGAGGTCCTTGAACTGCCGGTAGACGCTGGCAAACCGGATGTAGGCGATCTCGTCCAGCTCTTTAAGCCTTTCCATCACCAGCTCGCCGATGGTCTGGCTCGGAACCTCCGGCCCCAACCGCTGGACGGCGGCCTCGACCTCGTCGACCAGGGCCTCGAGGGTTTCGGTGGCCAGGGGCCGCTTCTCGCAGGCCCGCTGGATGCCCCGGAGCAGTTTCTCCCGGCTGAAGGGCTCCCGCCGGCCGTCCCGCTTGACGACGTAGACTACCGCCGGCTCCACCCGCTCGTAGGTGGTAAAGCGGGCGCCGCAGTTAAGGCATTCCCGCCGGCGCCGGATGGCGTTGTCGACGTCGCGGGAGTCGACTACTTTGGATTCCGGGTGCTGGCACCGGGGGCAACGCATGACCGGACCACCTTCTGCAATCTACCCAGAGGCTAACACAACCCCGACCCGGTGTCAACGGCCGGGCCGAGGGCGGCTCAGCGGCCGACCAGCTCGGCCCGGACCACCAGCCGGTGGCTGTAGTCCGAAATGAGGGGCAGCCAGGTGCCGGTGCAGGTGATCAGGGTTACGGTCGGCCTATCGGTGGGCCCCACCACCGAAACGTCGGTTCGGGGCACGGCCTTCACTTCGGTTACCCGGTAGTTAAACTGCCGGTCGCCGCTGAAAACGGCCAGCATATCCCCCACCTGAACCTTGTCGAGGTTGATAAACACATTGCCCAGGTTCCGGCTGGTGATGTGGCCCATCAGCACCGCGTTGCCGGGGGCCCCGGCCCCGGCGGTGCCCTCGGCGTGGCCGACGACGAAGGGCGGCACCTCCCAGGTTACCTGGCCGCCCCGGTTTATCAGTGGGGCCGGGACCACCCTGCTTACGAGGCCGATGGAAGGAATGGAGAGCTCGGTTATTGGGAGGTTCGTTGGGACCGGCTGGGCCTGGGCCGCCACATTCAAGGCGCCCGGCCGGGGCGGGGCAAGGGCGGGGTCCAGGAAATCGTAGGCTGGCGGCCGGGCGGCGTCCGTTCGGACCGGGGCCGGAGCCGCCCTGGGGGGCAGCTGGGCCAGAAGGCCGCCCAGGGCCTCATAGACGGGGCCGGACGCAAGCAGAATAAGGCCCGAAAACCCGACGACGAGCAGGACCGTGCCGATGAAGTTGCAGGCGGCCCGGGCCAGGTTTTGGCGGCGGACCCGCGCGGCGTAGGCCCGGCGGATGGGCCCGATTTCGGCGGGCCAGGCGGACGCGGCCGCCGGCCGGAGGGCCTGGTATCGGTCTTCCGGCCGGCACCCGGCCGGGTATATTCCATCCCTCAGCCGCAGGTCCGGATAGGACCCGAGCATCGGGGCGGCTCCTTTAGCGTCGGCCGAGGCGCCGCAGGCCGAGGCCCGCGCCGACCATGGCCAGCAGGGACGTGAAAATCGGCATCAGGTCCGGCTCGCCCGTGGGCGGCAGGACCGTCGGGCCGGCGGGCGGCGCGGCCGGCGGCCGGGCCGGCGGGGCCGGGGGCGCCGGCGGAGGCGGCGGCGCGGGCGGCAGAACCACGGCCGGCTGCTCAGTCGGGGTCGGCATCGGGGGCGGAGGCGGCGG
>DAOTYJ010000101.1:0-10814 GCA_034434875.1 Dehalococcoidia bacterium | reverse complement strand
TTGGCCTCATCCACCCCGGCCACGTCGTTAAAGGTCACCGTCGGCCGGTTCCCACCAAAAAGCCGGGCCCGGGACTTGCCAAAGTTAAACGCCTGATTGTTCGCACCCTGCGCCTGGCGGAAAAGCAGGATGAGCAGTCCGGCGAAAAGGAGCAGGGGCACCAGGTTAAGGGCCGAGTAGAGGATGCTTCCGGCGGAGCTGGGCTCCCGAACGGTAACCCCGACCCCGTTGGGCCCGACCCTTACGCCGTTCTGGCTAAGGAGCTCAATGATGCTGGCCGACGGCTCCTTGCGGGAGGCGTATTTGGTTTTGCCGTCCCGGGCGTAGGCCGTAAGGGCATCCCCCTGGACCTCGATCCGCTCGATCTGGCCGGCCTTGGCCATAAGCAGAAGGTCGCTCAGGGGAACCCAGCCGGCCGGCTGGGAAGGCAGATTTAGGGCCAGAAAGATGATCGCGGCGATGCCCAGCAGCAGGATGTAGATAAACCCGTTTCGGAGCCAGCGTTGGGCCATTCCTTACCCTCCAACGGCAGGGCCCGGGGACCGCCACCGGGTCACCCGGGCGGACCGCACCTATCCACCAGCTCTAACACCGCAACGTAAGGAAGGTTACGGTACGCCTGGGCGTAATCGAGGCCGTAGCCGACGACGAATCGGTCGGGGATATCAAAGCCGACGTAGTCCGCCTGGACGGGCCGGGCCCCCGGCTTCCGCTTCCGGAGGAGGGCGCACACCTTCAGGCTGGCCGGGTTGCGGGCCCGGAGCAGACTCAGGATATATTCCAGGGTAAGCCCCGAGTCGATGATGTCCTCAACGACCAGGACGTGCCGGCCCTCGATATTTTCGTCCAGGTCCTTTAAGATCCTCACGACCCCGGAGGACTCGGCCCGGGTCCCGTAACTGCTGATGGCCATGAAATCGATTTCCACCGGCAGGTCGACCTCCCGGGCCAGGTCGGCCAAGAACACCACCGCCCCCTTCAAAAGCCCCACCAGGAGCAGGTCCTTGCCGGCGTAGTCGCGGCTGATCTGCTCGCCGAGCTCCTTTACCCGGCGGCGAATGGTTTCGGCGTCGAGTAAGATCTCCCCGATGCGGCCGTTGACTGCCGTCGGCATAATCACCCCTTGGCGACCCTAAGCCTGAGAAGCCGCCGGGTATCGGGGGTAACCTTTACCCGGTCGGCCAGCCTCAACCCCACCACCCAGATGATCCCCAGCCGGTCGGCGACCACGGGCCAGCGGGGCCGCCGCTCCCGGGGGATTCTGGCCTCGGTGAAGATATCCTGAAGCTTCTTCCGGCCGCCGAGGCCCAGGGGCACCAGGGCGTCCCCGGGACGCCAGGGCCTGACCTCCAAATCCCCCTTTACCTTATCAAAATCGGCGAAAGCCGTCCAGGGTTCCGGGGCCTGACGGGGGTCCCAGTCCTGGGGCCGGGGCAGGACCTCGGCCTCCAGAACCCAGCCGTCCAACCGGACCCGGGCCGGGGGCCTGAAGGGTAGGGGGCGGTCGAGGCCGGGAAATTCGCCCGCCGTAAGGCCGCCGAGGCCCCGGCCCACCCGGATGAAGTCGTAGCCCACCTGGGCCTTTAGGCCGGCGGGCAGGTCGAGCCGGCCCCCGACCCGCCCCTCGGCCAGCCGGACCAGCCGCTCCAGGTGGTAGGCCGTAAGGGGGGGCTCCGGGGCGCCCAGACTGAGCAGGGCCAGGCGGAAGACGTGGGCCCGGAGGGCCCGGGGCCGGGCGTTCACCACCTCCCGGCGGAGGACCACCTCGTCCGGCGTCCGGGAAACCAGGGCCTCCTTCAGGACCGCCTCGGCCTGGGCCTCCACCAGGGCCAGGTCGGCCGCGGCGGCCTCGGCCAGGCGCCAGATGGCCCGGTCGACCCCGGGGTTTATCTGCCGGAGGAGGGGCAGAATATCCAGCCGGACCCGGTTCCGCAGGTAGCGGCGGTCCAGGTTGGTCGGGTCCGCCCGGGGCTCCAGGCCCAGCGCCCGACAGGCGGCCGCCGTCTCCTCCCGGAGAACTCCCAGAAGGGGACGGATAAGGCAGAGCTCGGGGAATTCCGGCAGGGGGTAAGGGGACCGGGGCCGCATTCCCCGGAGGCCGGCCAGGCCGGCGCCCCGAATTATGTTAAGGAGCACCGTCTCCACCTGGTCGCTGGCGGTGTGGCCCACGGCCACCTTGCCGGCCCCGAAGCCCCGGGCAACCTCCCCCAGGAAGCGGTAGCGGAGCTCCCGGGCGGCGGCCTCCACCGAAAGCCCCCGCGCCCGCCGGTAGGCCTGGGTATCCACCCGGTCGGTAAAGAACTTAAGGCCCCAGCGCCGGGCCAGCTCCCCGACGAAGGCGGCTTCTTCGGCCCCGGCCTCCCCCCGCAGGCCGTGGTCCAGGTAGCCCACTGCTACCCTGCCCTGGGGGTCGGGGACGATGGCTACCAGGACGTGGAGCAGGGTGACGGAATCCGGCCCGCCCGAGACCCCGGCAACGACCCGGTCCCCGGGGCCCAGAAGTTCGGCTTCGGCCGCAAAGGACCGGACCCGGGCCACCAGCCGGTCCAGGCGGAACTGGCCGACCATGGGTTTTCCCGTCAGGGACTGGGCCCGAAAAGAAACGGGCCGAAGGCTAGCCTTCGGCCCGACGGTAGCGGGGGTGGGACTCGAACCCACGACCTCCGGGTTATGAGCCCGGCGAGCTGCCGCTGCTCCACCCCGCGTCGTCCACTATCTATTATAGACCGGCCGTCAAGGCCTGTCAAAATCCGGCCCGGCCGGCCTGATTCGGTAAAGGCAGGCCGGGTCGCCCTGGGCCAAAGTCGCCTCCCGCCGCACCGGCGCCCCGAGGATCTCTTTAAAAAGCTCCTCCTCGCAGCGGCAGGCCTCCGGGTGCTGCCGGGCGATCTCATAGATGGGGCAGTGGTGCTCGATGAGCACCAGCCCCCCCGGCTCCTCCCGGGCGACGGCCATGTAGCCTTCCTCGTCCCGAATCCGGGCCAGCTCCCGCACCCGGTCGGCCAGGTCTTTGCCCACCAGCCGGATCCGGTAGCGCTCCCGCAACGCCTGGGTGTGGGAGGCCAGCAGCCGGTAAAGGCCCTCCGGCCCGTGCAGCTCGGCCACCCGGTCCAAAAGGCCGATGAGCAGGTCCCGGTAGCCCTGGGGGAAGAACTCCAGGGCCCGGGGCGACAGCTGATAGACCAGGGCCGGCCGGCCCCGGGGCTGCTTGCGGACCGTAGCCTCCACCAGGCCCTCCCCCTGGAGGGCCTCCAGGTGCTTGTGGACGGCCACCACCGTAACCCCCAGCTCCCGGGCGATGGCCTTGGCCGTAAGGGGACCCCGCTGCTTCAGGAGGCGCAGGACCGCCAGGCGTGCGGGCGAACTGACACCCACCATCCTGATCTGGATTATAAGGGCAAAACCGACCCCTGTCAAATTTTATTAACCACCCCGTTGACAAAATCCGGGCCATGGGTTATTCTTGGTGGAGGAAACCCAGTCGAGTCTTGGAGGGAGAATGGCCGAAGCAAGGGACCTGTTCATCGTTGAAAACCTGCACGTCCGGGTTGAGGGACGGGGGATCCTCAAGGGGGTCGACCTGGTGGTCCCCAAGGGGGAGGTCCACGCCATTATGGGCCCCAACGGCTCGGGCAAGAGCACCCTGGCCAACGCCCTGCTGGGCCACCCCCACTATGAGGTCACCGAGGGCCGGGTGCTCTGGAAGGGCCAGAATATCCTGGGGCTGAGCCCCGATGAGCGGGCCCGGCTGGGCCTCTTTATGGCCTTCCAGTACCCCGTGGCGGTGCCGGGGGTGAGTGTGGTCCAGTTTCTGCGGATGGCCCTCAAGTCGCTGCGGGGAACCGACGTCCCGGTAATGGAGTTCCGCAAGCTGCTGCGGGAGAAGATGCAGCTTTTGCGGGTGGACGATTCTTTCGTCAACCGCTATCTCAACGAGGGGTTCTCCGGCGGCGAGAAGAAGCGCAACGAGATCTTACAGCTGGCGGTGCTTCAGCCGGAGTTCGCCATCCTGGATGAGACCGATTCGGGCCTGGACATCGACGCCGTTCGGGTGGTGGCCAACGCCGTCAACGCGATGCGGGGCCCGAACATCGGCTTTCTCATCATCACCCATTACTCCCGGATCTTAAACTACATCGAGCCCGACGTGGTCCACGTCCTGGTGGACGGGCGGATCGTCCGCTCCGGCGGGCCCGAGCTGGCCCACGAGCTGGAGCAGCGGGGCTACGACTGGATCATCCGGGAAGTTGCAACCCAAAAGGAGGGGTAAACCATGGCGACGACACCGGAGGAACTGCTCAGGGACCTGGACAAGCAGTATCTGGAAAAATACGGCTTCCACGACCCCGAGCAGTACGTTTACAAGGCGCCCAAGGGCCTTTCCCGGCAGACCGTCGAGGAGATCTCCTGGATAAAGCAGGAGCCGGAGTGGATGCGCCAGTTCCGGCTCCGGGCCCTGGAGATATTCTTCAACAAGCCGATGCCCACCTGGGGGGCCGACCTCTCGGGCATCGACTTTAACAACATCCATTACTACGTTAGGCCCACCGAAAAGCAGGGCCGCAGCTGGGACGACCTGCCCGAGTACATTAAGCGCACCTTCGACCGGCTGGGCATCCCCGAGGCCGAGCGGAAGTTCCTGGCCGGGGTCGGGGCCCAGTACGAGTCGGAGGTGGTCTACCATTCCATCCGGGAGGACCTGGCCAAGAAGGGCGTCATCTTCGTGGACACCGATACGGCCGTCCGCCAGTACCCGGACCTGGTCCGGCAGTACTTCGGGACGGTGGTACCCCCCGCCGACAACAAGTTTGCGGCCCTCAATTCGGCCGTCTGGAGCGGCGGGTCCTTTATCTACGTCCCGGAAGGGGTTAAAGTCGACATCCCCCTCCAGGCTTACTTCCGGATCAACGCCCAGAATATGGGCCAGTTCGAACGCACCCTTATCATCGTGGAGCGGGGCGCCTACGTCCACTACGTGGAGGGGTGCACCGCCCCCATCTACTCCACCGACTCCCTCCACTCGGCCGTGGTCGAAATCATCGTCAAGCCGGGGGGCCGCTGCCGGTACACCACCATCCAGAACTGGTCTTACAACGTCTACAACCTGGTCACCAAGCGGGCCGTCGCCTACGAGGACGCGGTGATGGAGTGGGTGGACTGCAACATCGGGTCGAAGGTGACCATGAAGTACCCGTCGGTCTACCTGCTGGGCAAGGGCGCCCGGGGCGAGGTCCTCTCCATGGCCTTTGCCGGCCGGGGCCGGCACCAGGATGCCGGGGCGAAGATGATTCACGCCGCACCCTACACCTCTTCGGTCATTACCTCCAAGTCGGTGAGCAAGGACGGCGGCCGGACCACCTACCGGGGCCTCGTTAAGGTCTACCCCGGCTGCGTGGGCGTAAAGAGCAACGTCCGCTGCGACGCTTTGCTTATGGACGAAGATTCCCGCTCCGACACCTACCCGTTTATGGAGATTGAGGAGCAGGACGTGACCATCCAGCACGAGGCCACCGTCTCCAAGGTGGGTGAGGAGCAGCTCTTCTACCTGATGAGCCGGGGCATCCCGGAGGCCGAAGCCATCGCCATGATCGTTAACGGGTTCGTCGAGCCCATCGTCAAAGAGCTCCCCATGGAGTACGCCGTGGAGATGAACCGGCTCATCCAGCTGGAGATGGAGGGCTCGGTGGGCTGAGGTCCCGTTCCCGCCGGCCCGGAACCGAAATCCGGCCGGGGCGGGCCTTTCGCCCGCCCCGACGACTACTGCGAGGGGGAAAAGATGCAGCCAACGTCCCGAAAACTCGAGTCGCTTTCACGGGAAGCCGTCGAGGAGCTTTCCTGGCTTAAGGGGGAGCCGGACTGGCTCCGGGAGCGCCGGCTCCAGGCCTGGGCGGCCTGGGAGCGGCTGCCCATGCCCTCCAAAGAGGAAGAGTGGCGGCGGACGGACATCAGCGGCCTGGACCTTTCCAAAGTCGTACCCTTCGCCGAGGGGTCAGGACCCGTCCCCACCCTGGCGGAGCTTCCCGCCGCCCTCCAGGTCGAGCTCGGGGCCGGGTCGGAGGCGGGCCTTCTGGTCCAGGTCGATTCCGAGTCCGTTTACGAGGCCCTGGCCCCGGAGCTGGCAAGGCAGGGGGTAATCTTTTGCAGCCTTGACCGGGCCGTAAAGGACTACCCCGACCTGGTAAGAGAGTTTCTGCTAACCCGGAACATCCGGCCCGACGAGCGCAAGTTCATCGCCCTGCACAGCGCCTTCTGGTCCGGCGGGTCTTTCCTTTACGTGCCTGAGGGGGTCGCCGTGGAAGTTCCCCTCCGGAGCCTCTACTGGATGGGCCGGCCGCAGGTGGGGGCCTTCCCCCACACCCTGGTGGTCCTGGGCCGGGGCGCCCAGGTAACTTACGTGGAAGAGTTTACTTCCCCGGACCTGGAGGGGATGGGCTTCAGCGCCTCGGCCCACGAGTTCTTCGTCCAGGAGGGGGCCCAGCTCCGGTACGTGACCATCCAGAACTGGGGCCCGACCGTCTGCCACTTCGGGACGGAGCGGATGCGCCTGGACCGGGACGCCAGGGTGAACTCCCTGGTCATCGGGGTGGGCAGCCGGCTGGCCCGGACCGAGGTGGAGTGCTACCTGGAGGGGGTCGGGGCCGAGAGTGAGATGCTGGGCCTCTACCTTGGGGCCGACCGCCAGCACCTGGCCTTCCACACCCTCCAGCGCCACCTGGCCCGCCACACCGTAAGCGACCTGCTTTACAAAGGCGCCCTCCGGGACCGGGCCCACGCCGTTTATATGGGCCTCATCCAGGTGCTTCGGGGCGCCCAGCAGTCGGACGCCTACCAGGCCAACCGGAACCTGATCCTGGGCGGCCGGGCCCGGGCCGATTCCATCCCCATGCTGGAGATCGAGGCCAACGACGTCCGGTGCACCCACGGCTCCACCACCGGCAAGGTGGATGAGGACCAGCTCTTCTACCTGATGAGCCGGGGGCTGACCCGGGCCGAGGCCACCACCCTCATCATCGAGGGCTTCTTCGAGCCCCTGCTAGCCCGGATCCCCCTGGAGCTGGTCCGGGACAAGATCGCAGGCTTTGTTCGGGAAAAGCTGGTTTACGGAGGCGAAGAGCGGTGAGCGAGGCCAGGTTCATCCGGGTCGCCCGGGTTGAGGAGATTCCGCCCGGGACGGTGAAAGCCTTTGAGCTGGACTTTGACCGGGTGGCGGTGGTTAACCTGGACGGGGAATTTTACGCCATCAGCGACATCTGCACCCACGAGGAGGCTTATCTGTCCGAGGGGGAGATTATCGACGGGGCCATCGAGTGCCCCCTCCACGGCTCCCGCTTCGACATCCGCACCGGCCAGGTCCTGGCCCTGCCGGCGGTGATGCCCCTTAAGACCTACCCGGTCAAAGTCGAAAACGGCGAGGTCTACGTGGCCCCAGCCTAGCCGTCTGGGGGGAGGTTAAAAGATGCTGGACGTTGAGGCCATTCGCCGGGATTTTCCGATTCTGGGGCGGACCGTCCGCAACGGTAAGCGGCTGGTCTACCTGGACAACGCCGCCACCTCCCAGAAGCCCCGGGCCGTTATCGAGGCCCTGAAACACTACTACGAGCACTACAACGCCAACGTCCACCGGGGCGTCCACACCCTGGCCGAAGAGGCCACCGAGGCCTACGAGGGCGCCCGGGCCAAGGTTGCCAGGTTTATCAACGCCCCGAGCCCCCGGTCGGTAATCTTCGTCCGGAACACCACCGAGGCGATAAACCTGGTGGCCTACGCCTACGCCCGCCGGGAGCTGAAGCCCGGCGACGAGATCCTGCTTTCGGTTATGGAGCACCACAGCAACCTGGTGCCCTGGCAGCTGGTGGCCCAGGAGACGGGGGCCGAGCTCAGGTTTCTGGACATCACCGAGGACCACCGCCTCGACCTCTCCCAGCTGGACCGGCTCCTCGGCCGGCGGACCCGCATCGTCGCCTTAACCTTGATGTCCAACGTCCTGGGGACCATCAACCCGATCAGGGAGATTGCCCGGGCGGCCCACGACGTCGGGGCGGTGATGGTGGTGGACGCCGCCCAGGCCGCCCCCCACATGCCCATCGACGTCCAGGAGCTGGACGCCGACTTTCTGGCCTTTTCGGGCCACAAGATGTGCGGCCCCACCGGCATCGGGGCCCTTTACGGCAAGTTGGAGCTGCTGGAGCGAATGGGACCCTTTATGGGGGGCGGCAGCATGATCCGGGACGTGCACCTGACCTACTCCGAGTGGAACGAGGTGCCCTGGAAATTTGAGGCCGGGACCCCGAACATCGGGGATGCGGTCGCCTTCGGGGTGGCGGTGGACTACCTGCAGGGGCTGGGAATGGAGAATATCCGCCGGCATGAGCAGGAGCTTCTCGCCTACGCCCTCCGCCGGGTGGCCGAGGTGGAGGGCCTCGAAGTTTACGGGCCCAAGGACCCCCAGGTTCAGGGCGGAATAATTTCGTTTAACTACTTAGGGGTTCACCCCCACGACGTGGGAACCGTGCTAGACTCAGAAGGGGTGGCCATCCGGGCCGGGCACCATTGCGCCAAGCCGCTGATGCGCCGGCTCGGGGTGGTGGCCACCGCCCGGGCAAGCTTTTATCTTTACAACACCAGGGCGGAAGTGGACGCCTTTATCGAGGCGCTGGCCAAAGTGAGGGAGATCTTCAGCCGTGTCCCTTGACGAGCTTTACCGGGAGATAATCCTGGACCACTATAAAAATCCCCGGAACCGGGGCCGGATCCCCGACCCCAGCGCCACGGCCGGGGCCTACAACCCCCTCTGCGGCGACGAGGTCGACCTTTATCTTAAAATCGAAAACGGACGAATCGTGGATATCAGGTTTGAAGGGCGGGGCTGCTCCATAAGCCAGTCGTCGGCCTCCATGCTTACGGAGGCGGTGAAAAACCGGACCCTGGCCGAGGCCGAGGCCCTGGCCGAGGAGGTGCGGGGGATGCTCCTGGGGGAGCGGGAGCCCACCTCCGACCTGGGCGACCTGGAAGCCCTGCAGGGGGTCAAAAAATTCCCGGTCAGAATCAAGTGCGCCATTTTGAGCTGGAATACTTTAAAGGATGCCCTGGCCGGCTACCGGGCCGGAATCAGCCGGGGTGAAGTCAAGGTCGTGACCGAATAAGGCCGGCCCAAGGAGGCAACCGATGGAAGAGATTACCAAAGAAGAACTGGTCGAACTTATCCGGACGCAGCTTCAGGATGTTTACGACCCTGAGCTCGGTTTTAACATCATCGAGCTAGGCCTGGTTTACGACATCCAGGTAAATGACGGGGTCGCCGAGATTACCATGACCCTTACGACCCCCTTCTGCCCCTACGGCCCGGCCCTCATCGAGCAGGCCCGGCTGAAGGTCCTGGAGATACCCGAAATTAACGACGTGAAGATCAACATCACCTTCGACCCGCCCTGGGACCCCCGGGTCCACGCCAGCGAAGACGTCAAGCTCCTGCTCGGGATGTCGGGGGTCACCAGCCTCTTAGCCGGCGGGGGCGGCGGGGACTTGGACTGAGCCCGCCCCCGATTCCCGGGCTGGCCGGCGATCCCCAGGCCTCCGCCCGATGCTTGCCGCCAGGCTTTACGGCCCCGGCGACCTCCGGGTCGAAGACGTCCCCTGTCCCGAGCCGGGGCCGGGGGAAGTGGTGGTCCGGGTCGAGCGGGCCCTCACCTGCAGCACGGATTTAAAAATCTTCCGGCAGGGAAGCCACCCGGCCCTGGGTCCTTTACCGTCCCCCTTCGGCCACGAGCTGGCCGGGGAGGTGGCGGCGGTGGGGCCGGGGATGGCGGGCCTGGCCGTGGGCCAGCGGGTGGCCGTGGGAAACTCCGCCCCCTGCGGCCGGTGCCCTTACTGCCGCCGGGCCCGGTTCAGCCTCTGCGCCGACCCGGTCTTCTGCTTCGGGGCCTTCGCCCAGTATGCGCTGATTCCCGCCCGCATCGTCGGGACCAACCTTTACCCCATACCCCCGGAGCTTCCGGCCGCCCATGCCGCCCTGGTCGAGCCCCTCGCCTGCGCCCTGCGGGCGGTGGAGGCGGGCGGGGTGGGGCGGGGCACCGGGGTCCTCGTCCTGGGGGGCGGGGCCCTGGGGCTGATGCTGGCCCGCACGGCGAAGCTTCAGGGCGCAACGGTGGCGGTGGTGGACCGTCACCCGGAGCGGCTGGCCGTCGCCCGCCGGCTCGGGGCCGACTTTACCCTTAGTTCGGCCGACTTGGGCCCCCAGGTTTTCGGCGACGGCCCCGACGTGGTCTTTGAGGCCGTGGGCCGGCCGGAGGCCTGGGAGGAGGCGGCCCGACTCGTCCGGCCGGGGGGAGTGGTCGTCCTCTTCGGGGGATGCCCGCCGGGAAGCCGGGCCTGCTTCGACACCGGCCGGGTCCACTACCAGGAGCTCACCCTCCGGGGGGTCTTTCACCACCACCCGACCCACATCCGGGCGGCCCTGAGCCTGCTGATAAGCGGGGCCGTTCCGGCCGAGGCCTTCATCTCCGGGGAGGTTCCCCTCCGACGCCTGGCCGAAGCCCTGGGGCTGATGGCCGCCCGCCGGGGGCTCAAATACGCGGTGAACCCCTGGGCCGACTGAGATGACCCTTCCCGAAAGGATGCGGGTTGCCCGCTACTACGGCCCGGAGGACGTCCGGGTCGAAGAGATGCCCGTCCCGGTGCCGGGGCCGGGGGAAGTAATCGTCCGGGTCCGGGCCTGCGGCATCTGCGGCAGCGACGTGATGGACTGGTACCTGGCCCCCCGGGCGCCCCTGGTGCCCGGCCACGAGCCGGCCGGGGAAGTCGTCACGGTCGGGCCC
>DAOTYJ010000100.1:0-11247 GCA_034434875.1 Dehalococcoidia bacterium | reverse complement strand
GCAAAACGTAGCCCCGGAAGATGGTCTCTTCGGATAAGGGCACTAAAACCAGGCCCGTAAGCCCGGCTATGACAAACTCCCAACCGGTGGTGGGCCGAATAAACCCCTGCTGATTCGGGTCCCAGTAAAGGGGGATTCCAAGGACCTGCCGGACGGCGTCCACCGGAAGCCAGATAAATATGGCCCCCAGGGCGGCAAGGAAGGCCATTCTGGCGGCCCCAGGGTTGAGGCCACCCCGCCAGCCCAGGGCATCGGCCCCGAAGCCCCGGCCCTTTGAGACCCGGACAAGAACCAGGGCCGTTAAGGCCGCCCACAGGCCGTAAACCCAGACCCGAAAAAGGGCGGGATCCTTCAGGCCGAAAAGGGCCGCGGCCGCCCGCAGGTCCACCCCGGCCAGCCGCAGAAGCGTGATGGTCAGGGCGGTGGCGACCGTTCCCCCAAAGGCGAGGGGAAGATAGCGGGCGGGCAACATCGACATCCTGGCCTGCAACCTTCCGACCGCTCAACGGTATTATACCCGTAAGGTTGCCGGGCGCCCCGGCCGGTTTGGCGCCGAAAACTGCAGGGCCCGGTTTCTCGCCCGGATTCTCCGACTGCCCCTTATTTTTAAGAGCCGGCCGTCGATAAGTATGGGTGGAATCCAGCCCGGGCAGGCGAACGGCCCGGGACCAAAAAATTCAAGCGAAGAGGAGGGAGTTATGAGCTTTCGGGTAAACACCAATATCGAGGCGCTGAATGCCCAGCGGAACCTGATGATGACGGCCCTGGCGTTCAGCAAGTCGGCGGAGAAGCTTTCCTCGGGCCTCAGAATCAACCGGGCCGGGGACGACGCCGCCGGCCTCTCTATCAGCGAGAAGCTCCGGGCCCAGGTTCGGGGCTTGAATCAGGCGGTAAGGAACGCCCAGGACGGGATCTCCCTTATTCAGACGGCCGAAGGGGCCCTGAACGAGGTCCACTCCATCCTGCAAAGGATGCGGGAGCTGGCCGTCCAGGCCGCCAACGACACCCTCACCACCGCCGACCGGCAGGCCATCGCCCAGGAGCTGGTGTCCCTGCGGAACGAGCTGGACCGGATCGCCCAGCAGACCCAGTTTAACAGCCAGAACCTGCTGGACGGAAGCTTTACCGACCGGCTCTTCCACATCGGGGCCAACCAGAACCAGACCATCAACGTCAGCATCAGCAACGTCAACTCCACCGCCATCGGGGGCAACCTCTCCAACCTGGTGGACACCTTCAACTCGACCCCGGCCCAGACCACAGCCGAGGCGCTGATTACCGGGGTGGATGCGGCCATAAGCGACATCTCCAACGTCCGCTCGGGGCTGGGGGCCGTCCAGAACCGCTTAGAGCACACCATCGCCAACCTCTCGGTGGCCTCGGAGAACCTTACGGCCGCCGAGTCCCGGATCCGGGACACCGACATGGCCGCCGAGATGGTCAACTTCACCCGGCTCCAGATCCTCCAGCAGGCCGGCGTCGCCGTCCTGGCCCAGGCCAACGTCAACCCCCAGGTGGTCTTAAACCTTCTTCGCTAAACCCGCCTTAAAGGCCGAGGGTTTGCCCGGGACCCAACCCGGGCAAGCCTTTTTTCCGGGGAACACCGGCTCGGCGGGATTGGCCGACCGGCCCTGGTCCCCGGCCCCGGGTCCGGCTAGGCTGAAGGCAGGAGGTGGCCTGATGAGCTCGGACTTAGAAAACCTTTCTCCGGTGGAGCTGGTTCGGCTCCTTTTTAGGCGGGCCGAGGAGCTTATGGCCGAGGCGGCCTCGGCCCTGGCCGAGGGGCGGCCCGAGGCGGCCCAAGCCCCTATCGTCCGGTCCCAGGAGGTTGTCGCCGAGCTTTTAAGGGCCCTGGACCTGGAAAAGGGCGGGGAAGTCGCCCGCAACCTGCGCCGCCTTTACATCTTCGTCTGGGAGCGGCTCGTTCAGGCCGGCCTCACGGCCGACCCGGTCAGGCTGGCCGAGGCCCGGAAGGTCTGGGCCGGCCTCCGGGCCGCCTGGGAGGAGGTAGATGCTTAACTGGCTGGCGAGATACGCCCCCTTTCTTGGGCGCCGGTTTCGCCGGCCGGTCCTGGACGTGGGCAGCGGACCCTTCGGGGTGGGGTTCTGGACCGGCCGGCCCTTTGTCGGGGTAGACTTAACCTTTGAGGGGCCGCCTCACCCCTTAAACTTTGCCCTCCGGGCCGATGCGGCCGCCCTGCCGTTTCCGGACGGGGTCTTCGAATCAGTCATCTTAGCCGACCTTCTAGAGCACGTTTCGCCCGACCGCCGGCCGGAGGTCCTCAAGGAGGCCTTAAGGGTTGCGGCCCGCCGGGTGTTCATAACCTTCCCCGTCGGGGAGGCGGCCCGCCGGGCCGACGCCGCCTTCGGCCGCTGGCACCGGGCCATCTTCGGCACGGTTCCTCCCTGGGTGGAGGAGCACGGCGCCTTCCCCCTGCCGGACCCGGGGGAAGTGGAGGCGCTGCTTAGGCGGGAGGCCGAAGCCTTAAACCTTAAGCTCCGTCTTAAAAGGGTGCCCGGCGAAAACGTCCTCTTTCACCTGATTCTTACCGTCTTCGACCATCTACCCGGGGTGGGTCGGGAAGCCGTCGAGGCGGCCCGGTCCGAGCTTAAGGCCTGGATTCGGCTCTGCCGGCAGGCCGCCGTGGGAACGCCTTATCGGGCGAATCTGGTGGTCGAGCTTTTGGGTCGGCCGGGCCCCATCCTCAAGGCCCTGGCGGCCGAGCCCGACCTTTTTAAGGTTCTGGCCTGTCCGGCGTGCCGGCGGGGGCTTATCCCCGAGCCCGAAGCCCTGCGCTGCGCCTACTGCGGGATGGCCTACGGGCGGAGCGGGGCCCTCTGGGACTTAAGACCGGTCGCCAGGGGTGGGCGGAGCCTTCCCCTCCACGGGGGGGCGGTCGAGCTCAAGGAATACCTCGGCCCCGAGTTTGACCCTGACCTTTTCCGGGACGTGGCGGCAAGGGTGGACGCCGAGTTTGCCGGGTTTTCCGACCCGGCCGAGTTTTACCGGCGGTCCCGGACCTATCTTTATGACCTCACCCTTTGGGACCTTTCCGGGGCCAAGGCCCCGGGCTTAAGGCTTGTCCGGGCCCTGGCGGCCTTGGAGGACCCGATTCTCGACTACGGGTGCGGCATCGGGGCCGACGGCCTTCGGCTCATGGGGCTGGGGTACCGACGGGTGGCCTTCGCCGACTTTGACAACCCATCAACCCGCTATCTTAAGTGGCGCCTTGAACGCCGGGGCGTGGGCGCCCCCGTCTACGATATCGAAAAGGACCCGATACCCCGACACCGCCTGGTTTACAGCTTCGACGTCATCGAACACGTGCCCGACCCCCGGGAGTTTCTCCGAACCCTCGAACGCCTGGGCGATATCGTGGTGGTGAACTTGCTTCTGAATCCACCCGACAAGAAGACGGATACGGCATACCCGGAATACTATCGGGATGTAAAAGGGCTTATCGGCCGGATTCGTCGGGGCCGGTGCGTGCTCTTCGACGACGCCTACCGGTTCGAGGCCGCACCCGGCAAATATCTGGATTACCGGCTGCTGACATACTATTCGAAGCCGCGGCCGTTTCTGAGCGTTGTTATCGCCACCTACAACCGGCCGCAGGAACTTGCCCGCTGCCTGGAAGCCCTTTCGGCCGCCGCCCGGCGGATTCCCCGCCGGGATCTGGAGGTGGTGGTCGTTGACGACGGCTCGGACCGCCCCGATGCCGTTGGGGCGGCAGGTCCCTTCCGGCGCAGCCTCAGGCTCAGGCTCATCCGTGGGCCCCACCGGGGTCTGGCGGCGGCCCGCAACCGGGGCATCCGGGCGGCCCGGGGCCACGTGCTGCTGTTTTTAAATGACGACGTAATCCTTCCGCCCGGCGGCCTTGAGGCCCACATCCGGTTCCACCGGGACCACCCGGAGGTGTGGGTCGGGATGCTGGGCCGGGTGGAGTGGGCCCCGGAGCTTGAAATAAGCCCGATTATGGGTTACGTAACCGGGGCCGGAGGCCAGCAGTTCGATTTTAAGGGTCTTATCCCCGGGAAGGAGGTGGATTTCTGGCACTTTTACGGGACCTGCCTTTCCCTGAAGCGGGATTTTATCATCCGGCACGGCGAGTTTTTCGACCCCGCCTTTACCTACGGCTGGGACGATATCGAATTCGGCTACCGACTGGCCCAGCGGGGTCTTAAGGTTTACTACCGGCCCGAGGCCGTGGCCTATCACCACCACCCGGCCGACACCGACTACTACGTGGGCCGCCAGCGGGCCTGCGGCCGGATGGCCGTGGTCTTCGCCCACAAACATCCGGAGCTTGCTCCTAGACTCCTGCCCGGCTACCCGGCCGTCCCTGCCCTATCCCCGGGCGAGGTGGAAAGTCTGCGGGCCCAGGTGGGGCTCCTTGAGGGCGGGCTCGGGCAGAACCCTGAACTTAAACCGACCCTGGAGGCGGCCTACGGCCGGCTGCTGGGGGCCGCCTACCTGGCGGGCGTCCGGGAGGGCCTGGAAGCCTGGGGGCCGCCGGCCCAGACCGCCGAGCTTATCCGCCGGGCGGAGGCGGCCGTTAAGGCCGGCCGGTTCAAGGCGGCCCTCAGGCTTTTAGAACCCCTCCGGTACGGGCCGACCCAGGCCCGGGTCCTTTACCGGGTGGCGGCCGCGCTGACCCGGCCCGCCCTCCTGGAAGCTGAGGCCAGGTCGGAGCCCCTCTGGGCCTGGCTTTTAGGGGCCCTGCGGGGGGACTCGCCGCCGGTCCCGGGGGCCGGTGGGCCCCTGTGGCTGGACGGCCGGGCGGCGGCCGAGTATGAGGAGGTTTTATACCTGCTCTTTAAGCTGGGACGGGCCGAGGAGCTCGACCGGGTTTTCCCCCTGGCCGCCTGGGTCTGGCCGGAGGATGAGGGCCGGGCCCGGGCCCTGGCCCGCCTGGCGGGCCGGGCCGGGCGGTGGGAGGTGGCGGCGGCCCTTCTGGAACCCCTTAAGGCGGCGGGGAAAGCCACGGCCGAGGACCTGAGCCTGCTTTCGGCGGCTTACCTGGAATGCGGTCTTGCCGAGGCCGCACGGCTTGAGGCCGCGCTTAAGGAGGTGGCCGGTGAAACCCCTTGAAGCGCCTGAGGTTTCGGTAATCATCCCCGTTCTCAACCGGGTGGAGCTTACCCGGCAGTGTCTTCGGGCCCTCTACCGGACCGTGCCGGCCGGGCTTGCGGAGGTGGTCGTCGTGGACAACGGCTCCACGGACGGGACCCCGGCCTACCTGGCCGGTGAGGCCGCGGCCGGGCGGATAACGGCCGTCCGGGCCGAACGGAACCTGGGGTTTGCCCGGGCCTGCAACCTGGGGGCCCTCAAAGCCCGGGGAAGACTCCTGGTTTTTTTAAACAACGACACCATCCCCACCCCCGGCTGGCTGGAGGCCATGACCCGGGCCGCCGCCCGGCCCGGGGTGGGCGTGGTGGGGGCCAGACTGCTTTATCCCGATGGCACCGTCCAGCACGCCGGGGTAATCTTCCACCGGGGGGCGCCCGTCCACGCCCACCGGTTTGTCCCCGCCGACGCCCCGGAGGCGGCCCGCCCCCGGGACCTGGATATGGTGACGGGCGCCTGCATGCTTGTTCCCCGGGAGCTCTTTTTAAGGCTTGGGGGCTTTGATGAGACCTTTCTCAACGGCTTTGAGGACGTGGACCTGTGCCTGCGGGTGCGGTCTTTGGGCCTGCGGGTGGTTTACGAGCCGGGGGCGGTGGTCTACCACCTGGAGGGCCAGACCCCAGGGCGTTACGGCCACGAAAGGCCGAACCTGGCCGAGTTTTTGCGGCGCTGGCGGGCCTGCTTCGGCCGGGGCGGCCGGCTGGAAAAACCCGCCCCGCCGGAGAACCTGGTGAGCGCCAGGGGCCTGGTTTTAAACCCCGAAGGACCCGCCGGCGGCCTGAGGGTCGTCTGGCAGGCGCCCCTCTTTGACCTGAGCGGCTACGCCGATGAGGCCCGCCGGTTCGTGCTGGGCCTTTACGAAGTCGGCATACCCGTGAAGGCCGTGCCCCTTAACTGGAGCCGGAGCCGGGTAAAGCTTCCGCCCGAGGAGGCCCTCCCCCTGGCCCGGGTTATAAGGCTTATCGACCCGCCGGGGGACGGGCCGGCGGTGGGGGTCTTCCACGCCATACCCGACGCCTATCGGCCCATGCCGGGGGTGGGCCTGAGGGTAGCCCGGACGATGTTCGAGACGGACCGGATCCCGGAGCACTGGGTCGAAATTTTAAACCGCTTTGACCGGGTCTGGGTGCCTTCCGGGTTCAACCTGGAGACCTTCGCCGCCAGCGGGGTGGACCCCGGAAGGCTTCGGGTCCTCCCCGGCCCCATCGATGCGGGTGTACGCCCGGCGGAGCCCCTGGAGATTCCGGGCCGGCGGGGGTTTAACTTCCTTTCGGTCTTCGACTTCCAGCTTCGCAAGGGCTGGGACGTCTTAATCCGGGCCTTTGCCGAGGCCTTTGGGCCCGACGAGGATGTGGCCTTAATCTTAAAGGTCTTCTCTTACCGGGGGCTTTCCCAGGCCGAGATAAGGCGAAGGGTTTTAAAGCTCCTGGGCCGGGAGCTTCCGCCCAACATCATCTTTTGTTTTAAAGACATACCTGCCCGGGATATGCCCCGGCTCTATGCGGCGGCCGACGCCTTCGTCCTCCCCACCCGGGGGGAGGGGTTCTGCCGGCCGGCGGCGGAAGCGATGGCGGCCGGACTTCCTGTTATCGTCACCGGTTGGGGCGGCCACCGGGACTTTGCCACCCCCGAGACAGCCTTTTTAATCGAATATAAGCTGGGGCCGGTTCCGGAAGGGGGCCGGCAGGAGATGGGGGTGCCCCTGCCGGCCGGCGCCCGCTGGGCCGAACCCTCGGCCGAGCACCTTAAGGCCCTAATGCGGGAGGTGGTCGAAAGGCCGGCCTGGGCCCGGGCAAGGGCCGAGGCCGGCCGCCGGAAGGTGCTGGCCGAGCTCGGCCGGGCGGCGGTGACAGAAAGGGTCGTCGCCGAGCTCAGGGAGCTCGGGGCGAGGGTGGCACCGCCGCTTCCCCGGCGCCGCCCACACCGCCCAACCCCCCGGACGGAGGCCGGTCCCGTGGTCTGGGAGGGGGATTTTACTTCGGCCCACTCCTTTGCCCGGGTAAATCGCGACCTTACCCGGGCCCTTAAACGGGCAGGCGTAAGGGTTATCCCCCTCGAACCGGGCGGTGTGGGCGGCGCGGACGCGGCTTTGCCGCCCGCGCCGGTTCTCTGGGTCCGGCACCGCTGGCCCCCGGACTTCGACCCACCCCCGGCCGGCCGGTTTGCGGTCATCCAGCCGTGGGAATACGGGGCCGTCCCCCGGGCCTGGGTCGAGGGGATAAACCGGGCGGGGGCCGAGCTCTGGGTTCCGTCGGCCTTCGTCCGGGAACGCTTCGTCGAGGGGGGTGTTGCGGCCGACCGGGTTTACGTCGTCCCCAACGGGGTCGACCCGAAGCGGTTTCACCCGGGGGTACGGCCTTTAAGCCTGGATGAGCTGAAACCCGGGGCCGAGGCCCTGGCCTCGGGACGGTTCCGCTTTCTCTTCGTGGGCGGGACCCTCTGGCGCAAAGGGGTGGACCTGCTTCTTGAGGCGTATCGGCGGGCATTCAAGCCCGCCGACGACGTGGTCCTGGTCATTAAGGACGTGGGCGCGGCCTCCTTTTACCGGGACGGCACCCTGCGGGAAGAGATAAAGGGGCTGGCGGGCGGCGCCGACGGGCCGCCCATCGTTTACATCGACCGGGAGGTTCCCGATGAGGCCCTGCCCGGGCTGTATCGGGCCTTTGACTGCCTGGTCCATCCCTTCCGGGGGGAGGGCTTTGCCCTGCCAGTGGCCGAGGCGATGGCCTGCGGCCTTCCCGTCATCACCACCGGGGCCGGACCGGTCCTGGAGTTTAGCGATGATGGGACCGCCTACCTGATTCCGGCCAGGCCGGTCTTTCTCAAGGACCCGGTCGGCGGCCTGCCGGAGCTGGTGGGCCGGCCCTGGGTCTTCCAGCCGGACTTAGACGCCCTCGCCCACCTGCTCCGGTGGGTGTATGAGCATCCCGAGGAGGCCCGAAGGAGGGGGGAGGCGGCGGCCCGGCGCATCCGGGAAGCCTTCCCCTGGGACCACGCCGCCCGGGCGGTCATCGGAAGGCTCAATGCGACGCCGGCCCCACGGCCGGTGAAACCGGTTTCGCCGGCCGCCTCACCACCGGTGCCCCTTATCTCCCTGTGCCTGATCGTCAAAGACGGGGCCAAAGACCTTCCCCGCTGTCTGGAAAGCGTCCGGGGGATTGCGGATGAGGTCATCGTGGTGGACACGGGTTCCACGGACGGGACCCCCGAGGTTGCCCGGGCCTTCGGGGCGAAGGTGGTCTTTTTCCCCTGGACCGGAAGCTTTGCCGAGGCCCGCAACGAGTCTTTACGCCACGCCCGGGGCCGGTGGATTCTGGTGCTCGATGCCGACGAGGCCCTGGGTCGGGGTCGGGAAAAACTCAGGGAAATCCTTGCCCGAACGGATGCGGACGGTTTCTTGCTGCCCCAGGTCACCTACCTGGGGGCGGAGCCGGGCTCGGCCGACGCCATCGTAACCCCCGCCTTAAGGCTCTTTAGAAACCTGCCCGGCCTTAAGTTTCGCCGCCGGCTTCACGAGCAGATCCTGGATGGCCTCAGGGAAGTGAAACCGACCGCCCGGCTGGGCACATTGGAGGTGGAAATCGAGCACTACGGGTATCTGGGGGAAACGCGGCGGGAGAAGCACCGGCGGAACATGGAGCTGGCCCGGGAGGAGCTTAAAGAAAACCCCCTGGACGCCTTCGGCTGGTTCAACCTGGGCCAGGAGTACTTCGCCGCCGGCCGGTGGGAAGGGGCCCTTCTCTGCTTCCGGCGGGCCATCCGGTATCTTCCAGGCGAGTACCGGATGTGGCTGCCCAGGACCGTGGAGCTGGCGGCCGCGGCGGCCTTAAAACTCGGCCGAGCCCGGGGGGCCCTGGAGCTCCTTGAGGGGGCGATTCAGGGCCTGGGGGACCACCCGAACTTAAGGCTTCTGGAAGGCCAGGCCCGCTTTGCCCTGGGGGATATCCCGGGGGCCCGCCGGGCCTTTGAAAAATGCCTGGCCTCGGGCCAGGCCGGGGCCTGGGCCCTGGATATAAGGTACGAAGGGGCCCTGGGCTACGGGGCCGCTTACTGGCTGGGCCTCTGCGCCGAAAGGGAAGGAAAACCGGAGGAGGCAGCCGAAGCCTTTGCCAGGTCGGTCCGGCTTTCCCTTCGGACCGGCCGCTGTTATCGGCCGGCGGTGGAGGCCCTGGTGCGGCTGTTCCTCCCGCGGGCGGCCGGCGGGGCGCAGTTTCTCGAAAAGCTGAGCCGGGTCCTTGGGGAGCCCATCGCGGGGCCGCTGGCCGCGGCGGTGGGCCGGGCGGTCTTTGCCGAGCCGCCGGTGCCGCCCCAGGGCCTGGAGGCGGCGGCCCTCCTGGCCGGGGCGGCGGGCTCGGACGGGGCGGAGATAAGGGGCCTTCTGGCCCTCTTCCGGGGCCGGTACGATGAGGCCGCAACGTTGCTTTCGGGCCTGCCGGGCCGGGTGGCCGCCGCCCTGGCGGACCGAGGGGGCAACCTTTCCCTCCCGGCCGACCGGTCCCTGGCAGTGTGGGTGCTGGGGCTGCTCCTGCAGCGGGAAGAGTTCGACGCCTTCGAGGCCCTTATGCCCCTGGTGGAAAGGCTGTGGCCCGATGAGGCCGAACGAGCGGTTGTGCTGGGGCGGCTCTACGGCCGCTTCCGGTTCTGGGACCTGGTTATCGAAACCCTTGTGCCGGTTATGGACGGGCTGGACGGCGAGGCCCTGGGGCTTCTGGCCGCCGCCTGTGAGGCCAGGGGTGAGCTGGAGGCGGCCGAGGCCCTGTGGCTTAAGGCGGCGTCCCTGGCCGAAGACCCCTTCCTGGCCGGCCGGGCCTATACGGCCCTGGCAGCCGTCTACCTGACGAAGGGGAGGCCTTCGGAGGCGGGCCGGTTTCTGGAACTGGCCGCCCAGCTTGTCGGCCGGGCTTAAGTACCATTGTACCTGCCCGGCGGGAGGTCGGCCCGGGTAAACTGAGGTCGAAGCCGAGCCGGGCCGCCGGCACCTCCGGCAGGCCCGAAGCGGAGTCAACAGGAGCGGAGCATGCGAAGCGGCTTGGGTCTTCTTGGCTTGACCGCCCTTGTGGCCCTGGTCTGGGCGGTATTAACCGTTCAGCCGGCCCCGGTGGGCCGGGCGGCGGGCGCGGCCGCCGCTCAGAGCCGGGTTTATCTCCCGATGGCCTTCCAGGCCGCCGGGGTTGAGGTTAATCCCCCGCCGCCGGCCCAGACCGCACAGCCGGAGTGGCTGGCTTATCTCAACTATTACCGGGCTACCGCCGGGCTGCCGGCCCTGACCGAAAACCCGACCTGGAGCGAGGGGTGTTTTAACCACGCCCGGTACATCGTGCTGAACCGGTTCGCAACCCACGCCGAGGACCCGGCCAACCCCTGGTACACGCCGGCCGGGGACGAGTGCGGCCGCAACGGCAACGTGGTCCTGGGCGGCACAACGGCCCCGGCCGACCGGTTCGCGGTGGACAGCTGGATGCAGGCGCCCTTCCACGCCCTGGGAATCGTCGACCCGCTGCTGGCCCAGGTAGGCTACGGCAGTTACCGGGAGGCCGGCGGGACCCTTACCGGCGCAGCCCTGGACATCATCCGGGGGCGGAGCTACCAGCTGGTGGGGACGGCCCGGTACCCGGTGAAGTGGCCCACCGACGGGGCGGTGGTGGCCCTCACCCATTACCGGGGGGACGAGCTTCCGGACCCGCTGACGGCCTGTCCGGGCTATTCGGCCCCTTCGGGGCTGCCCGTTATCCTTCAGCTGGGGCCGGGCAACGTGATGCCCCGGGTTTCGGGCAGCTATTTCGCCGCCAATGGGGTTCCCCTGGAGCACTGCGTCTTCGATCAGACCAGTTACACGAACCCGAATCCGGCCTTTGAGAGCCTGGCCCGGGCCGTGCTTGCCGCCCGGAGCGCGGTTATTTTAATACCGCGGGTGCCCCTGCAGGCGGGGGTGACCTACACCGTGGCGGTTGCGGCCAACGGCCAGACCCACACCTGGTCCTTCGCCGTCGCCGGCCCGAACTAAGTTCCTGAGCATTGAGTTTTAGACTCGGTCCCTTCAAGTAGCCGCACGACTTCACCGACGGCCGCTTTGAGCTCGGCGACCGTCGGGAAAACTAGACATAAATCCCTTGGCGATT
>DAOTYJ010000099.1:0-48164 GCA_034434875.1 Dehalococcoidia bacterium | reverse complement strand
AGCACCCGCTGGCCCACATTCGGGTCCAGTTCAAACCGAAAGGCTTGAAGAACCTTCATTCAATCGCACACCCGTTCGGCTGAATAGATGTTAACAAAATCGGCAACTGCTGGCAACCCCCTGGCCAACGACCGGGAGCTTTATTACCACTATCGGGCCCGGTTCAACCAGCTGGTCCGGGCCGGCCAGGCCGATACTCCCGAAGCCGCCCAGCTTTTTTACTACCTCAACAAGACCTGCTATAACGGCCTCTGCCGGTTCAACCGCAAGGGCGAGTTCAACGTCCCCTTCGGCCGTTACCCCAAGGTCAACTACTGCCGGGATTTTTCGGTTGATCAGCGAGTCTTTAAAAACTGGGAATTTAGCTGCGCCGACTTCGAGGCCATCCCCCTCGAGGCCGACGATTTCGTCTACGCCGCCCCGCCCTACGACGTGGTCTTCTGCCAGTATGCCCCCGCCGGCTTCACCTGGGCCGACCAGGTGCGCCTTGCCCGGTGGCTCGCCCGACACCCCGGCCCGGTGGTGCTATCCAACCAGGCCACCGAACGGGTCTGCCGGCTCTACGCCGGCCTCGGCTTCGAGCTCCGATTTGTGCCCGGTCCCAGGCGCATCAGCTGCACCGGCGACCGGCGGCCGGCGTGGGAGGCGCTGGCCCTTAAACTCCACCCAAGCCGTTAAAATATTATGTCAAGTATCACCTCGGCCTGCCCGGAGCAGCCTGACCACGTAGCCCAGCCGGCCCAGCACCAGCCGGGGTCTTAAGCCGACCATAAGCAGCCAGAAGCCCCCGAAAGCGTAGCCAAACTTCAGGCCGAGGCGGGCCTCGACCCCGAGGCCGCCGAGGAAGGGCGCCCCCGAAAGCAGCCAGTAGCCGGCCCCAACGGCCGCCCCGGCCAACGCCGCCGGCCACAGCTCGGCCCCCAGGTTCACCCCGGTCTGGCGCCAGACCTGCCGGTAGGTGAGGGCCAGGCCCAGGCCGAAGGCAAGGCCCACCGCCAGGGCCGTGCCCGTCGCCTGCCAGAGGAGGGTGAGGGGCAGGCCGACGGCGGCCAGGATTAAAGCCTGGGCCGCCGTAAGGACGGTGTTGAGGCCGGGCCGGCCCAGGGCCGTAAACAGGGAAGCGGCGTTCTCCCAGAGGGGCCGGCAGACCGCGTAAACCACCAGCAGTTGCAGGAGGGGGGCGGCGGGAAGCCAGCGGTCGCCGTAGAGGACGGCGATAAGCTCGGGGGCGCCGACGGCCACGGCGATGGCTAGGGGCACGGTCCCCATCAGGATGAGCCAGAGGAGCATCGTTGCCGTTCGGCGGAGGCGGGCCGGGTCGTCCCGGAGGCGGGCGTAGGTGTAGAAGGCGCCCCGGTTGACCACCACGTTTAAAAGGGCGGCCGGCCACTGGGCGGTCCGGTAGGCCCGGTCGTAGAAGCCGAGGGCCCCCAGGCCGACAAAGGTCCCCACCAGGAAGTTGTCAAACTGGGTTAAAAAGAGCGCCCCCAGATTCGCCAGCCCCACGGCCAGGCCGAACCTAATGAGCTGGCGGGCAACCGGTGGGCTGAACCCCCAGCGGCGCACGGCCGCGGCCGGCAGACCCCGCGCCGCCCACCAGGTGCCGAGGGTCGAAAGGACCGCCAGGGCGGCATTCTGGGCCACGATGCTCCAGTAGCCCCCGCCGTTCAGGGCCACCCAGAAGGCCGGCAGGTATGAGACCCCGAAGGCCAGCCCCTGGACCAGGGCCGAACGGTGAAAGAGCAGGTTTTTATCCAGAAGGATGAGGGCTGTGGCCCCCGCGGCCTCCACCAGCCCCACCGCCCCGAGGGCCAGCACCACCCAGCCCAGCTCCGGGGGGTATCCCAGCCCGGTCAGGACGGGGACGGCCGCCCCCAGCAGGAGGAGGGTTGCCAGCCCGGCGGCCAGGTCCAGGGCGAGGTGGGTTCCCAGCAGTTCGGCCGTCGTCTCCTTCCGCTGGGCAAAGGCCTGCCCGATGCCCACCTTGGTCCGGAGGTTAAGAAGGGAGAACCAGAAGAGGGCCAGGGCGTAGGTGCCGAAATGGTGGGGTTCCAGCAGCCGGGTCAGGACGAGGTTGGCCCCGAATCCCCAGAGGAGCTGAAAATACGAGCTGAAGGCGAGCCAGAGGCTGCCCCGAACTACCCGGTAGGCGAGGGGCGCTTCGTCCCCATTGGGGTCCGCCCGGCCGTTCACCCCGAAGGCTGCCACACCCTGGATTATAGCCCCCGGGACTAAAGTACCTTATCCGGAAGGGCGACCGGGTTTTATAATCTCCCCACGGAGCGGAGCGATGCACAACCGGCTAAGCCCGGCGGGCCGGAACCCCACCGACCTGTCCCTCTTTTCGCCCCCGGAGGTCCGCACCATCAAAGATACGGGCCTTACCCTGGACTTTCTATCCGACCTGGCCCTGCGAATTATTTACTACGCCGGCAATATAACCGCCGGGGAGGTGGCCAGGCGGATGGGCCTGCCCTTCGGGAACGTGGTGGAGCGGGTTTTAGAAAACCTCAAGCGGCAGCTCCTGGTCGAGGTAACCGGCGGGGCCTCCATCCTGGCCACCAGCTACGCCTACACCCTGACCGAGAAGGGCTACGCCAAGGCGGCCGAGCTGGTTGCCCGAACCACCTACGCCGGCACCGCCCCGGTTCCCATGGACCGGTATTTTGAGGCCGTCAAAACCCAGTCCATCCTCGGGCTGAGGGTCGGCCGGGAGGAGGTTGGCCGGGCCTTCAGCCACCTCGTCCTGCCCCGGCACATCCTGGACATGCTGGGGCCGGCCATAAACTCCGGCCGGTCCGTCTTCCTCTTCGGGGAGTCGGGCAACGGCAAAACCTCCATCGCCGAGACGGTCGCCCGGATTTTCTTCGGGGGCTATATCTGGGTCCCTTACGCCGTCGAGTTCGACGGGGAGATTATAAAAGTCTACGACCCGGCCTACCATTTTGCGGTCGACCCCGAAGCCTTCGGGCTGCAGGCGACGGATGGGCGCTGGCTGCTGTGTCGGCGGCCGGCGGTGGTCGTGGGCGGCGAGCTAACCATGGCCCAGCTCGACCTGGTCTACAGCGAAGCCACCCGCTATTACGAGGCGCCGGTCCAGGTGCGGGCCAACGGGGGCATCCTGATTATCGACGACTTCGGCCGCCAGCAGATCTCGCCCCGGGACCTGCTTAACCGCTGGATCGTGCCCCTGGAGCGGCGGGAGGACTTTTTAAGTCTGCGTTCGGGCCAGCGGCTGCGGGTCCCCTTCGACCCGCTGGTAATCTTTTCGACCAATATGGAGCCTACCAGCCTGGTGGACGAGGCCTTTCTGCGCCGGATCCGCTACAAAATTTACGTGCCGGACCCGACCCCGGAGGCCTATGCGGAGATTTTGCGGCGGGTCTGCGCCGCCCAGGGGATAAGCTTTGACCCGCAGGCGGTGGGGTTCATCTTCGCCTACTACCGGGCGCACGGCATCTCGCCCCGTGCCTGCCACCCCCGGGATATCGTCGAGCACCTGGTAGACATCGCCGACTACGCCGGGGTTCCCCCGGCCCTCGACCCTGACCTTTTAAAGCTGGCCCTCGAGTCTTACTTTGTACCCTTAAGCAACCGTCAGACGTAAATCTTTATCCCGAGCCCCAGGTCATCAATGAGCCGCTCAACCTTCTCCCGCTCGGGCACATCCGAGAGGTCGACCCCATCACTTACCCGGAGAAACCCGACCCCCACCACACGGCCGTCTTCCCCGAAATCGACGACCCGCAGGTCATCCCGGGATTTGGAACATGCCACCCGTCCCGGGTTAACGTAAACGTAAATCGCGTAAGCTTCTGGAGAAAACTTAGCAAACTGCTTAAAAGGGTCACTCATTTTATCTTTCCGCTTCGGATCAGGGCCTTGACCTCCTCGATGGCCCGGGTGACCTGGATCCCCCGGGGGCAGGCCGCCGTGCAATTGAAAATCGTCCGGCAGCGCCAGACGCCGAACCACTCGTTTAAAACCTTGAGCCGGGCCGCGGCCGCCCGGTCCCGGCTGTCGAAGATAAACCGGTGGGCCTGGACGATGGCCGCCGGCCCGATGTACTCCCCGTTGGCCCAGAAGGACGGGCAGGCGGTGGTGCAGGCCGCGCACATGATGCACTTGGTGGTGTCGTCGAAGCGGGCCCGCTCCTCGGGCGACTGGAGCCGCTCCCGCTCCGGCGGGGGCTCGTCGTTTATCAAATAGGGCAGCACCTGCCGGTACTTCCGAAAGAAAGGCTCCTGGTCCACCACCAGGTCCTTTATGACCGGAAGCCCCAGCAACGGCTGGATGGTAATCGTTCCCCGGCCCTCGGCAACCACGTCCCGCACCAGAACCTTGCAGGCGAGCCGGTTCACCCCGTTTATGCGCATGGCGTCGGAGCCGCACACCCCGTGGGCGCACGACCGCCGGTAAGTCAGGCTGCCGTCGAGGTACCATTTGACGTGGTTGAGGGCATCCAGAACTCGGTCGGTCTCCTCGACCTCAACCTCATACTCCGCCCACCAGGGCCGGGGGTCCCGCTCCGGGTTGAACCGCTGGACCCGCAGTTTGACCTTCACGGGCAGACAACCTCCTTCAGTAAACCCGCTCCTTTGGGGGCCAGTGGGTTATCACCACCGGCTTGGAATCGAAGCTTACTTCCCGGCCGCGCCGGTAAATCAGGGTGTGCCTGAGCCAGTTCTGGTCGTCCCGCTTGGGGTAGTCCTCCCGGTAGTGGGCTCCCCGGCTCTCCGTCCGGTAGAGGGCAGAGTAGGCCGTGGCCTCGGCCACATCCAGGAGGGAGCCCAGCTCGAGGGCCTCTACCAGGTCGGTGTTGAAGCGCAGCCCCCTATCGTCGATCCCGATGTTTTCATAGCGGGCCCTCAGCTCGTTTAGTTTGGAGATCGCCGTTTTAAGGCCGTCCTCCTCCCGGAAAACGCTTACGTAGGTCTGCATCGTCTCCTGAAGCTCGGCCCGGATGGGGGCGGCCCGCTCCTTGCCCCCGTTGCGGACCCGCTCCACCAGTTCCACGGTATAAGCCTCGGGCTCCGGCGGGAGGGGCGGAAAATCGGCCCCCCGGCAGTACTCGGCCATGTGCCGGCCGGCCCGCCGGCCGAAGACCACCAGGTCCACCAGCGAGTTGGTGCCCAGCCGATTGGCCCCGTGGACCGAGACGCAGGCGCATTCGCCGGCGGCGTAAAAGCCCTCGACCGGGGTGTTGTTCCCGTCCCGCACGACCCGGCCGTCCAGGTCGGTGGGGATGCCCCCCATCGCGTAGTGGGCCGTGGGCTGGATGGGAACCGGCTGTTTTAAGGGGTCGATCCCCAGGTAAACCCGGGCGAACTCGATGATGTCGGGGAGCTTGGACTGCAGGTACTCGGCGGTGACCGTTCGGCCGCCGGGGGCGCTCCGGTAGCGGTTGATGGTTTCCGGGCGCATATCCAGGTAAACGTAATCCCGGCCGCCGATGCCCCGGCCCTCCCGGATCTCCCGGTAGATGGCCCGGGAAACCACGTCCCGGCTGGCCAGGTCCTTAATCGTTGGGGCGTAGCGCTCCATAAACCGCTCGCCCTTATCGTTAATCAAAATGGCCCCTTCGCCCCGGGCGCCCTCGCTCAAGAGGATGCCCAGCTTGTAGATGCCGGTCGGGTGGAACTGGAAAAACTCCATGTCCTCCAGGGGCAGTCCCCGCCGCCAGACCAGGGCCATGCCGTCCCCGGTCAGACTGAGGGCGTTAGAGGTGACCTTATAGATCCGCCCGGCCCCGCCGTTGGCGAAGAGCACCGCCTTGGCGTGGAAGACGTGGATATCCCCGGTGGCGATTTCGAGGGCGACCACCCCGGCCACCCGACCCCCGTCCAGGATCAGGTCGGTCACGAAGAACTCGTCGAAAAAGCAGACCTCGGCCCGGATGCACTGCTGGTAAAGGGTATGCAGGATCATGTGGCCGGTCCGGTCAGCCACGTGGCAGGCCCGCATAACCGGGGCCTCGCCGAAGTTGCGGGTGTGGCCCCCGAAGCGGCGCTGGGCGATCTTACCCTCCGGCGTCCGGTCGAAGGGCATGCCCAGATGCTCCAGCTCGATGATGGCATCCACCGACTCCCGGGCCAGAACCTCGGCCGCGTCCTGGTCCACCAGCCAGTCGCCCCCCTTGATGGTGTCGTAAACGTACCATTCAGGCCGGTCCTCTTCCATATTGCCCAGGGGGGCGGCGATGCCGCCCTGGGCCGCCCCGGTGTGGGAGCGGAGGGGATGAACCTTGCTTAAGACGGCCGTTCGGACCTGCCGGGCGGCGTAGAGGGCCCCCATAAGCCCCGCGCCCCCGGCCCCAACCACCACCGCCTCGAACCGATGCCGGTGAATCCGTCCCCGACTGCCCACGGCTAGCAACCCCCCGGAAGCTCCGCCACCCTCACCCCGCCCACCAGGACCACACTGCCCAGGGTCAAAAGGGCCACCCCGACGGCCACCGCCAGGCCCTTAAGTCCCCGCCGGAGGCCGGGGTGGTGCACGTAGTCGTCGATGACGTACCTTAAGCCCAAAAGGCCGTGGATATAGGCCAGCCAGAGGAGAAGGGCATCGTAAACCCGCCAGCCCACCAGCGCCCACCGGTAGTAGACAAAGCAGGCGTCGATGACGTGGACGTTATTTATCAGGTGCATAATGGCCAGGTGGCCGAAGGCCAGAGGTACTAAAAGCACACCGGACCAGCGCATGTAGGACCAGACCGAGACGTCGAACCTGGGCCGAGCGGGCGAAACAACCCTTACGGTGCGGGGCGACGTGGCCATTCTCTAACCTCCCAGCAGGCCGCGTCCGACAATGGTCACGGCCATATAGGCGGCGGTGGGAACGAACAGCAAAACAAAGAGCACCACGGTGGCCGCCACAAGGCGCATCTGGGTTTTGGCCGCCCAGAGCTGGGGAAACCAGTCGCTTACGGCGATGCGCAGGCCGTTTAACCCGTGCCAGAGGACGCAGCCTACGAGGATAATCTCCCCGATGCCGAAGAAGGGGTTCCGGTAAATCTTGATGGCGTGGTTGTAAAGCTCCGGCGCAAAAAATACCAGGGAAGTGTCGACGATGTGAACGGTCAGAAAAAGCAGGGTTCCCAGGCCCGCAATCCGGTGGGCAACCCAGGCCAGCTGAAAGAGGCCCCCGCGGTAGGATAGGCCCTGACGGAGGAGCAGGCCGAGACCGTCCATCTTCTGCGACTCCTTTCGACGATGCAGGGTGCGACCGGTTAATTATAACCCCGGCCCGGCCCCGGCGTCATCCGACCTGTTGCCGGCCGGGGCCGGGCCGGCGGCCGCCAGCCGGCCCACCGCCCGGGCCACCGCCTCGGTGACCCCCGTCCGCACCGCCCCGGCCGCCATCTCGATGGCCCCCCGCAGGGCCCGGGCGTTGGACCGGCCGTGGGCCAGCACCACCACCCCCTGCACCCCCAGGAGGGGCGCGCCCCCGTATTCGGCGTAGTCGTAGCGGCTCAAAAGCTCCCGGAAGGCCGGGGCCAGCATCAGACCCCCGAGGCGGTAGCGCCAGCGCTGGTTTATCTTGGCCTGAATCGCCTTAAAGAGCATCTCCCCCACGCCCTCGGCCGTCTTGAGGGCCACGTTCCCGCTGAAGCCGTCGGTCACCACCACATCGGCCACGTCCCAGGGCAGGTCCTTACCCTCCACGTTGCCGACGAAGTTAAGGCCCGAGGCGCTCAGCAGCTGGTAGGCCCGGCGGGCCAGCAGGTTTCCTTTGGTCGGCTCCTCGCCGATGTTAAGGAGGCCGACCCGGGGCGACGGCTTGCCGAAGGTACAGCCGTAGTAGGCGCTGCCCATAACCCCGAACTGGAGCAGGTGGTGGGGCCGGCAGTCGGCGTTGGCCCCGGCGTCGATGATGATTATCTGCCCCCCAAAGGTGGGCAGGTGGGTGGCCACCCCGGGGCGGTCGACCCCCGGTATCCGGCCCAGGATAAGCAAGGCCCCGGCCACCACCGCCCCGCTGTTTCCGGCCGAGACGAAGGCGTCGGCCCGGTTGCCGGCCACCAGCTCAAGGCCCACCGCCAGGGACGACCTGGGCTTGGCCCGAATGGCCTCGCTGGGATGCTCCCCCATCCCGACGATCTCGGGGGCGTCCACAAGCCCGAAGGGCCTCAGGTCGACCCCGGCGGCCCGGGCGGCCGAAACCACCAGCTCCCGCGGGCCTACCAGGGTAATCTCGTAGCGGCGGGCCGCCAGGGCCGCCGCCTTAAGGACCTCTTCCGGCCCCCGGTCCCCGCCGGCCGCATCCAGGGCGATGCGAATCAACGTCTTTTCCTCCCCAGAATCACCATCCGCTCGGCCGACGGCCCGTAAGGGCCCAGGTCGTAGTCGCCCCAAACCTGCTCGGCCTCAAAACCGGCAAGGTTTAGCAGGTATTCGGCCTCGCGGCGGAAAAGAAAGGCCAGCTCGTACGTAAAGACCGTCCGCCTCAGCCCCCCGCCGGATGCGGCCTCGTCGTAAAAACAGGTAAATCGCTCCAGCTGTTCGGCCGGGTATACCCGCCGGCTGACGTATTTGCTCAAGGTGCGGCCGCCGTCAACCCGCACCCAGTGGAGGACCAGGGCCGGGTCGTCGTCAAGAAAACCGGGGGCCAGGGGGTTCGGCAGGTCCAGCACCAGCCGGCCGTCGGGCCGCAGGTGCCGGTGGACGGTTTCAAGGCAACGGCGCTGGGCCGCGGGGGAGGTAAGGTGGCCGAAGGTGCCCAGGGCGACGACGGCCAGGGCAAAGGTTTCATTAAGGTCAAAGTCGGCCATATCGGCCCGGACGAAGGCGACCCGGCCTTTAAGGTCCGGGGAAAGCTTGGCTTCGGCCCGGGCCAGCATGGCCGGGGAGTTGTCCACCCCGACCACCCGGTAGCCCGCCCCGGCCAGGGCGAGGGCAACCCGGCCGGTCCCGCAGCCCAGCTCCAGGATGGGCCCGCCGCACCGGCGGGCCAGCTCCAGGTAGAGGGTGAGGTCGGGCTCGTAGCCTTCGTACTCCAGGTCGTAGAAGGGCGCAACCAGGGCGTAGGGGTCGTCGGGGCCGGTAAGGGGTTCGGGGTTAGCGCCCAAAGGATATCCCGATCTCCTCGGCCGTCCGGACCAGCTCCCCGTCCGGGTCCACAAGCTTGGGGACCCGCACCGCGTCCGCAATGTCGACCGCCGTAAGCTCCTCACCCCGCAGGGCGACCATCTTGCCGAACTGGCCCCGCTCCACCATCCGGACCGCCTCGGCCCCAAACCGGGTGGCCAGGACCCGGTCGAAGGCAGTGGGCGACCCGCCCCGCTGGACGTGCCCCAGCACCGTCACCCGGGTCTCCTTGCCGGTTACGGCGGCCAGGTCGGCCCCAACCCGGTTGCCTATCCCCCCAAGCCGGCCGTACTTGCCGTTGCCGGGGGGCTCGATGAAGATCGGCTCCCCGCCCACCGGCCGGGCGCCCTCGGCCACCACCACGATGCTGAAGCGCCGTCCGGCCCGCTCCCGCATGGTGACCTTCTCGGCCACCCGATTAAGGTCGAAGGGGATCTCCGGAATCAAGATGACGTCGGCGCCCCCGGCCAGGCCCGCATAAAGGCCGATCCAGCCGGCGTGCCTCCCCATCACCTCAAGGACCATCACCCGGTGGTGGCTTTCGGCCGTCGTGTGCAGCCGGTCGATGGCGTCGGTGGCCGTCTCCACCGCCGTATCAAACCCGAAGCTTACGTCGGTGCCGGCGATGTCGTTGTCGATGGTCTTGGGCACCCCGATGATGGGCACCCCCTTCTCGATCAGTTCCAGGCCGATCTTAAGGGTGCCGTCCCCGCCGATGGTTATGAGGGCATCGAGCCGGAGCCGCTCGATGTTTTCGACCACCTGCTCCGAGCGGTCTTCGTAAAAGACCGTGCCGTCCGGCCGGCGAATGGGCACTGCGAAGGGATTTCCCCGGTTGGAAGTCCCCAGGATGGTGCCGCCCCGGGGCAGAATCCCCTGGACGTCGGCCGGGGTGAGCACCCGGAAGCGGGGCTCGCCCACCAGCCCGTCGTAGCCGTCCTCAATCCCGACCACCTCCCAGCCGTAGTGGCCGACGGCGGATTTCACCACCGCCCGAATCACCGCATTAAGGCCGGGGCAGTCGCCGCCGCCCGTAAGCAGACCAACCCGCTTCATTGTCCCCCGACCGGCTCCCTACCTGAGGGCGATATCTATCGGCAGCCTGATCTCTTTCTTGGGCCGCTGAATAACGTACTCGGTGTGGCCGTCCGGCCCGAACCGGGCCCGACCCAGCCAGTTCCGGACTTTCTCCGGCAGGCATCCCCAGGGCACCCGCTCGCCCCGGTAGCCGTAGGCTTCCACCCGCCGCCTGGAATTCTCGGGCACCTCCGGGGGCACCCGCAGGACGTAGTAGCGGTCGCCCTCTTTTACCAGGTAATAATCGCGGCTTCGGGTCCGGGTCACGAACTTGATATTGGGTTCTACCATCGGGTGCTTTCCCTCCGGGAAAGGCGCAAGATTGCTCCAAAAAAGATATTACACCACCGGCCGCCCCCTACTCGCCCAGGGCCCAGGCCCGGACGGCGTAATAGATGGGCCGGGGCGTAAAATCCGGCCCGACAAAGGCGAAATAGTCGTTAAAATTCCGGGCCGGCCTCGGTAGCCGAAAGAGCCAGAAAGCCACCACCTCCACGTCCGGCCACTCCCGCTCGGCCAGGGCCAGGGCCCGGAGGGTGTATTCAATCCGGGCGGCCGGGGCGACGGCCCCCTTCCAGTAGGGGTGGTCGTTCCAGCCGGCCTCGGTGACCCAGATGGGCTTATTCCCGTCGCCGTTCCGGGCCATAACCTGCCGGATAAGCCGGACCCGGGCAAAGTTTACCCGGTCGGGGGCTGGGGGGTCCTCCGGGGGCAGAACCCCCCCGTAGGCGTGGACCGCCACCGCGTCGAAAAACGGCCCACCCCCCGCCCGGTAAACGGCCTCGAGAAATTCCAGGTCCGGGACGGCCCGGGCCGACCGCTCCGTCGTGGGCGCAAGGCCGGCCAGGGCCACCCGGGCCTGCGGGTCGGCCGCCTTGATGGCCCGGTAGGCCTCCCCCAGCAGGCCCGCATACTCCGCCGGGTCCGGGGGCCGGAATCCCCACTCGGCGGCCAGGTTCGGCTCGTTCCAAACCACGTAGCCGTAAACCAGGCCCCGGTAGCGTCCGGCGAAGGCGGCCAGAAAGCGGGCAAAATCTGCCCAGTGAGCCCGGTCCAGATACTTCACGTTGGAGTTCGGGGGCCGGGCCCAGTCGGGAACGTAATCGACCCGGGCGACCAGCTTCAGGCCGAGGCGGTGGGCCTCGGAGACGACCAGGTCCGCGTGCTGCCAGCGGAATACCCCCCGCTGGGGCTCATGGTAGGCCCAGGGGAAATACTCCACCACCCAGGCCGCCCCCATCGCCCGGACCATGCTCAGGGTCCGGCCGACCTTCTGGGGGTCGGCCTCGTCGGTGAGGCGGGTGTGCACCCCCAGCACCGGGTGGGGCGGCGTCCAGGGCTCCGGCCCGGGCCCGACGGCCAGGGGCGGGGGCTGATAGCCCGACTGCCAGCAGAGGACCAGCCCGAGGAAGACGATGCCGAGCCGGTAAGACCGCCGCCCCCTCGCCAAACTCCCGCCTTAATGGGCCTGGCTTCGCCGGTAGCTCCAGTAGAGGAGGCCCAGCAGGAACACGGCGAGGACGAGCAGGGCGAGCACCCCGATGGCGATTCGCAAACCGACCGCTTCGCCAACCATGCTAATCTCCCGGCAAGATGCTTAACGGAAAGCGGCCCCGTTGCCTGAGCTCGTCCAGGAGGCCCTCTTCCAGCAGAAATCGCTCCAGCTCGGCCGGAGACCGGCGCAGGCCCCCCAGGTCCGGTCCGGCCGCCAGGGCTACGACCACCCGCGCCCCCACCATCGCCGCCCCCTGGAGGGCCTTGGGCGAGACCTTGTCCACGGTATCCGCCGGGGTATGCCCCCAGCCCCGCCCCACCAGGCCCTCGGCCCGGTCGTTGGAGGTGAGGGTGGCCGTCGGGATGCCGGCCACCGCAAAGGGGAAGTGGTCCGAATGGGTGCTGAACCGGTCCTCAACCCCGAACTCGTAGCCCAGCCGCCGGCCCAGCTCCTGGAAATAGCCCACCAGCTCCGGCCAGCCGGTGAGCACCAGGCACTCCGTCCCCAGCCGACCCCGGGCCGCCGTATCCAGGTTCAGCATGAAGACCACCCGGTCCAGCTCGGCCCGGTGGGCCTCCACGTACCGCCAGGAGCCCACCAGCCCCACCTCCTCGGCCCCGAAGAAGATAAACCGGACCGTCCGCTCCAGGGGGCCGCCCGCGGCGGCCCGCAGGGCCCGGGCAATCTCCAGCCCCACCACCGCCCCGGCGGCGTTGTCCAAGGCGCCCTGGGATATGTCGTGGCCGTCGTAATGGGCCCCCACCACGACCAGCTCCCGGGAACGGCCCGGCAGGTCGGCAATGACGTTCTGGGAAGTAAGCCGGGCCGTCGCCCCCTCGGTCTTAAGGTGGACGGTCACCGGGCCCCGGTTCAGCATCCGGAGGAGGAAGAGGCCCGATTCCCGGGATATGCCCAGGCCGGGGATGGGGGCCTCGGCGTCGCTGGCCAGGCTCCCGGTGATTATCACCTGCCCCGGATTCTGGTTCCAGAAGATAAACCCTATCGCCCCGGCCTCCACCGCCCGCCGGTACTTCTCCCGCCGGTGGCTGGCCCGCCGGCCCGGGGCGGGGGTCGTCTCGGCGGCGCAGAGGGCCACCTTGCCGGCCACCCGGTCGCCCAGCCGGGCGAAATCTTCGGCCTCGCCCTGGCCCACCGAAACCAGCTCGGCCGTCAGGTCGGCCGGGGGGCTGTAGGGGAGGGCCAGGGCCGGAAGCTCCCGCCGGAAGGGGCTTAAAAGCTCCAGGTGGGCGCTACCCCGCTGCCAGCCCAGAAACTCGAAGGTTTCCACCACCGGCTCGTAGCCGAATTCCCCCAGCTGTTCGGCGATGTATTCGGCCGCCCGCCGCTCCTGGGGGCTCCCGGCAAAGCGGCTCCCCAGGTCGTCGCACAGAAAGAGCAGGTGGTCGAACCCCCGGTTCGAGCTGAAGATTTCGCCGGCCAACAGCTTGTCGATGAGCCCCAGGTCCACCTGAAACCTCCGGTTAAAGGTCGTCTTTAAAGCGCGGGTAGGAGCCGAAAACCTTAATCATGGTGCAGTGGGCCCGCAGGGCCTCGAGGGCTTCGGCCACCACCGGGTCGGAGCGGTGACCCTGAAGGTCGGCCAGAAAGATATACTTGCCGAGGCCCTGGCGGGAAGGCCGGGACTCGATCTTGGTCAGGTTAATCTGCCGCTGGGCAAACTCCTGGAGGGCCGCCACCAGGGTGCCCGGCCGGTCGTCCCCGGCCACGGCAAAGCAGATGGAGGTCTTGTCGTCGCCGGTGGGCTCGTGGTCCGTCAGGGCCAGGACCACGAACCGGGTGAGGTTTACCGGGTGGTCCTGGATCCGGGCGGCCAGAACCTCGGCCCCGTAGATCTCGGCCGCCCGCCGGGTTCCGATGGCCGCGGCGGCGTTGTCGGGGTAGTTTATCATCTCCTCGACGGCGGCGGCCGTGCTCAGGGAGGCGACGGCCTCCGCCTTCGGAAAGCAACGCTCGATGAAGCGGCGGCACTGGGCCAGGGCCTGGGGGTGGGAGAAGATCACCCGGACCCGGCGGGGGTCGGTTCCGGGCTTGACCAGCAGGTAGTGGTCCACCGGCAGGACCAGCTCGTGCCGAATAAGCAGGCTCGATTCGTGGATGAGGAGGTCTAAGGTAGCCGAAACCGAACCTTCCAGGCTGTTCTCGATGGGCACTACCCCCTCGTCGGCCATCTTCGCCTCGACGGCCGAGGCCACCGCCGGGATACTGCTCAGGGGCAGCAGGTCGGCCGTCGGGTCGTAGGCCAGGGCGGCCTCCTCGCTGAAGGTTCCGGGCGGTCCCAGGTAGGCGACCTTTTTGGGCATTACCAACCCCTCCTCAGGCACCGGTCAGGGCCCGCCGGAATTCGGCCTCCACGTCGGGGGAGACCACGGCCAGGACCTCATCGTAGGGCTGGATCACGGTGTCGGGGTTGGGAATCTGGGCGCCCCGGCCCCGGGAGATGATGGCCGCCAGGACACTCGGGGTCGGCAGGGCAAGCTCGGCCACCCGCTTGCCCACCACCGGCGACGTTGGGGGTATCCGGACCTCCACGATCTCGAGGCCCAGGTCCCGAAGCTCCAGTAACCGGGTGAGGGGGTGGGTGGGGACCTCGTGGCCGATGTGCTCTAAGATGATGTTGGTGGCGCTCACGGTCACGTCGATGCCCAGTCGCTTGAAGATCCGCTCGTTTTTCGGGTTGTTGATCCGGGCGATGGTCCGGGGCACCTTAAACCGGACCTTGGCCACCTGACAGGCCACCAGGTTATCTTCGTCGTCGCCGGTGACGGCGATGAGCATATCCGCCCGGCTTGCCCCCGCCTCGGCCAGGGTCGAAGCCTCGCAGCCGTCGCCCCGGAGGACCACCGTGCCCAGCTCGTCGGCGATGCGCTCGCACTTGCGGGGGTCCTGCTCGATAACCAGCACCTCGTGGCCCTCGTTAATAAGGGTTCGGGCCAGGTAGTAACCGACTTTTCCCCCGCCGACGATAATAATATACATTGCTTACTGTTCCAGGGCCTCCTTAAGGAGCTTGGCGCTGACGAGGGTTGGGGAGATGGTGACCAGGCCCAGCCGTCGGTAAAGGTCTTCCCGGATCGGGTCGAAGATGCGGCAGACCACTTTGGGCACCCCGAAGATGTGCTTGGCGATCTGGCAGGCCATGACGTTGCGGTTGTCGCCCCGGGTTGCGGCGACGAAGGCGTCGGCCTCCTCGATGCCCGCCCGCCGCAGGTCGTCTTCGTCGATACCGTTGCCGACGATGGGGACCCCTTTGAAATCCGGGGGCAGAAACCGGAAGGCATTCGGGTCGATATCCATAATCGTCACCTCGTGGCCTTCCCGGTCCAGCATCCAGGCCAGCATCGCCCCAACCCGGCCACAGCCCATAATCACCACTTTCACCGGACCTTACCCCCTTCCCTGCCCCTAGCGAGCCTGCCGGTCCAGGGGTTCCCGCCAGAGGACCACCTGGCACCGGGCGTTTTTTAACACGTAAGGCACCGTGCGGCCGATGTCGAATTCGCCGAACCGCTTTTTATACGGCAGCCCTAAAACGATCATATCCACATTGCGACTTTCGGCCTCATCAACAATGGTAGGCCCGGCCTCCCGGGCCTGCAGAAGCTCGGTTTCGACCTGGTAGCCGAGGGATTCGGCCACCGCCTCGGCATTATCCAGGATCGTTTCGCCTTTGACGACCTCTTCTTCGATGGTGGCCTCCAGCGGGAGGGTTCGTTTGACTTCGATGACGTAGATTACAAAAATTTTTGCCTTATCCCGGCGGGCCAGGTGGATGGAGAGGGCCACCACCTCGGCGTCCAGGGGGCTACCGTTGACGGCCACGAGCACCCGCTCAAGTTTGCGCGGCATCTGGCCAGCCTTTACGCCTCACTTGCCCGATGATTATAGCCCAACCGCCGCGGAAAGGTGGCGGCCTTAAAGCTCGACTTCGAGGCCGAGGCCGAGCCGCTCGGCCTCCAGCAGGGCGAGGCCCCCAACGGCCACGTCCTGAACGGCGTTGCCCACCGATTTAAAAACCGTAACCTCCTGGGGGTCGGTTCGGCCGGGCTTTTGGCCCAGGATAACCTCCCCAATTTCGGCGTAGATGTGTCCCGGGTCGATGGCCCCCTCCCGAATGGGGATCAGGATATCCCCGGCCTCGGCCAGGGCCGCCGCCCGGGAATCGACCACCACCTTCGCCCGCCTGACGGTGGCCGTCTCCAGCTCCCGGGTCTCGGGGGTAAAGGCCCCGATGGCGTTGACGTGGGCCCCCGGTGAAAGGTCTTCGTCGGCAAAGACCGGAACCGGGGAGGTGGTGGCCGTCACCACCACATCGGCCCCCCGGACCGCCTCGGCCGCCGACTCCACCACCTTGATGGCCGGGGGAACGGGCACCCCGATGGTGCGCAGGTGCCCGGCCAGGGCCTCGGCCCGCTCCCGGGTCCGGCTGAAAATTCGGACCTCTTCGATGGGACGAACCTCGCAGACGGCCAGCACCTGGGCCTCGGCCTGGGCCCCGGCCCCGACCAGGGCCAGAACCCGGGCGTCCCGGCGGGCCAGCAGGTCGGTGGCCAGGCCGGTTGCGGCCCCCGTCCGCCAGGCCGTAAGAAAGGTCCCCTCCAGGAGCCCCCGGGGCCGGCCGCTGGCCCCATCGGCCAGCACCGCCAGGGCGTGGATGAGGGGAAGCCCCCGCGCCCGGTTGGCCGGAAAGACCGAGACCATCTTAACCCCAAGGCCGGCCGGGTGTCCGGCCAGGTAGGCGGGCATAAAGAGGGCGACCGCATCCGGGGGCACCTCAAGGGGGGTGCGGGGCGGGACGTGGGCCTGGCCGGCCGAGAGGGCGGCAAAGGCCTGCCGGGTTGCCTCGATGGCCTTGCGCATGGGAACCGCCCGGCGGATGTCGGCCGCCCCGAGCAGCCTGATTTTAATCCTGGGCTGGAACATCGCGGACGGGGCCGCCCCTTTCAGGCCCCGAAGACCTGCACGATCACCTCCCGGGGCCGGGGCCGGTCCAGCTCCACGAAAAAGACCCGCTGCCAGCGGCCGAGCTGAAGCCGCCCTTCCAGGACGGGGACGGCCTCGCTGGCCTCCACCAGGAAATGCTGGCAGTGGGCGTGGCCGTTGGGGCACTCCTCGGCCTCGACGTTCTGGGTCCGGACCGCAAAATCGTTGTGCCGGTAGTAGGCCCCGGCCGGGGCAAGCCTGCCGAGAAACCGAACCAGGTCGTCTAAAAGCTCAGGCTCGTTTTCGTTGATTTTGATGCCGGCGGTGGTGTGCCGGGAGAAGACGATAACCACCCCGTGCTTAATGCCGGCCCGAAGAACCGCCTGCTCCACCTGCTCCGTTATGTCGACAAAAGCCGGTGCCGTCGGGGCCTGAACCTGAAGGGTCTGGGTGAAGATGCGGGTTACGGCCACCTCCGCGCCCGTGGACGCCAATTCCACCATAGGTTTAGACTCCCCTCACCGGGTGACTAATTCGCGCGTTCACAAGGGTCCGCCGTCATTTTAGGCGGCAGGCCGCCCCACTGTCAACCCGGCCGAGGCGGCCGGCCATCCTGGCGGCCTTGTGTAAGTACAGAAACAGTTGAACTGATACAGCCTTTGCCTTATGAAAGGGCCCTGTGTTAAACTAAGGGTGCGATGACCAAAGGCCCGGACCAGGCCCGCGACGCCTGTGGCGTCTTTGGTATTTTCGCACCCCAAGAAGACGTCGCCCGGGTGACTTACTTCGGCCTCTTCGCCCTCCAGCACCGGGGTCAGGAAAGCGCCGGAATCGCCACCACCGACGGCCACCGCATTTACCTGCACACGGGCATGGGCCTGGTCGCCCAGGTCTTCGACGAGTTCCGGCTCGCCCGGCTTCCGGGCTATGCGGCCATCGGCCACACCCGCTATTCCACCACCGGCTCCAGCACCATCTACAACGCCCAGCCCATCCTGGTGGGAAGCCCTGTGGGCCAGCTCGCCATCGCCCACAACGGCAACATCGTCAACGCCGCCGAGCTTCAGGCCGAGCTGGTCGACCGGGGGGCCGTCTTCGGAACCACCACCGACTCGGAAGTTATCGGCCAGCTCATCGCCCTCAGCCCGGGTCCCACCTGGGTGGACAAGATCCGGGCGGCGATGGCCCGGCTGGAGGGGGCCTACTCGCTGGCCCTGCTTACCCACGAGGCCCTCTACGCCGTGCGGGACCCCCTGGGCATCCGGCCCCTGGCCCTGGGCCGGTACAACGGCTCGTGGGTCGTCGCCTCGGAGACCTGCGCCCTCGACCACGTGGGGGCGGAGCTGGTCCGGGAAGTGGAGCCCGGCGAAATCGTCGAAATCGGCCGAAACGGCCTCAGGTCCTACCTGGGGCGGGTCTCCCCCCGTCAGGCCTTCTGCATCTTCGAGCTCATTTACCTGGCCCGGCCCGACAGCCGCTTTTCCCGCCGGCTTATCTACCTGATGCGGGAGGCGATGGGGGCCGAGCTGGCCCGGGAGCACCCGGTGGAGGCCGACCTGGTGACCGGGGTGCCGGATTCGGCCATTCCGGCGGCCATCGGCTACGCCCGGGCCAGCGGCATCCCCTTCCGGGAGGCGCTGATCAAAAACCGCTACGTCGGCCGAACCTTCATCCAGCCCGACCAGCGGATGCGGGCCCTGGGGGTTCAGCTCAAGTTCAACCCCCTGCCCGAGGTCCTGCGGGGCAAGCGGGTGGTCGTCGTCGACGACTCCATCGTCCGGGGCACCACAACCCCCCGGGTGGTGCGCCTCCTGCGGGAGGCCGGGGCCCGGGAGGTCCACCTGCGCATCTGCGCCCCGCCCATCCGCTGGCCCTGCTACTACGGGGTGGATATGGCCACCCGGGAGGAGCTCATCGCCGCCCACCGGGGCGTGGCCGAGGTGGCCGCCTGGACGGGCGCCGACAGCCTCGGCTACCTCTCCGTCGAGGGGCTGCTCCGGGCCGTGGGCCTTCCGGGCTCCCGGTTCTGCCTGGCCTGTTTTACGGGGGATTACCCGGTCCCCATCCCGGAAGCCCTCGGCAAGTATGCCCTCGAGGCGCCGGCCGCCCGCTGACCGTCCGAGGCCTTGCCCATGACCTTCGGGACCTTTGACCCAAACCCTGAGCGCGGGCCCGAAACGGAGGGCCTTACCTACCGCTCGGCCGGGGTGGATATCTCCGCCGCCGACCGGCTCAAGCGCCGGCTGGCCGAGCGCTTCCGCGCCATGTTCGAGGGCTTGCCGGCCGGATCCTTCGGGCAGTTCGCCGGCCTTTACCCCCTTCCCGGCCTGCCTGAGAAAATCCTGGCCGCCACCGCCGACGGGGTCGGAACCAAAACCAAAGTTGCGGCCCTGCTGGGAAAGTTTGAGGGCCTGGGCCGGGACCTGGTCCACCACTGTATAAACGACGTCGCCACCTGCGGGGCCGAGCCCCTCTTTATGCTCGACTACTACGGGACCGGCCGCCTGGACCCCGAGGCGGCCGAGGCCGTAATCGCCGGGGTGGCCGCCGCCTGCCGGGAGTGGGGCATCGTCCTGCTCGGGGGCGAGACGGCCGAGCTGCCGGGCATTTACGTCGAGGGGGAATTCGACCTGGTGGGCTTTCTTTTGGGCGTCGTCGACCGGGAGAACTTAATTACCGGGGCCGACATCGGGCCGGGGGATGTCATCTTAGGGCTTCCTTCGGACGGCCTCCACACCAACGGCTACTCCCTGGTCCGCAAGGTTTTCGGCCTGGACCTGGCCGGGGCCACCGGCACCCTGAACCGCTACTACCCGGAGCTGGGCCAAACCCTCGGGGAGGCCCTTTTAAGGCCCCACCGCTGTTACCTCAACGAAATCCGGCGGGTCCGCCGGCTGGTCAAGGGGGTCGCCCACATCACCGGGGGCGGCCTCCCCGGCAACGTGGCCCGCATCATACCGCCCACGGCCGCGGCGGTGGTCCGGGTGGGCTGGGAGGTCCCGCCCATCTTCCGGTTGATTGCCGCCACGGGCCGGGTGCCCCAGGCCGAGATGTTCCGGGTCTTCAATATGGGTGTCGGCCTCGTCTTTATCACCGACCCGGACCGGGCGGGGCTTATTCTTAAAGAACTGCCCGAGGCCTTCCCGGTGGGGGAGGTGATCCGGGCCGACGGGGATGAAAGGGTCAGGCTGCTCCCCGATTAACCCCCGGCCGGCCCAGCTTCCGGCCCGGCTGGGGGTTCTGGTTTCGGGCCGGGGCACCAACCTGCAGGCCATCCTGGAGGCCATCAAGCGGGGCGAGCTGGACGCCACCGTCGCCGTGGTCGTCAGCAACCGGGCCGAGGCCCCGGCCCTCCGGCGGGCAGCCGCCTTCGGGGTGCCCACCGCGGTGGTCCTCCAGCGGGATTACTCAAACCGCCTCCTCCACCAGCTGGCCATCGCCGAGACCCTCAAGTCTTACCGGGTCGACCTGGTGGTTCTGGCCGGGTTCGACCGGATCCTGGTTCCCGAGTTTGTTCGGACCTTCCCCTACCGGATAATCAACATCCACCCCTCGCTCCTGCCCGCCTTCGGCGGGACTTTACACGCCCAGCGGGAGGCGTTAGAATACGGCGTCAAGGTCAGCGGCTGCACCGTCCATTTCGTCACCGAAGAGGTCGACGCCGGCCCCATTATCCTCCAGGCGGCGGTGCCCGTCCTCGACGACGATACGCCCGAGACGTTGAGCGCCCGGATTCTGGAGCAGGAGCATAAAATCTTACCGCAGGCCATCCAACTCTTCGCCGAGGGCCGGCTGGAGGTGGTGGGCCGGCGGGTCCGAATTAAAAGCCGGGGTCAGCAACCGTGAAGCGTGCGTTACTGAGCGTAAGCGACAAAACGGGAATCGTCGAGTTTGCCCGGGGCCTTCAGGAGCTGGGCTTTGAGCTTATCGCCTCCGACGGAACCCGGGCCGCGCTGAAGGAGGCCGGCCTCAAGGTCCGCACCATCGAGGAGCTCACCGGCCTGCCGACCATCCTGGGCGGGCGGGTCAAAACCCTTCACAGCGCCATCCACGCCGGCATCCTGGTCCGGCGGGACCTTCCCGAGCAGGTGGCGGAGGTTGATCGGCTGGGGATCGAGCCCATCGACCTGGTGGCCGTTAACCTCTACCCCTTCCAGCAGGTGGCCCGGGAAAGCCCGGCCGAAGCCGAGGTCCTGGAGGCCATCGACATCGGCGGGCCGGCCCTCCTTCGGGCCGCGGCCAAAAACTACCCCTTCGTCCTGCCCGTCTGCGACCCGGCGGATTACCCGGCCGTTCTGGAGTTTCTGCGGGCCGGGGGGTCGGACCCGGCCTTCCGCCGGCGGCTGGCGGCCAAAGCCTTCGGGGTGACGGCCGCCTTCGACGCCCTGGTGGCCGAATACCTGCTGGGGGATGAGCTTTTCCCCGACCGGCTGGTGCTCGCCCTGGAGCGGGCGGCCACCCTCCGCTACGGCGAAAACCCCCACCAGCCCGGGGCCCTCTACCGGCTGCTCACCGTCGGCCCCGACCCGGTCCCCAATATCGCCTCGGCCCGGCAGCTCTGGGGCAAGGAGCTTTCGTTTAACAACTACCTGGACCTGGATGCGGCCTTAAATATCGTCGCCGAGTTCACCCTGCCGACGGTGGCCATTATCAAACACACCAACCCGTGCGGGGTGGCCAGCGCCGACACCCTGGCCGAGGCCTACCGGCGGGCCCACGCCGGCGACCCGGTCTCGGCCTACGGGGGCATCATCGGGGCCAACCGGGTGGTGGACGCCGAGACGGCCCAAGCGATCCGGCCCTTTTTCTACGAGGCCATCGTCGCCCCCGGCTACGACGAAGAGGCCCTGGAAATTTTAAAGCGCAAACGGGACCTGCGGATCATGGCGGCCCCCTTCGAGCCGGCCGTAAGCTCCCTTCGGTCGGGCCTGGAGCTCCGGCGAATAAGCGGGGGCTACCTGGCTCAGACCGTCGACCGGGGCGACCCCGAAGACCTGCCCCTTAAGGTGGTCACCGAGCGCCAGCCCACCCTGGAGGAGCTCACCGAGATGCTCTTTGCCTGGCGGATCGTCCGCCACGTAAAGTCCAACGCCGTTGTAATTACCCGCAACCGGATGCTGGTCGGCCTCGGGGCCGGCCAGCCGAACCGGGTTGCCAGCGTGGACATCGCCCTGCGCCAGGCCGGGGACCGGGCCCACGGGGCGGTGCTGGCCTCCGACGCCTTCTTCCCCTTCCCGGACGGGGTGGAGCATGCGGCCGTGGGCGGGGTGACCGCCATCATCCAGCCGGGCGGCTCGATCCGGGACGAGGAGGTGATCCGGGTGGCCAACCGCCACCGGGTCGCCATGGTCTTTACGGGCCGCCGCCACTTTAAGCACTGACGGCCCTACACGAAGATGGCGAGGGGCAGGTAGGCCGTCACGATCCAGTTGGGCTTATCCACCACCTCGCTCACCTTCAGGTCGACCACGATGCTGGCCAGGACGTAAGCCTCCTCGGGCGTAAGGCCGTACGTCCGGCTTATATGCTCGACCATGTGGCGTACGGCCTTGCGGGCGGCCTCCATCAGGTCCGGGCTGATGCCGGTGGTGGCGTAGTAGCCCCTGGCATCGTACTTGGGGGTCAGCGGCCCCGGCGTCTGAAACTGGGGCTCGGGAATCGGCCGGTCCCGGTGGAGGCGAAACCGCAGGGCCCCGTACATGGGGCACTCGATGCCGGTGACGCAGACCTCCCCGTCCCCCTGGGCGGCGTGGCAGTCGCCGGCCGAGAAGAGGGCCCCCTCGACCTGCACCGGCAGAAACAGCCTGGTGCCCACCGTCAGGTGGCGGATGTCCATGTTGCCCCCGAATTTGCCGGGGGGCATGACCGGGTGGGGGCCGGGCTCGGCCGGGGCCACCCCCATCGTGCCGCAGAAGGGGTCCAGGGGCACCCGGATCCCCGGCCTGAACCAGCCGTACGTGCCGGGGGAGAGGTCCCAGATGTAAAGATAGGGCCGGTTAAATTCCGCTTCGAGGAGTCCGAAGCCCGGGATGATCCCGGTCCAGCCCCAGCCCTGGGGGTGAAGGTCTAAAATCTCCACCTCGAGGGTGTCCCCGGGCCGGGCGCCCTTCACGAATACGGGCCCGGCCAAGGGATAGACCCGGTTCCAGTCGAGGCGGGTCAGGTCTTCGGCGGTGGAGTTGGGGGTGATCTGGTTGTCGCTTACGTCCCGGAAGGAGAAGACAACGGTGTCCCCGGGGTCGATTTCCAGGGCCGGGGCGAGGTTGCAGTCCCACTGGTAGTGAACGACGTTTTCGGGAAAGAAATGGGTCCTGGCCACACTGCACCTCCTCAAAAAAATTAATCGCTTGGCTCGGCTCGGTCACAGGCTACGGGGCCTGGGTCTTTTCCTCGAGGCCGAGGAACTCTTTCATGATGCCGTAAAGATACTTGCGGTGCTCGGGGTCGATGACGTTGAGGCCGTAGTGGTTAATGACCCGAACCTGGACCCCCAGCCACTCCTGCCAGCAGTCAACACAGACGTTGTTTTTGACCAGCTCCCCGAGCCGGCCGGGCAGGGGGCTTTCCTCCAGCCCCGGGGCCTCCTGACCGCAGCGGGAACAGACAACCGTCGGCAAAACAACCTCCCCGGAAAAAATGGCGCCGGCGCCCGGAGCCCGCGACCGGACTCGAACCGGTGACCTCACCCTTACCAAGGGTGTGCTCTACCCACTGAGCTACGCGGGCAAGCCCACGTTGAATTTTAGCACAACCTTAAAAGACCGGGGGGTGGGGTTTGGCCCCCACCCCCCGGCGGACGGTCGGGCGTTCAGGCCGCGGCCCCGGCCCCGACCAGGCTTCGGGCCGCCTCGTAAATCCGCTGGACGCTGGGAATCACGGCGCTTTCCAGCGGCTCGGAGAAGGGGATGGGCACGTCGGGCACGGCCAGCCGCTGAATGGGGGCCTTGAGGGACCCCAGGGCCCCGGCCTGCACCCGGAAGGCCACCTCCCCGGTCATCCCGTAACTTAGATAATCTTCGTCCACGATAAGGACCCGGCCGGTCTTCCTGGCCGACTCCACCAGGGTGGCCTCGTCAAGGGGGACCAGCGTCCGCAGGTCGACAACCTCGGCCGAGATCCCGTCCCGGGCCAGCAGTTCGGCCGCCTTAAGGCTCCGCGGCACCATCAGGCCGGCGGCAATGATGGTCACGTCCCGGCCCTCCCGCCGGACGGCCGCCTTGCCGAACTCGACGGTGTAGGGCTCTTCGGGAACCTCCTCTTCCGCCCCCTCGAAGGGCAGGAAAGGCAGGCCGGTAAGCAGCTTGTGGCCGAAGATGATGACCGGGTTCTGGTCCCGGAGGGCGGTAATGGTCAGCCCCTTAGCGTCGTAGGCCGTGGAAGGCACCACCACCTTAAAGCCCGGCAGGTGGGCAAAGAGCCCGTAAAGGACCTGCGAATGCTGGGCGGCATCCCCGTAGCCGCCCCCGATGGCGGTGATGACCGTCACCGGCATCGGGAACTGCCCCCCGGACATGTAGTGGTTCTTGGCCATGTGGTTGAACATCTGGTCAAAGCCGGCCCCGCAGAAATCAACGAACATCAAAGAGACCACCGGGTGCATCCCCACCGATGCGGCCCCGACGGCCATGCCCATAAAAGTCTGCTCGGTGATGGGCGTATCGACGACCCGGTCGCGGCCGTATTTGTTAAAAAGGCCCATGGTGAAGCCGAAGACGGCCCCCCAGTAGGTTACGTCTTCCCCGAGGACGAAGATTTTGTCGTTTCTGGCCATCTCCTGGTCGATGGCCTCGGCAATGGCAAAGGCGATCCCCCTTAGCTTCCTCATCGGAACACCCCCGTCAAAGCTTCCTGCGGCTCGGGCAGCGGGCTGGTCTCCGCAAACCGGACCGCTTCCTCCGCTTCCCAGTGGGCCTCCTCCCGGAGGCGGTTGAGGGTGGCGTCGTCGGCCCAGCCGAGGCGCTTGAGCCGCTCCCCAAGGCGGGGAATGGGGTCCAGGGCCCGCCAGCGCTCCAACTCTTCCCTGGTGCGGTATTCTTCGGCATCGCCCTCAAAGTGGCCCCGGTAGCGGTAGCAAACCGCCTCAATGAGGGCCGGCCCCATCCCGTTGCGGGCCCGCCCGACCGCCTCCCGGGCGGCCCGGTAAACGTCGATGAAGTCCATCCCGTCCACCAGGTACGAGGGGATGTTAAAGCTCAGCGCCCGCTGGAAGTGGTGAACGGTGGAGACGGCCGCCCACTTCGGGGTCGAGTCGGCGAAAAAGTTGTCCTCGATGACGATGACAAGGGGCAGGTTGAAAAGGCCGGCCATGTTCAGGGTCTCGGCGAAGGTGCCGTGGTTGGCCGCCCCCTCGCCCCCGAAGGCCACCCCCACGTTCCGCTGGCCCAGCTTCTGGAAGGCGAGGGCCGCCCCGGCCGCCTGCGGAAACGAGGCCCCCACGATGCCGCTGCAGGCGAAGCGTTTGGCGGCGTCGAAAAGGTGCATGTGGCCGCCCTTGCCCCGGCAGAGGCCGGTGGCCTTGCCGAAGATTTCGGCGGCCAGCTTCTTAGGGTCGACCCCCTTGGCCAGGGCGTGGTGGTGGGGCCGGTGGGTGCTTACGACCACGTCCCCATCCTCCAGCAGGGAGCAGACCCCCACCGCCACCGCCTCCTGACCCACGGCCAGGTGCATCTCGCCCCGAATGGGCCCGGCGGCCATATTAAACTCGGGGGTCTTGCCGATGTAATAGCGGTCGGCGATGAGCTCTTCAAAGGAGCGGATAAGGCACATCTGACGGTAAGCCCTGAGCAACCGGTCGGCATCCAGCCCGGCTTTGGCAATTATATACTTGAGGTCTTCGAGGGTAGGTTCGGGCTTAATGACCATGAGCCACCTCCTCCCAGAAATTGGCGGAACCTTCAAGGTAGGGGTTGGCTGTCACAAGGCCCGGGCGCTCCGACCGCCCGGGCGTTACCCGTCCACCTGCAGCACCCCGAAGCGGAGGTGGGGCCGCACCTTCCTCCTCCCGACCTGACCTCCGGACAGGCCGCTGAGTCTAAGTAATTTTTACCCGTCTGCCTGAGTCTGTCAAGGCCCGGGACCCGCCCAACAAACTTTTAACCCGCTTTAACCGGGGCTTAACCAGACCTTCGGGCGCGCCGGGTTAGAATCGGGAAGATTTACACCTGCCGCCCGGAGTGATGTTTAGCCGCCGGATAGTGGTTGGGGCCGTTTTTGGGGGTCGTGCTGGCGGCCGGCTTACTGCTTGGGCCCAGATTGGCCGGCCTCCGGGATGCCCGGAGCCCAGCGGTTTCTAACCTGTCCCCAAGGCCAGCCCTTCCGCCCCCCGATGAGGCCGCCCGCAGGCTTAAGGTATCCCCAGGCTTTGCCATCCGAATCTTTGCCGACAACCTCTTTGCCGGTCAGCCCACCTTAGGCTTCGGGTCCACCGGACCCCGCTTTATGGCCTTCGGCCCAGACGGGACCCTCTACGTAAGCATGACCGCCGGCGGCCGCATCCTGCGCCTGGCCGACGGCAACGGCTACGGCCTGGCCGACTCGGTGGAGGTCGTCCTGGAGGGCCTTTTTCTCCCCCACGGCCTGGAATGGCACGGGGGCTGGCTTTACGTGGCCGAGGGGGACCGGGTTGAGCGGTTTCGGTTTAAACCGGACGGGGAGGTCGCCGACCGGGAGCTCGTCACCGATAACATTCCCAAGCCCGAGTACCACGTGACCCGGACCCTCCACTTCGGGCCCGACGGCAAGCTCTACGTAAGCGTTGGGGCCAACTGCAACATCTGCCAGCCCGAAGACCCCCGCTACGGGGCGATTTTGCGCTTTGAGGCCGACGGGTCCATTCCCGAAGACAACCCCCTTTGGCCGGGACCCGGACCCCAGGCGGCGGACGGTCTGGGCCTACGGCCTGCACAACAGCGTCGACTTTTTCTGGACGGCGGATGGCCGGCTCTGGGCAACTCACAACGGGGTGGACCACCTGGGGACGAGCTTCCGCCCGAGGAGGTCTTGGTCGAGGTCCAGGCCGGCCGAAGCCACGGCTGGCCTTACTGTCATACGCCCGGGCTGGGCCCCCACCCGTCGAGTGAGCGGCGGGAGGTTCCCGACCCGACCCTTCCGGCCCCGCCGGGTTTTAGTTGTGAGGAGGCGGTTGGGGCCCTTTTCACCGACCTGGCCCACAGCGCCCCCCTCGGGGCGACCTTGGGAACCGAGGCCCTATTCCCGGCCGAATACAGAGGGAGCGTTTACGTGGCCTACCACGGGTCGTGGGCCACAAGGGTTGAAAATTCCCGGGACTGCAAGGTGGAGCGCATCCTTCTGGCCGGGGGCCGACCGGTGGGCCACGAGACGTTCGTGAGCGGCTGGCGGGCGCCCGGCAAGCGGTGTGGGGATGCCGAGACGTGGGGCCGGCCGGCGGACGTTACCGTAGGTCCGGACGGGGCCCTTTACATCTCCGACGACCACGGCGGCCGAATCTATCGGGTCGTTTATACGGGCACCCGTTAGACCCCCGACGAGTTCGGGTTTAACCGCAAGGCAGAAATTGAGGGGTTTATCCCCTGGATTATCGTCGTTCTGCGAAGTACAAGGTGTAAAGGCTTCAGGACGGCAGCGATGTCGAGCGGACCGACGACCCGGGCCGGGTCTGTTCCGGGTTCGGACCCGGGACTTACGCCCCGCCAGAAGGCCGTCCTTGAGCTCCTGCTCAAGGGCAGAACAAACCGCCAGATTGCCGCCGCCCTGACGGTCAGCGAGAAGACGGCCGAAAACTACGCCTCTGCGGTCATTCCCGGACCGGGCTGCTGGCCTGGGTGCTGGAGCAGGCCCGAAACGGGCCGGCCGAAGAGGAGGTGACAAGATGCTGGGACGGAACCGTCGTTGTGGTCTCATCTTACGGCCGAGAGGCGCTGGGCAAGCGCTATTTTGTCGGCCCGGCGGTGGTCCCCTTTGAGGCCCCCCGGGACCGGCTCCGGCTTATCTGGGTCGACGGCAAGCCCGGTATCGTCGAGCTGCCCATCGCCGGAGTTGTTCCACCCCCCACAAATCTGGTGGTCATCGAGCGTTTTCCGACCCCGGAAAAGCCGGGCATCCTGGTTGGGGTCGGGCCGACCGATAAGAGCCTTTCTGAGGCCGTCGAGCCTGTAGGGCGAATGATGAGAAAGAATGGCTTGAAAAGGCCCTCGGCCTTGAATCAGCTAAGCCAATCCAGCCGATGATTCCCCCGCCGCCCCAGCGGCCGTAGCCGACAGGGCGGAGTATAGGGGGCAGATGGGCGGTTAGATACAGCGGAACATGTGGGGCGGGCCGATGCGCAAGCCGGCTTTTCTGGGACTTGTTCTGCTTGGGGCGGCCCTGGCCGTTGGCCTCGGGGCCGACGTAAGCCCGGGTCTGGCCAATCAGCCCCCGAGCCCCGAGGAGGTCGACCGCCGCTACCGGGACTTTAACGCCAGGCCCAGGTTTGTCGGGGAGCTTAACGGGTTTACGTTCTACGAGCGGGAGCCAGGTGCCGCCGCCCGGGGGATCCCGGTGTGCGCCGGCCCGGTCGAACGGTACGCAACCGCGGCCGAACTTGAGGCCTCGCCCCTGAACTTCAGCGTCGGCTATCTGCCGGCCGGATTTCGCCCCCTTGAGGCGACGGCGACTGCCTGCGGCGACCAGGTAGTGACGGTGACCAGAACGTTTGGCGGGAGCAGGAGCGGGTTTGTAGGGATTGTCAGGGTGGCAGGCCGGCCGTTCGTCCAGGCAATTGCCCCGAGGGACTATCTGCAGGCTGGGGTTGTCGGCGGCCGGCGGTGACCAGGCTGCCCGTTGTGCCCGGCCACTGGACGACGGTCTGGATGCGGGACGGGATAAGCGTCTGGGCGGTTTCATGCATGGGGATTAGCCCCCAGGAGTGCGGCAAGGTCGCCGCGGCGGTAAGGTGAGGATAGGTCTAAGGGCTCTTTTGCCGCTGGTCCTGGCCGTAGTTGTTAGCACGGCGGAGGCCCATCACCGGAGCCGGCACTTCTGGTTTGCCCCGCCCGCAAGCCCCGACAGCAATTGGGCCAGGCTGACCCAGCTCTGGCATGGGGCCGGGAATGCAGCTCTGGACTGGGTCTCGCCATCGGGCGACACCCTCGTCTACCTCCGGGGGTGGAGGGCCAGTCCGGATGGTAGTGCCACGGTGAGGGCGTACGTTACACTCAGCACCGATTTTCAGCCGAGCAACTGTTACACGGTGTGGGCTGACGTGTATCACGCCGCGTCGGGGACCTGGGAAGCCAGCGTGGGTTACGTTCACACCTGGTACCCGCAGTTCAGCGGCCGCCACGACCTGTATTTTGCTAATTACTGGCACTTTAACCCGGGTCGCGCCGTTTCGGTGATGGTCGGGCCAGATCGGGAAGGATGCCCGTGGCAAGGTACCCACGTTCACGAGACGCACGCCCCCAATCTGGCCGAAATCGCCCTGAATCAGTGTGGGACCTACTGCACTACCCTCGGTGATTACTGGAACACGGACTGGGCAAACTGGACGCGGGCCTTTGCCTGGGACTGACGCCCCCGGACGGTGGCTGCTGGCTGTTGTCCTTGGGCTGTTCGTGGGCCTTACAGGTTGCGGCGGGCCCGGGGTTACCGGGCCTGGGCCCGGGGCGTCGGCAACCCCGGCGGCAAGGGCCCCGACGCCGGCGCCCACGCCGACCCCAACCCTGGAGCCGGTGGTGGTCCCCGTCGACCAGCGGGTGAATGTCCTGGTTTATGCTGATGCCCCGGCCGGTGAGGGCATGCGCTGCCGCGACCTGCTACCGTATATGGTCCCCCTCTCGGCCGTCGGCAAGGTCCCGGCCCAGGCCCAGGGCTGTGTCATGGACATTACTGCCGCCACGAGGCTCGAGTTCGTCCAGGGCCAGGGGGACGTGCTCTATCTTTACCGGGTCGAGATTCTGACCTACGGAACAGCTGACCTTCCCCGGTTAGACCCATTCAGAAGGGCCGACTGCTTCGAGCTCGCCTCGTATTTGTTGCCGGCCAATGTTGACCCGGCCAGAGCCGCCTGGCGGCTGGTATGCCGCTACCAGCCCCCGCCCCGGGGCCACGCCCACGAAAGGCCTATTCGAATCTGGTTTTTGATTCCGGTGGACACCGGCGTCCGCAAAGAAGACATTCCCCCGGACGTCCACTGCTGGGAGCTTACCCGCTACCTCGGCCCGCCCCGGGGCGGTGAGACTTTCCCCGTACCCTGCGTCCTGAACTGAAAGGGCCGCGCCAACCGATCTGGGTCGAGGCCCCTGTGCTCAGGGCGATTCACCTTCGATGTATGCTTTAGATGCAAAGCTTTGCCAACAAAGGAGGTGTTCGGATTGGCCGAAGGCCGCAAGCGCCGGACCCAGGTCAGCCTCTCGGCGGGGATAATCCGGCAGATCCACTTTCCCCTTTTCTCCCAGGCCGATGTTCGTTGGGGGAACTTAATCAAGCGAGCTGAAGCCTTCCCGAGGCGGAGTGCTTAAAGATTGCCGGGGCCGTCGGTAGTGGGGGTACGACCGGCTGAATGAAGGTTTGACCCTGGGGCTTCGGCCGGTTTAAAAACTACTTGGGAAGATTTCCGCCGGCCCGGGAGACGCCAGCCGTGATTCCAACCCCCACCGCCCGCCTTAAAACCGAGCCGATTAGAAGCCCCCGGCGTCCCGGCTACGGTCCCCTGGACCTGGAGGCCCTCTACCATACCCACCAGGTCGCGGCCGCCCGCTGGTCGGCCGACGGCCGCTTTATCTACCTGGAAGCCAATATCACTGGCCGCTTCAACATCTGGCGGATGCCGGCCGGCGGGGGCTGGCCCGAACAGCTCACCGCCTCCGACGAGCGCACCCGCCTCGAAGGGCCTTCCCCCGACGGCCGCTGGCTTATTTACACCCAGGACCGGGCCGGCAACGAGAAGCCAAATATATTTTTGCTCCCGGCCGCCGGCGGCCGACCCCGTCACCTCACCCGGACCGAGGGCATAGGCTACCGGAGCATCCGCTGGTCGCCCGACGGCCGCCTGGTCGCCTTCGCGGCCGAGCGGGATGGGCCGGGCCAGTACGCCGTCTACCTGGCCGACGTCGCAACGGCCGAGGTTAGCCGGGTGGCCGGAACCGAGGCCGGCCAGTGCGCCGGCCTCCGCTGGAGCCCCGATGGCCGACGCCTCGCCCTGACCCGAACCCACGATTTTCTCCACTCGGGGATTACCCTCCTTGACCTGAATACCCGCCGGGAGGAGGTTCTTATCCCCCCGGATGGGGAGCACATCACCGTTGCCGTCGACTGGCTCCCCGACGGCCGGCACCTAGTGATAAATTCCAACGCCAGCGGGGCCGACGTGGAGGCCGTCGGCCTGCTGGATACCGCAACCGGCCGGGTGGACTGGCTTACCCTGGGCGAATGGGAAAGCTACGCCCTGGCCGTCTCCCGGGCGGGGCCCGAGTTTATTTACGTTCGGAACGTGGCCGGCAGCCACCGGGTCTTCATCCGAAGCCTTGACGGCCCCGAAACCCCCATTCCCCTGCCCGAAGGGGTTTGCCTTTCGGCGGAGTTCGACCCTTCCGGCAGGCGCCTTCTGTTCCTTTACGCCTCGGCCGATTCGCCCCCGGAGGTCTGGCGGCTGGACCGGCCGGCGGGCCGGCTCCGCCGGCTCACCCGGACCCTGGTCGGGGGCCTGACCCGGCGAAACTTCGTCCGGCCGCAGGTGGCGGTTTACCCCTCCTTTGACGGCACCCCCATCGCCGCCTTCGTTTACGTCCCCCCAAACATCCGGCCGGACGGGTCCCACCCGGCCGTCGTCTACGCCCACGGCGGCCCCACCTGGCAGCACCAGAACGGCTGGTTCCCCGACATCCAGTTCCTCGTCTCCCACGGGTTCGTCGTCATCGCCCCCAACTTCCGGGGGTCCACCGGCTTTGGGCGGCCCTTCCAGGAGGCCAACCGCAAGGACCTGGGCGGGGGCGACCTGCAGGACCTGGTGGCCGCCCTCGATTTCCTCAAGGCCTCCGGCTACGTCAACCCGAAGGCCGTCGCCGTTATGGGGGCCTCCTACGGGGGCTACCTTACCCTGATGGCCCTGGCCAGATACCCGGAGCTTTGGGCGGCGGGGGTGGCCATTGTGCCCTTCGCCAACTGGTTTACCGAATTCGAAAACGAGGACCCGACCCTCCAGGCCTACGACCGGGTGATGATGGGCGACCCGGTGGCCGACGCCGACCTCTGGCGGGACCGCTCCCCCATCTTCTTCGCCGACCGGATTAAGGCCCCCCTCCTCCTGCTGGCCGGGGCCAACGACATCCGCTGTCCCGTCGAGGAGACCCGCCAGGTCGCCGAGGCCGTCCGGTCGGCCGGCGGGGTGGTCGAGGTGAAAATCTACGAAAACGAGGGCCACGGCTTCAGCCGGCGGGAGAACCGCATCGACGCCTTCCGGCGGGTTGCGGACTTTTTGCGGAGGCATGTGCCCGGTGTCCGGCCTTAAGGGGGGTCTGCTTGACGCCGGCGGCACCCTCTTCCGGGTTAGATATACCCGGGCCGAGCGGATCGGCCGCTTTCTGCGGGAGGCCGGCTTCGACCCGGACCCCGAGGCCCTGGAGCGGGCGACCCTGGAGGCCGACCTGGAATTCAACTGGCCCGAGCCCGACGTCCGGACCCGGGCCGAAGAGAAGGGGCTCTGGCGGGCCTACTGCCGGCGGGTGCTTTCGGCCTCAAGGCTTCCCACCGACCCCGGCCTGGTCCGCCGCCTGGCCGAGGCAACGGATTATCTTAACTTTTTAGAGCTTTTTCCGGATACGCTCCCGGCCCTGGAAGCCTGGCGCCGGCGGGGCTTAAGGCTCGGGGTCGTCTCCAACGCCGTCCCCTCCTTCCGGGAGGCCATCGACCGGCTGGGCCTCACCCCTTATTTCGACGCCATAATCATCTCGGCCGAGGTGGGCCTGGCCAAGCCGGACCCGGCGGTCTTCCGCCTGGGGCTGGGCAGGCTCGGGCTGGTGCCCGGGGAAGCCTTTTTCGTCGACGACCTGCCCCGGCACGTGCGGGCCGCCCGGGAGGCCGGCCTTCACGGGTTTCTCATCGTCCGGTCGCCGACGGCCGACCCGCCCGGGGACCTGCCGACGGTCCGCAGCTTGGCCGAGCTGGCCTTGTAATTTCGGGCCCGGGTGGTTTATCCTCTTGGCCGAAAGCTTCTGCAAGCGGAGGAGAATGTGCGCCCCAACCCCGTCAAGGCCAAGCTCAAAGCCGGCGAGTGCGTCTACGGCCTCTTTATCGACTTTTACGCCCCGAACATCGTCGAGATAAGCGGCCGGCTGGGGTTTGACTTTATGATTTTCGACGCCGAGCACGGGCCCCTCGAGCTTACCCAGTGCCTGGAGATGGTCCGGGCGGCGGAGCTTTCCGGGATAACCCCGATAATCCGGGTGGCCCAGAACGCCCAGCAGGTGATCCTGCGCTACCTGGACATCGGGGCCCTGGGCGTCCACCTGCCCATGATTAACACCGCCGAGGAGGCCCGCCTGGCCGCCCAGTCCGTTCGCTACCCGCCCCTGGGCCGTCGGGGTCTGGCCAGCGTCCGGGCGGCTGATTACGGCCTTACGCCCCTGGCCGAATATGTGGCGGCGGCCAACCGGGAGCTTCTGCTCATTACCCACGTGGAGAACCGGCAGGCCCTGGACAACCTTCCCGAGATGCTCCGGGTGGACGGGGTCGACGTCTTCTTCCTCGGACCCACGGATATATCCTCGTCCCTGGGGCATCCCGGCAACCCCCGCCACCCCGAGGTGATGGCCGCCATCGACGACGCCGTCCGGCAGATCCGGGCCGCCGGGCGGGTGGCCGGCACCCTGGCCATCGACCCCGACTGGACCCGCCACTGGCGGGAGCGGGGCGTCCAGTACTTCTGCGGCGGGGTTACCCGGGTGCTGATTCCGGCCCTTAAAAAATTCCTCGAGGAGGTCCGGGCCTGATGAGCCTCTCCCACCGGGAACGGGTCCGGCGGGTCCTGGCCGGGGAGCGGCCGGACCGGCTGCCTTACGCCTTCTGGCGGCATTTTTACGACCAGGAATCCTCGGCCCGGGACCTGGCCCGGGCGATGGTCGCCTGGCAGCGGGAATACGATTTCGACTTTTTGAAGGTCAACCCCCGGGCCCAGTACCACGTCGAGCCGTGGGGCGCCCGGTTTGAATACCCCGGCGGCCCCCACGACCGGCCCCGTCAGGTGGCCTTCCCGGTGCGCACCCCCGAGGAGCTGGCCTCCATCCGGCCGGCGGCCCCCGACGCCGGGGCCCTGGGGGAACAGCTCGAGGCCCTGCGGCTCATCCGCCGGGAGCTGGGCCCGGAGGTGCCCATGGTGGCCACCATCTTCAACCCCCTTTCGGTGGCGGCCGACCTGGTGGGCTCGGACCCTACCCTCGTCCGCTGGCTCCGGGAGCATCCCGCCGCGGTGGAGGCCGCCCTGGAGGCCATAACCCAGACCTTCATCCCCTTCGCCCGGGCCTGTCTGGAGGCCGGGGCCGACGGCATCTTCTTCGCCACCACGACCCTGGCGACCCGCAACCTCCTGACCGAAGGGGAGTACGCCCGGTTCGGCCGGCCCTACGACCTGCGGGTCCTGGAGGCCGTCCGGTCGGCCTGGTTTAATATCCTCCACGTCTGCCAGGAGAACAGCATGCTTTACCTTCTGGCCGACTACCCGGTCCCGGCCGTCAACTGGGCGGCCACCTCCCCCACCAACCCCTCCCTGGGGGAGGCCCGGGCCCGCCTGGGCGATAAGACCCTCATCGGGGGCGTAAGCCACCGGGCCCTCGTGGCCCCGGACCCCGGGGCGGCCCTGGCCGAGGCCCGCCGGGCCGCGGCGGAGACGGGCGGGCTCCGGTTCATCCTGGGCCCGGACTGTTCCATACCGACGACCACCCGGCCCGAGAACCTGCGGGCGGTGGCGGAGTTTGCCCGCAACTACGTCTGGCCGGCCGACTGAGATGTCGGAGCTTCTGCGGGAACGGCTCAAGCTTATGCTTCTGGAGCGGGCCGTAAGCTTCCGGGAAGTGGTCCTTTCGTCGGGCCGCAAAAGCCACTACTACATCGACGCCCGAATGGTCTCCCTCTCGGGGGATGGCCTGGCCCTGACGGCTGAGCTTTTGTGGGATAAGATTCGGGACCTGGAGTTTGAGGCCGTTGGGGGGCCGACCATCGGGGCCGACCCCCTGGTGGCGGGCCTCTGCCTGCTGGCCTACCAGCGGGGCCGGAACCTGGTTGGCTTTCTCGTCCGCAGGGAGCCGAAGGCCCACGGGACCGGCCGCCAGGTGGAGGGGCCCCTTATGCCGGGGATGCGGGCGGTGGTCGTCGAGGATACGGTGACCACCGGGGAGACCCTTTTAAATGCCATCGCCGCGGCCGAGGCCGCCGGGGCCAGGGTTGTAAAAGTGCTGGCCCTGGTCGACCGCCAGGAGGGGGGCGGGGAGAGGCTCCGCCGGGCCGGCTACGATTTCGAGCCCCTTTTCACCGCCGAGGAGCTGGGACTTACCACCCAAACGGGAGGGACCGATGCCGAATCCAACCCTTGAAAGGCTTATCGGGGCCATCAACGTGGACGAGCTGGTGGGGATCGCCCGGGGCTTCATCCGGATTCCGAGCCCGAGCGGCGAGGAGGCCGCCGTGATGGATTTCGCCCGAAGGCTCCTGGCCGACCATGGCATCCCCGTCCGAGTGCTGAGCCGGGACCCGGCCCGGCCCAACGTTGTCGGGGCGGTGGGGGCCGGGGGCGGGCCGGTCCTGGTGTTTAACGGCCACCTGGATACGGTCCCCGTCCCGGACCCCTGGGCCTGGTCGGTGGGGCCCTTCTCGGGCGAGCTCATCGACGGCAGACTCTACGGCCGGGGGGCCTCGGACATGAAGGGCTCGTGCGCGGCCATGACCTATGCCCTTATCCTGCTCAGGCGCCACTGCCCGGACCTCCCCGGCCAGGTTCAGCTCCAGCTGGTTTCGGACGAGGAGCGGGGCGGGCATTTCGGCACCGGGTTCTTAATCGAGCAGACCCGGGCGGGCGCCCTTCCCCGGCCCGATGCCGTCCTGGTGGGGGAGAAAAGCGATTTAAAGCTCCGGATCGCCGAGCGGGGCGTCTTTCAGTTCAGGGTGCGCTTTACGGGCAAGGCCACCCACACGGCCTACGCCCGGGCCGAGGGGGTGAACGCGGTGGCCCTGGCCGCCCGGGCCGTGGTGGCCCTGGACCGCCCCATCGACCGGTTCCACCCGGCCGTGGGCTACCCGGTCACCAGCGTGAACATGTTCCACGGGGGCCAGACGCCCAATCAGGTGCCGGCCGAGGCCGTCATCGCCGTCGACCGGCGGACGGTGCCGGGGGAGACGATGGAGTCGGTCCTGGCCGAGGTCCGGGAGGCCCTGGACCGGGTGGTGGCCGAGTTCGGGGCCGGAAGCTACGAAATCCTGACCGGGGCGGCGGAGGGCCAGATACCCTTTATGCCGGCGAATATGACCGACCCGAACAGCCGGCTCGTTCGGACCGTCCAGGCGGCCTACCGGCAGGTCACCGGAAAGGAGCCGGAGTTTTTCGTCGCCTGGGCGGGGGCCACCGACGGCCGGCTTTACCGGCAGGCCGGCATCGACACGGCGGTTTTCGGCCCGGTGGGCTTCCACGCCCACGGCCCCGACGAGTACGTGCTGGTCGATTCGCTGGTCACCCAGCTCGAGGTCTACCTGGCGACGGCCGTTAACCTGCTCACCACAGCCGGGCCGGAATAAGGGTGAGGGTCTCCGGGGGACCCTCCCGGACCACCACGATCTCCTCGATATTGGCCCCGCCCCAGCCCGGGATAAAGACCCCGGGCTCCACCGCCAGGACCATCCCCGGCTCCAGGACGTCCTCGGCGTCGGCCGTAATATAGGGCGGTTCGACGGTTTCGAGGCCGATGCCGTGGCCCATCATCGCCGCGGCGTAGGCCCCGAACCCCAGCTCGTCCAGGCCGCGCCGGGCAACCCGGACCAGCTCGGCCGCCGGCACCCCGGGGTAGCAGTGCTCCACCATCAGCCGGCTCGCCAGGTAAACGGCCTCCAGAAGCCGTCGGGTTCGGCCGTCGGCCTCGCCCACCACGGTGCTCCGGTTGACGTCGAACTGGTAGCCCTGGTAGGCCCCGACGATATCCAGGGCCACCAGGTCCCCGGCCTCGAGGGGGCGGTCGGTGGCCGGGGGCCAGCGGGAACCGGCCGCCGACCACGGGCCGGAATGCACCCGCAGGTAGCGGACAAAATCGGCCCCGGCCCGGAGGGCGGCAGCGGTGCCGGCGGCGCACACCTCCGCCTCGGCGACCCCCGGCCCGATGGCCTTGAGGGCCCCCTGCAGACCCGCCCCGGCCACCCGGGCCGCCCGGCGCAGGAGGCCGATTTCGGCCTCTGACTTCACCCGCCGCAGCCGGTTGAGCAGGTCGTCGGCCGGCTCCAGCCTCAGCTCGGGCAGTAGGCCGGTGAGGTCCCGGTAGAAGGCCAGGGGCAGGATGTCCCATCCCGCCAGGCCCAGCCGGGCCCCGGCCAGGCCCTTCTCCCGCAGGACCTCGGCCGCCAGCCCCACCAGGTCGCCGGCCTGGCGGACGTCTTCGACGGCCACCAGCTCCTTCCGGTAGCCCCGAAGGTCGACGCACAGGACCGGGTCCCCGGTCACCGGCAGGATAAAAACCCCGTGGCCCAGGCCCCGCCGGCCCGGGGCGAAGGCCGTTGCCGGAAAGGCCGGGAAGTGGTTGGTAAGGTAAGCCAGGGGGCCGGGCCGGTCATAAAAGGAGCGGCCCACGGCCATAAGGCCGGCCAGACCGGCCTCGGCCGCCAGCTTCCGGGCCGATTCCTGACGGCGGTAGAACTCGTCCCGGGGGATCATGACGGGGAGCGGTCCGGGGCCGTCGCCGCCCGGGTCCCCGGACTGAACCGGCCGTCGGGGTAGCCGTAGGGAGCGGTGGGGGGCAGGAGGATGCGGAGGGCGGCCGGCTGGATGTGAAAGCTCATCGGGGTCGTCCCGATGAGCTCGCCGTCCACCTGGACCGGCAGGGGGCGGGCGCTCCGGATGGATACCGTCCGGGCGGTGAACCTGAGAACCTTCGGCAGTTGCAGGTGCCTTCCGGAGAAGAAGCCGAAGACGTGCCTGAGCTTGGTAAAGAACCCCCGCCCGCCGAACAGCACCACGTCGAAGAGGCCGTCGTCGGGGCGGGTGTGGGCCGAGAGGGGGAACAGGGCGTAGAGGCGGGTGTTGGCCACCACCATGAGCAGAACCCGGCGGCGAAACTTCCGGCCGTCCAGCTCGATGTGGGCCCGGGTTCCCTCAAACCAGAAGAAGGTGCGGACGGCGGCGGCGATGTAGGCCAGGATGCCGAGCTGACGCTTAAAGCGGAGCTCCGCCTGCTTGGCCACCTCGGCGTCGAAGCCGATGCCGCTCCAGAGGAGAAAATACCGGCCGGTGCTGGTGAGGCCCACGTCCAGGCGGCGGACCTCGCACCGGGTCAGGAGCTCGGCGGCCCGGATGGGGTCGAGGGGGATCCCCACTTCCCGGGCAAAGACGTTGGCCGTGCCCAGGGGGATAACCCCCAGGGCCGTGGCCGTGTGGACAACCCCCTGCAGGGCCTCGTTTAACGTCCCGTCACCGCCCCCGGCGATGACCACGTCGTAGCCCTCCTCGGCGGCCTCCCGGGCGAGCCGGGGGGTGCAGCCGGGCCCGGTGCTGAGGACCAGGTCCACCTGCCAGCCGGCCTCGGCCAGGGTCTGGGCGATGCGTTCGGGCGAGGGAGCGGGCGGTAGCATAACGCCGGCCGACGGGTTGACGATCAGGCGGCATCTGACAGCGGCCATGCTCTTCTGATTATGGCCTAAAACCCCGGCCGCCGACAATCCTTCGCCCTGGCCCGGTCCGTCGGCTACTTGACCATGCGGGGTGGTCTGGTTTATGCTTGGGCTGAAGACCCAATGGAGGGGAAGGGGATAATCGGTTATGGCTTCGGCTAAACCCAGAACTATCGGCGAACTCCGTCGGAGCGGCTACAAGGTAGTATCCGTCAAAGAGGAGCTGCGCAAAAACCTCATCGAAAAGGTCCGCCGGGGCGAGGAGCTGTTCCCCGGCATTATTGGTTTTGAGGATACGGTAATTCCTCAAATTGAAAATGCCATCCTCTCGGGACAGGATATTATCCTCCTGGGCGAGCGGGGGCAGGCCAAGACCCGGCTTATCCGGTCCCTGGTCAACCTGCTCGACCCGGAGATCCCCGTCATCGCCGGGTGCGAGATAAACGATAACCCGTACGCCCCCATCTGCAAGCGGTGCCGGGACCTGGTGGCCCAGTTTGGGGACGACGTGGAAATCGACTGGCTCCCCCGGGAGGCCCGCTACGCCGAAAAGCTGGCCACCCCCGACGTCACCATTGCCGACCTTATCGGGGAGGTGGACCCCATCCGGGTGGCCGAAGGCCGCTACCTGGCCGATGAGCTCACCATCCACTACGGCCTGATCCCCCGGGTGAACCGGGGGATTTTTGCCATTAATGAGCTTCCCGACCTGGCCGAGCGGATTCAGGTCGGCCTTTTCAACATCATGGAGGAGCGGGACGTTCAGATAAGGGGCTACCGGATCCGCCTGCCCCTGGACGTTTACGTGGTGGCGACGGCCAACCCGGAGGATTACACCAACCGGGGCCGGATCATCACCCCCTTAAAGGACCGCTACGGCTCCCAGATCCGCACCCACTACCCCCGCACCATCGAAGAGGAGATCCGGATCATGGAGCAGGAGCGGACGGCCTTCGAAGACGCCGGCTTCCAGATAACGGTTCCCCAGTATATCAAAGAGATCATCGCCGAGGTGTCGGCCCTGGCCCGCAAGAGCCCGGACATCAACCAGCGCTCGGGGGTGAGCGTCCGGGTATCCATCGCCAACTACGAGAACGTCATCTCCAACGCCCTGCGCCGGGCCATCCGCCTCGGCGAGGAGCACGTCGTCCCCCGGATGAGCGACCTCCCGGCCATCATCGCCTCCACCGTCGGCAAGATCGAGCTCGAATCCATCGAGGACGGCCGGGAAGAGCAGGTGGTGGAGCGGCTCCTGCTCAACGCCATCGCCCGCACCTTCAACCGATACTTCGAGGTCCAGCAGTTCGAGCCCCTCATCCAGCGCTTCCGGGGCGGCCTCAAGGTGGACGTCGGGGAGCTGATGCCCTCGGGCCACTACGTGAGGCTGATGCGGGAGCTGGACGGGATGCTGGAGGGGGTTGCCCGGCTGGGAGCCTACGACAGCCCCGCCACCATCGCCAGCGCCGTGGAATTTATCCTGGAGGGACTCCACGTAAACAAGCGCCTCAACAAAGAAAGACTGCCGGGAAAGGTTGTTTATCGGTCTTGACGCGGCCGAGTTTGGGAGGGGGCATTCAGCATGCCGATTTACCGCTACTCGGAGTGGGACGGCACCCAGGATTTTAACCTCGATGCCGACGAGCTTTTAAGGGCGCTTTCGGACGACATCCTGGCCCACGGGGACATCTCCCAGGCCCTGCGGCAGCTGCTGCGCCGGGGCTTTACCCGCCCGGACGGGACCCGGTTTATGGGCCTGCAGGAGCTGATGCAGCGGATTCGTCGGGCCCGGCAGCAGCGGCTCGACCAGTACAACCTCGGGTCGGTTCTGGACGACATCCGCAAGAAGCTGGAGCAGGTGGTCCAGACCGAGCGGCAGGGGATCGAGCGCCGGCTGGCCGAGGCCCGGGGACAGGCCCCCCAGGGGACCGACGACCCCCTGGTTGAGATGCTGGAGAAGGTCGCCCGGCGCAAGCTGGAGTTTTTAGGTAAGCTTCCCCCCGACCTGGCCGGCCAGATCAAGGCCCTTAACGACTACGAGTTTATGGACCCCGAGGCCCAGCGGCTCTTCCAGGAGCTTATGCAGATGCTCCAGGGCCAGGTAATGGATTCGTTCTTCCAGAATCTTTACCAGCAGCTTCAGAGCCTTACCCCCGAGGACCTGGCCCGCCTGCGGCAGATGGTCCAGGAGCTTAACCGGATGCTGGAACAGCGGATGCGGGGTCAGGAGCCCGACTTCGACCGCTTTATGCAGCAGTTCGGGGATATGTTCGGGCCGAACCCGCCCCGAAGCTTGGACGAGCTTCTCGAGCAGATGCGCCAGCGGATGGCGATGATGCGGTCCCTTCTTGACTCCCTTTCCCCCCAGCAGCGGCAGGCCCTCCGGGAGCTTTTAGAATCCGTCCTTAAGGACGAGGGGCTTCGGCAGGAGCTGGCGGCCCTGGCCGCCAACCTGGAATACCTGATGCCCACCGACGACCTGCGCAACCGCTACCCCTTCCGGGGGGACGAGCCCCTCAGCCTTCAGGAAGCGATGCGGCTTATGGAGGAGCTTCAGGCCCTCGACCGCCTCGAACAGCAGCTCCGGGCCGCCGAGCAGGGCCGGGGCCTCGACGACGTGGACGCCGAGAAGCTCCGGGAGCTTCTGGGCGAGGAGGCCTACCGGATGATGGAGGCCCTTCGGCAGATGGCCCGCCTGCTCGAAGAGGCCGGATACCTACGGTCCCGGGGCAACCGCTGGGAGCTCACCCCCCGGGCGATGCGGAAGATCGGCCAGAAGGCCCTCTACGACATCTTCAACCAGATCAAAAAGGACCGGTTCGGCAAGCACGAAACGGCCTACCGGGGCCCCGGCAACGAGCGGGCCGAGGAGACCAAGACTTACGAGTTCGGCGACCCCTTCCACCTGCACCTGGAAAGGACCCTCATGAACAGCCTCACCCGGGAGGGGCCGAAGGTTCCGGTAAAGCTTTCGCCCAAGGACTTCGAAGTTTATCAGACCCGCCATACCAGCCAGACGGCCACGGTGATGATGCTGGACTTAAGCTGGTCGATGGGCCTGCGGGGCAACTTCTTTGCGGCCAAGAAGGTGGCCCTGGCCCTGAGCCAGCTTATCAAGACCCAGTTCCCCCGGGATGTGCTTTACATCGTCGGCTTTTCCAGGTACGCCCGGGAGCTTACCGAGCAGGAGCTGGCCGAGGCCACCGTGGACGAGTACTCCTACGGCACCAACATCCAGCACGCCTTTATGCTGGCCCAGCGGCTTCTGGCCAAGCACAGCACGGCCAACAAGCAGATAATAATGGTCACCGACGGGGAGCCGACCTCCCACATCGAGGGCGGCCGGGCCTTCTTCGCCTACCCGCCCACCCTCCGAACCCTCCAGCTTACCCTCCAGGAGGCCCGGAACTGCACCCGCCAGGGGATTGTCATCAATACTTTTATGCTGGACCGCAGCTTTTATATGATGGAGTTTGTCGACCAACTCGCCCGGATAAACAAGGGGCGGGTCTTTTACACGACCCCGGAGCGGCTGGGCCAGTATATCCTGGTCGACTACCTGGCCAACAAGCGCCGGCGGATCGCCTAACGGAAATTGGTCGCCTGGCCGTCTAACCACTGTATATAGGGGTCTGCGCCTGCCGTCGAACACAGCATATTGTGATAGTGTCCCCGGGCCGTCTATGGACCGACAGGCATTTTCGGGCGGATTGCAGCAGGATTGCATCAGCCCGGGTTTCCGAGTTAACCCGACCCGGCCGGGGGCCGCTTGCGCCTTCTGTGGGGAGGCGGCCCACGACATGCCGGATGGCCACCCGGATGGGCGAGCGTGCATCAACTTTTCAAAAAGCTCTCCGCCGGCGCGGTGCCGGCCGGGGGCATGCTTTCGGCTTGGCATGTACTCCGGCGCCGACGCCCCGGGGCCGGGCCGTCCCGGGGTCCGGGAAAGTGAGGGCCGACCCTGAGCTTGCTTTCCCTTCTGGTTTAACCGGGCTTGACGCGACTGCCCCCTGGGCCGGATGCCGAGGCTTTCCCCTGCCGTCGCCAAACCCAAGCTGCGCACCCGGACGGTCCGGGGCTTTAAGACCTTTGCCGGGGTCGAATCGGCGCTCTTCCTGACCTGCGCCAGGCTTGGCAAACTTAACATAAGTCGCCTTGCGACTTATGTTAAGTTTAGGGCCAGCCAGGACCTTAAATTCCTCCCACCATTTCAGAGACAGAGGGAGGACTTCGGGGGGCTGGCCGTGGCCGGGGGGCAACCGCACGCCGGCATTGTCCAGCCGGCAGGCCGGCGGGCCGGGCAGCGGGTGCCGGCCCTGCTTACCGTGCCTGGACGGCACGGTCCGAGCCGGGGCAAGGGGCCACCGTTACCGCCGAACCGAGCAGGGTCCAGGTCCGGCGGACGGAGCAGCGGACTTCGTGCCCGGGCTGCGGCCCGTCCGACTCTCTGGTCTGTCTCCCGTTCCGTGCCCCGGTTCGCGGCCTTAAACAACGGGATTCCGGGCCTTCGCCGGGGGTAGTGGCCCGCTGCCCGTCCGGGGACGGGCAGCGGGCGAGCCGCACCTGCACCGAGGGGCGCCCCCGGCCTAGACCCATTAAGGGATGTGCCAACCGGGAACCCCGCGCTGGTGATCCCGTTGCGACCAGTGTTTTTACCGCGCCCAATCGGCGACATGCCGGGCAAACACATGGTGGTGTTTGGGCTGAAGCCCTTCGGCGGCTGTCCAGGGCGGCCGGAAGGCTGTTGGCCGAACACCCCGGGGTGAAGGTGGTCTGACTCGCTCCGGTGGCCGACCGAAAACCGGGCGGCCCCGGGAAGCGACGCCGATATCCCCCTCCGGCCGGAAATGTCAGACCGGCGCCGGCTCGACCGGCCGGCGAATTTTCGCCCTGTTTTTTGAGGGGGCCGGCCTGCCGGCGGGCCTTTTCTGCCGCACCGTCGCCGAAGCCCGGCCGGCGGCCGGGATATTCTTCCGGCCCGACGGGCTGACCAGACCGGCCGGTTAGGGGCCAACGGCGGAACGGGGCCGGAAAAGGGCGGCCGCCACCCCGAGGACCCCGATGGCAATGAGCCCCAGCGCCGCCGGCCTGACCCAGCCGGGCGTCGGTGAGCCCCTGACGGCAGGCGCCCTGGGCGCCCCTTCGGTGGGAGGCGGGCCGGCAACCCGGTAGAGCCGGTAAGGCCCCACCTCCCTTTCCAGCCCGGCCCAGCTGGCCCCCGAGGCATACAGGCCGGGATAAACCTGATTCAGGCGGTGCAACCGCCCGGCCCCCACCGGCGCCGGCACCAGCACGTGGCCTGCCTTACCCACGGGGTCCTGGAGGACGGCTTCAAAGTCCCGGTCGCCGGGGACGATAAACCGGCCGGGGTCGCCGCTGAAAAAGATGACCATCTCGACCCCGCCGTAGGTGTCGGTGAGGATCGGCCCCGCCCCGGTCCCGGCCAGATAATCCGCCAGCTCCCGCTCGTGGGCCCAGCGTTCGCCGACCCGGCCGGAAAGAAGGGCCTCGGCGAAGGGACGCAGGCTGTTGTTGACAGACGCCGGGTCCTGAAGCATCCCGGCAAGGCTGGCCGGCGGGCCCAGTAATGCAACTGTCAGGCCGGCTGCAAGCTGCCAGCCGGGGGCGCCGGTCCGGACCGCGGCGGCCGTCAGGCAGATGGTTCCTGGAATCAAGAGGCACACGTAACGGTATTGCACAACCCCGAGTTGCCCCAGGCCGGAGGATACGGCTAAGAATACGGGAACGGCCAGCCAGAACCCGCCCAGGAGGACACCGGTCGGATTCCGGACGGCCAGGCCGGTTAAGATGGACCCGCCGAGGGCGCCGAAGAACACCGGAGACACCGACCAGGCGGCCCTGACCGTTTCCGTGGCCGCGGATTCAAGGCTCTGCCATTGCGTCGTGGCGCGGGCGGCCGCGGCCGCGGCGTAAGGCCCCCTGAGGAAGTAAAGAGGGTCCCCCATGATGAGCCAGTTAAAAAACACCCACAGGAAGGCCGCGTAGGCCGGGGGGGCTCCGTAGACCAGCACGGCCGCCTCGGCCACCTGGGGCCCGCCCCGCTTAAGGGCGGTCAGGCCCACCATCAGGGCAACCGCCCCACTCAGCACCCAGCCCTCGTAACGGGTGAGGACGGCCGCGCCGCTGCTCAGCCCCAGGCCCACGAGCCAGCCGACGGCCTGCCGGCGGTCGGCCCGCCTTTCGGCCTCGGCCCAGCCCAGAAAACACCGCACCTGCCCCAGGGCCGCGGCCATCAGCAGGGGCTCGGTGAGCCCGCTGGCCGAAAGGTAAATCACGGCCGGGTTGAGGGCAAAGGCCGCCACCAGAAGATGGCGGGCCCGGCCCCAGCCCAGGAAGCGGGCCGTGTCGTTAATAAGGCCGCCTGCCAGCGCCCCGCCCAGGGCCGAAACGGCCGCCCCAGCCAGACCGGTCGGCCAGAGCCCGGGCACAACCACCAGGGGAAGTTGCAGAAGGGCCGGCAGGGGCAGCCAGACGAACCCCAGATTGGCGAGCTTCGGGTCCCGGCCGAAGAACACCTGGGCGGCCAGCAGGGTTCGGGCGGCCGCGTCGGCAGGGATAAGGCCCCAGCGGACCAGCACAACCCAGGCCCAGGCCAGGTTCCAGCCCAGGAGCAGGGCCGTCAAAAGCAAGAACTCCCGCCGGGCCCCCTTCATCCGGTTCCCCGCCGGACCTGAAGATGGAGACCGTGGGCGGTCTTCTCCCAGTGAAAGGGCCGAAAGAGTAGGTGAAAGGCTGCCCGCCAGGCCGCCAGGCTTATGAGGAGCCAGTAGGCGGGGGCCAGCAGGCCGTAGCGGACCACGGTGTGGTATCCGCGAAGGGCGGCCCCGAGGGCGTACAGGTAGCCGAAGAGGAAGTTGCCCAGGTAGAGGCTGAGGGCGGCCAGGTAAAAAACGGGTCCGGGAAAGAGCTCGGAGACCGCCGCCCACCGGCCGAGAAACCACAGGGTCGTCAGGGCCCACAGAATCGGGTTGGCCAGGCCGATGAAGAGGGTTCCGCCGATGACCAGCTGGAAGCTTAAAAAGCCCCGGGGTCCCAGCTCCTTGAAAAGCCGGCCCGGCCGGCGCATATGAACCAGCCAGGTCTGCATCCAGCCCTTGAGCCAGCGGGTCCGCTGGCGGACCCAGTTCGCCGGTGCGCTGTTAGCCTCCTCATAAGTGGTGGAATTAAACATGGCCGTGCGGTAGCCCGCCCGGAAAAGCCTTACTCCCAGGTCTGCGTCCTCGGTGACGTTGTACGGGTCCCAGGCCCCCAGCTCCCTGACTTTCTCGGTAACGAAGTGGTTTGAATTGCCCCCCAGGGGGATTACGCCGCCGGTGGCGTGGAGGCCCGGCAGGGTAAGGTCGAACCACTGGGCGTATTCCGCCGTAAACCAGCGGGTGAGGAGGTTCTGGTCCCGGTTGTAGAAGCTCAGCCGGGCCTGAAGACAGACTACCTCCGGCGCCGCCTTGCGAAAGGCGACCACAGCTTTCTTGAGCTGGTCGGGCTCCGGGATATCCTCGGCGTCGTAAATGACGCAGTACTGGCCGGTAGCCTGAATGAGGCCGTAGTTTAAGGCCTTGGGCTTCGTCCGGGGCAGACCGGCCGGAACGACCAGAAACTTGAAGTGGCCCGGCGGCCGCAGCTCCCGGGCCAGGGCCACGGTTTCCGGGTCGTCTTCGTCGAAAATCAGCTTGATGTCCAGTTTGGAGGGCGGGTAATCGAGGGCGGCTAAGGCCTTAAGCAGCGCCGGGAGCACCTCCGTCTCCCGGTAAAGGGGCACCAGGACGGTGTACTCGGGCAGGGTTCGCTCGTCGAGGGCCCGAAGCTCGTCGGCCGTCACTTCTATTTCGGACGTGGCAGTCAGGGCCCGCCCCATAAGGTAAAGCCGGTAAGCCGCTATGGCCCCGTAGAGGGTCGTCACGGCGGCGCTGAGCCCGACGGCCCAGGGCCGGGGGATAACTAGGACTCCGACAAAGAGGAGGGCCAGGCTGGCAAGGGCCACCACGAGCTGGCCGCGGGTGAACGTCTCGCGGGCGGATTGGTCCGGCCGGCGCAGGAGCAGGTCCGACCGGGCCCGGTCCAGGTAAATGTCCCGGTACACCCGCTCCAGGGTCCGGTAGATATCCAGCTCACCCGTGACGGCCCACCGCACCGGCCGTCCGAGCCGGGCCGCCACCGCCCGCAGGGCGGCCTCATCCCCGGGGTCGGCCACGGCGACTTCCACCAGCTCCCCTTCCACGGCGACGGGCACGGCCCGGAAGCGGCGGGCCGAGTCCTCATCGAGGAGGCGGACCACCTCGGCCGGCGGCGGGTGGGCCAGCAGGTCCCGGAACGGCAGGCCGAACTGCTCGGCCAGGGCCCGGGCCACGGCCAGCTGATTTACGTACCCGAGGCCTACCAGAATTCGGCCCAGGCGGTCCCCCGAGCGGCGCTGGAGGGCGAGGGCATCCGAAAGCTGAGTGTCGGTAATCAGGCCGTCGCGCCGCAGAATCTGACCCAGCGGGTCCCGGGAGGCCCGGGCAGTCGGCTCAGGGACGGCGGGCATCCGCGGGGACCGGGCTCGGCCCCATCGGACCCGGGGTTACGGGTCCAGGGACTGGAAACCTGACCCGGAACGGTCCGGCTGACTTAAAAGGATGAAAGCAAGACATACGGTCAGAAAGACCAGGAACGGCCAAACAAAGAGCACCCCGTACGCGGCCAGGGCCACCAGAAGCCCTAGGGCGGCCCTGGCTACCACAATTCCCAGCATTACCCTGGATTCTACCATAGGGTCGCCGGGCAGCCGGCCGGATTATCCACCAACCCGGTGCAGGTCAAAAGTTTTGGGCGTCATGCGGCCAGACGCAGAGGAGCCTGGGGGTGAGCCCGGCAAAGAAGTGAACCCGACTATCCCGGGCCGGATGCCGCCGAAGGCCGCCGCTTGAGCTCCCTCCACCGGCCATCGGCAAGCCCAAGTGGCATGCCCGGAGGGTCAGGTGGGGTCGAGGGCCGGGCCTGGCTGACGGCCTGGAGAAGTCCGGCCTATTCTTGACACAACTTAATTTGCAAGTTATGTCAAGAATGTTGCCATCTTTGGGGCCGACCCCCACGGCAGTGTGCTAATTGTCCGGCCAAGGGGCTAGACCGGGGGGCCAGGGGCGGCCGAACGGGCCGCCGGCGGGGCTACGCAGGCCGCAACCGCCCTTATGGAGGCGCCAAAACGGGGGGATTTCGGCGTTGTCGTCGCCCACGACCCGGCTGGGGAACATCCCTGCCCGGCCGCCGGTTTGGCCCTGATTTCCCAAAATTTTGAGAAGATTTTTAGGCCCCGCGGGTTAGAGTAGAAGCGAGGGGCAGCATGTCCGTTGAACTGCGGCTGCTGGGCGGCTTCGGCCTGCGGGTCGGCGACCTGACGGTGGGCGAGGAAGGCTGGCGGCTCGGCAAGGCCAAAAGCCTCATCAAGCTGCTGGCCCTGGCCCCGGGTCATCGCCTCCACCCGGAGCAGGCCGCCGAGGCCCTCTGGCCCGGCCTCGACCCGGCGGCCGCCCGGAACAACCTTTACCAGGCGGTCTACTGGGCCCGCCGCCGGCTCGCTCCCCAGGAGCCCTTTGGGCTTTCGGCCGCCGGCCTTGAGCTCTTTCCGGGGCTTTCCGTTCGGACCGACGTCGAGGCCTTCGAGGCGGCGGCCCGGGCCCGCCGGAGCCGGGACCCCGAGGCCTACCGGGCGGCCATCGGCCTTTACGGGGGCGAGCTTTTACCGGCCGACCTTTACG
>DAOTYJ010000098.1:0-48474 GCA_034434875.1 Dehalococcoidia bacterium | reverse complement strand
CTTATCTGCTCGTCGCTAAATCCCCACGACCTCAGCTTTTCGACCCTTTCGGCGTGGGTCTTTCGGGCGCCGATGGCCCCGATGTACCGGGCCGGGGAGTTGAGGGCGGCCCTAAGGGCGGGCTCGTCGATCTTCGGGTCGTGGGTGAGAATGGCTATATACGTGGACCGGTCGACCCCGACCCGGGCCAGGGCCTCCTCGGGCCAGGCGACCAGGATTTCGTCGGCGGTGGGGAATCGCTCCCGGTTGGCAAACTTGGCCCGGGGGTCGGCCACTACCACCCGGAACCCGACCTCCTTGGCCATCCTGGCCAGGGGGATGGCGGTGTGCACCCCGCCGAGAATCACCAGCTTGGGGGGCGCCGGGTAAGGGTCGAAGAAGACCTCCGCCTCCTCGGCCCCGAGCCGGTAAACCTTAAGCTCGGGCCGCTCGGCCTCCAGGGCCTTCAGGGCGTCGGCCGCCACCTGCCGGTCCAGGTCGGGGTCGCCTAAGGAGCCCAGGACCGAGCCGTCGTCCAGGATCAGGGCCTTGCGCCCGAGCAGCCTTTCGGAACGGACGACGGTGGCCACCACCGCCGGGGCCTGGGACTCCAGGCGGCCCTTGAGGGCCCCGTAGACCTCCGGGGCGGCGTCGAGGGGCTCGATGAACACGTGGATTATTCCCCCGCAGGCCAGGCCCACCTCCCAGAGCATGTCCTGGGTTATGCCGTAGCTTACAAGTTTCGGGCGGCCGGTTTTTAAAACCTCCAGGGCCTCGTCGATGACCGCCAGCTCGACGCAGCCGCCGCTCACCGACCCGGCAAAATCGGCGGTTTCGGCCACGGCCATCTTTGCCCCGGCCGGCCGGGGGGCCGAGCCGTAGGCCCTCACCACCGTGGCGACGGCCACCTTGAGGCCCCCCTGGCGCCAGCTTTCCATTTCGGCGATGACTTCCTGCATTCCCGTCTCCCTCCTTCTTCAGCGGACGGCCGCCGGCAGGCTTACCCGCTGGCGGCGGGGAGGTCGCCGTTCCCCAAGGTCAGAAAGCAGCTTGCCCAGCTCCTCCAGGCTTTCGATGTTGTGGGCCGGGAGGAAGTCGTCCACAAAGGGCAGGGCCGCCTGCAGGCCCCGGGCCAGGGGCTCGAAGCCCCGCATCCCGGCCAAGGGGTTAAGCCAGATCAGCCGGTGGCAGCTGCGCTGAAGCCGGGCCATCTCCCGGGCCAGCAGGGAGACGTCCCCCCGGTCCCAGCCGTCGCTGATGATGAGGACCACGGCCCCCTGCCCCAGGACCCGCCGGGCCCATTTGTAATTAAACGTCTTGATGGCGTCCCCGATCCGGGTTCCCCCCGACCAGTCGTCCACCACCCGGACCACCTCGGCCAGGGCCTCGTCGATATCCTTGCGCCGGAGCTGCCGGGTAATACGAGTGAGCCGCGTTCCGAAAACAAAGGCTTCAACCCGGTCAAGGCCGTTGGTGAGGGTGTGCACGAAATGGAGGAGCATTCGGCTGTAGCGTTCCATGGAGCCGCTGATGTCGCACAGCACGACCAGGGGCCGGGGCTTAAATTTCGGCTCCCGAAACGCCAGCTCCATCAGCTCGCCCCCGTGGCGCAGATTCTTGCGGATGAGCCGCCGGAAATCGGGATGGCGCCGGTCGCGCCCGGGCCGGTGCCGGCGGGTCCGACGGGGGCTTATCCGCCAGACCAGCGTCTTCATCAACGCCTTCGCCTGCTGAACCTCTTCCCAGGTGAAGGCCTCGAAGTTCTTCTTGCGCAGGACCTCCACCGGGCTGTAAGTGAGCTGCCTTTCGAGAACCACCAGCTCGTCCCGCTTCCGCTCCGGGGGCCGCTCATTGGCCGGGCGGAACATCTCCAGGGGAGGCATCCGGAGCTGGCGGCGGACCAGCTCGGGGTTTACCTCCACCGGGATGAGGAGGGGATTTCGGCGGGGCCGCCAGAAGTACTCAAAGGCCAGGTCGAAAATGGGCAGCTCTTCCCGGCGGCTCACCAGAATGGCCCGGGCGGCGTAGAAGAACTCCTGCCGGTTGGTTATGTCGATATGCTTGAGGGCCTCGCCCAGGGTGATAATCTGTCCCGGGCCGACCTCCAGGCCCAGGGCCCGGAGGAACCGGCCGAAAAGCACCAGGTGTTCGAAAAGGTGGCCTCCCGGGGTTTCCCCGTCGGCTCTGGGCACCGCGTTCATGGGCCGTCAGCGCTCGGGCCGGGGCACGGCCTCCGCCTGCCTCACCCGCTCGAGAAGGTCGCGGACAACCCCGCCCCGCACCCGGGCAATATCCTCCTGATATTTAAGGATGACCCCGAGGGTGGAATCCACCGCCTCCTCGGAGAGGTCCTGCCGGTCCAGGGCGGCCAGGGCCGCCGCCCAGTCCAGGGTTTCGGCGACCCCCGGGACCTTGTAAAGCTCGACCCGGCGCAGCTCCTGGATAAAGGTCACCAGCTGGCGGGCCAGCCGCTCCGAAACCTCCGGGGCCCGGGTCCGCACGATGGCCAGCTCCTTATCAAAGGTCGGGTAATCAATCCAGTAGTAGATGCACCGGCGCTTCAAGGCGTCGTGGATCTCCCGGGTCCGATTCGAGGTTATGACCACCACCGGGGGCCGGCTCGCCCGGATGGTGCCGAGCTCCGGGATGGTGATCTGCCAGTCCGACAAAACCTCCAGGAGGAAGGCCTCGAACTCTTCGTCGGCCCGGTCCAGCTCGTCGATGAGGAGTACCGGCGGCCGGGGCTGGCTGTCTTCGATGGCCTGAAGAAGGGGCCGCTTGAGCAGGAACTCGGGCCGGAAGATGTCGGCTAAAAACTCTTCCCGGGACCCCTTCTGCCCGCCGGCCTCGATGAGGCGGAGCTCCAGGAGCTGGCGGGGGTAATTCCACTCGTAGACGGCGGTGTTTACGTCAAGGCCCTCGTAGCACTGGAGCCGGATCAGCCGGGTCCCCAGGGCCGAGGCCAGGACCTTGGCGATCTCCGTCTTGCCGACGCCGGCTTCCCCCTCCAGGAAGAGGGGCTTATTGAGCTTAAGGGCCAGGAATATTGCCGTGGCGAGGCCCAGGTCGGCAACGTATTTCTGCTCCTGCAGGGCCTGCTGAACTTCGCGGGGCGAATTCATCATGGGCAGGTCTTGTTCGCTTTCTTTCGGGTGTTTCTACGAACATTATACCCCGTCCGGGCGGTCGGCGGCGCTTAGAAATGGCCGGGGGCGGGAAGAGGACTCCCCGCCCCCTTGCCGGGTAGCGAAGCTGAGGCGCGCTGGATTGGCAGCCGGTTGGTTTCCCTTCCAGGGGCAGTTGGGCCCGAACCCAGCGCCCAATTACACTTTTTTGGGCAAAAATCGGCCCAGGATCATCCGGGAAAATACGGAATTTGGGTTCGGCCGGTACGGAGTTTTAGCCGGGGTCGGCCCCCTGCGCCTTCACCCAGGCGGCGACGGCGGCCCGGGAGTTAACCCGCAGCTTGGCCATAATGTTGGCCCCATGGGACTCCACCGTCCGCTCCCCGATTACCAGGGCGTCGGCAATTTCCCGGTTGCTCTTCCCCTGGTTCACCAGGGCGGCCACCTGCCACTCCCTGGGGGTTAAGCCGCCCCGGGAGGCCTCGGGGGCGCCCCGACCGGTGGACGGCACGAGACCAAACGCCCGGCTGACAAACTTACTCCGCAGACGTTCGTCGGCAATGCCCCCGGCCAGCCCCTGGACCACCCGCCGGGCCGGCAGCAGGTGGTCCGCGGCCTCCTCCCGACGGCCCCACGCCCGGTAAAGCCGGCCGAGCTCGGCGTGAAGCCGCCAGACCCAGCCGGGGAAGCCCCGTTCCGAGGCGCACCTTTCGGCCGCCAGAAGAACCCCTTCGGCCTCGGCGTACCGCCCCAGCCGAACGAGGGCCGCCCCCTGCAGGGCCCAGAGGCGGGGCACCACCGTATCCGGCCCCAGGTTCCGGGTCGACTCCCGCAGTTTCAGCACCACCTCGAGGGCCAGCCCCGGGTCGTTCTCGGCCAGGGCCAGCTCGGCCCGGGCGCCCCAGGCCTGGCGCTGCCAGCGGGTGCGGGCGGGGGTGTCCGGCCTCAGAATCCGGCCCAGCAACGGCCGGGCCGTGTCCAGGCCGCCCTGGGCAATGCACGTAAGGACGAGGCCGGCGGTCACATAGCCGGCCCACAGGTCCGAACCGAGGCCGGCCAGCAGTTCGTAGGCCCTTTCGAACTGGGACCGGGCCTCTTCCCAGGCGAGAACCTCCAGGTAAAGCCGGCCCAGGCTCCGGCAGGCCGCCACCAGCCACTGGCGGTGGCCGATATCTTCGGCCAGCCTCAGGGCCGTCTCCCCCGTTTGCAGGGCCTGGCGGTTGCTTCCCTTCACGATTAACGGCAGGGCCAGCTCCGCCAGGGCGAACACTTCCCCGGCCCGCCAACCAATGGCCCGGGCGACCCTCATGGCCTCTTCCCCGGCGGCCACCGACTGGTTTAGACCCAGGCCCGGCACTTCCAGGCTGTGCTGATGGCCCGGACCGCACATACTGAGGTTAGCCAGGGTCTCCGCCAGCCCCGGTCGGTCGTCCAGCCGACGGAAGAGGGCGGCGGCGTCCTCAAAGTAGGCCCGGGCCCGCACCACATCCCCGTCGAAATGGGTGGCCATGCCCAGCAGGTCCAGGGTGGAGGCTACCCCCCTAAGGTTGTTAAGTCTTTCAAAGATGCCGAGGGCCTCCTGGTGAAACCCGGCCGCCCGCCCCGGCTCCCCCAACTGGGCATGCCAGCTTCCCGCCGCGTTCAGGGTTTCGGCCAGGGCGTCCGGGTCATCCCGGCCCCGGACCAGGGTCAGGGCCGCCCCCAGGTATTCCCCGGCCAGCCCCAGGTCCCGGGCCGCCCACAGGAGTCCCAGGTCGAGGAGCGCCCGCCACGCCCAGGCCCGGTCGCCGGCATCCCGGGCCTGCCGAAGAACCTCCTCGTAATCGGCCCGGGCCGCTTCGGGATAGCCCACCGTCTCCCGGACCCTGCCCCGGGCCCGCAAGGCCCCCAGGGGCACCGGAATCTTCAGGTGTGCGGCCGCCTCTAAGGCCCGGTTAAGGTGTTCGATGGCTTCGTGGGGGGCGTAAAAAGTCTGGGCTCGCTCGGCCGCTCGCAGGGAAAACTCCAGCGCCTTATCCCAGCATCCGGCGGCGTGGTAATGATAGGCCAGGTCGCCGGGGTCGGCGCCGGCCTTTTCCAGGACGGCCACCATCCGCCGGTGCAGGGCCCGCCGCTCCCCCGACAGCAGGCCGGTGTGTATCGCCCCCGGGTAAGGGGATGGCGGAAGGCGAACCGCCCCGGGGCCTCCTCGGCCACGAGCTGGGCCCGGACCAGCTCCGAGAGGCGGTCCAGCAGGGTGCCCTCGTCTTCTCCGCTCAGTTCCCCCAGGATGCCCAGGTCGAAGCGGCGGCCGGCCACTGCCCCAAGATTCAAGAGGGCCCTGGCGTCGGGGCTGAGCCGGGGCAACCGCTGGCGGACGGCCTCATGGACGTTGCGGGGAACGGCCAGTCCCTCCGGGGGGCCCATTCAACCCCGGCTTCTGTTCGCAGGATTAAACCGCCGGTCGCCCAGCCCTTAAGGGCCTCCTCTATAAAGAAGGGGTTGCCTTCGGTCAGCCGGTAAAGGAGGTCTAACACCCGGGGCGGCACCCGCTGCGGGCTCCCCAGGATCGCCCGCACCATCCGCTCCACCTCCGCCGGCCCCAGGGGTCGGAGCACCACCTCGGTGGCCAGCCGCTCCCGGTTAAGTCGGCCGAGAAAATCGGCCGGCCAGCCTGCCGCGCCCAACCGGTAACTGAGCAGGGCGACGGCGGGCCGAGTCGGGATTCGGCGGGCCAATTCCAGGCTCACGCCGTCGGCCCAGTGGAGGTCCTCAAAGACCACCAGCAGCGACCCGTCCCCGGCCAGCCGGGTCAGGAATTGGAGCAGAACTTCGAAAAGGCGGCGGCTTTCAGCCTGGGGCTCCAGGGCCGGGCTGGGACGAACACCGGGCAAAAGCAGGCCCAGCTCCGGGACCAGCTTTACCAGCTCCGACCCCAAAGCTTCCACCAGCCGGGCAACCTCGGGCGGCCTCCGCTCAAAGAAGCAGGCCCGCAGGCCGTCGATTATCGGGGCAAAAGGAAAGGAGGTATCAGGCTCAAAGCAGCAGCCGCGGCAGGTGGCAAAGCCAAGCCGCCGGGCCTGCCGGGTAACCTCTCCAAGCAGGCGACTTTTGCCGACCCCCGCCTCGCCGGCAACCAGAATTACCTGTCCGACCCCCTTCCGGGTCGACTCCAGGGTGGCCCTTAAAAAATCCAGCTCACCGTCCCGGCCGACCAAAAGGGGCGAAACCACCGCCCGGTCGGGGAGGAGCATCCTAGACCACTAACCCGGCCCCGTTCCCGCCAGGCGGGACCGGGTCCGAAAAGAGCTGCAAACCGTGGCCCCTTACGTACCGCTGGTTAATTATAACCCCGAAATGCTAAGCCCGTCCGCGAATTTTGTTAAGATTTGTTAAAATTTCGCGGACATCTCCCATAACCGCAAACTCTTCGAAGGCATATCTGGCCTTACGCCGCCAGTTGGGCCGCTCCCAGGAGGTTCCGGGCACGTTCTGGGGCCTTTCCTCCAGCCAGAGGTCCTCAAGGTTTACCAGAACCAGGGCCGCCTCGCTCCGGCCCAGGAAGGTCAGCAGTCCCCGAAGGACCGCCGCCGGGTGGTCCTCATCCGGACTCAGAAGCCCGGCCGCCCGCAAGAAGGCCAAAACCCCGGCCCGGAGCTCCTGCCGGGCAGCCTCCTCCGCCGCCGCCCGGGCGTCGTCCAGCAGCCCCAGCTCCCGCCGGTCGGCGATATCCCGGCCGGACCAGAAGCCGGCAAAGGTCGGGGTGTCGTGGGTGTTGAGGCCTGCCACGCAGTTGGGCCCGGGGGGCCGGGGCGGGCCGTCGGCCCGGAGCTCGAACTGCAAAACGTACATCCCCAGCAGGCCGTGGCGCTCCAGGGCGGGGTTTACCTCGGGGGGTACCGTCCCCAGGTTCTCCCCGACCACCCCACAGCCGGTCCGGACCGATTCCAGGGTCACGACGGCGTAGAGCTCCTCGGCCGGGTACCGAACGTAGACCCCGTCCCGGGCGTCCAGGCCGGGAGGCAGCCAGAAGAGTCGGTGAAGGCCCATCACGTGGTCCACCCGAAGCAGGGCCGCCCGGCGCATGGGGTGGCGCAGGGCCGCGACAAAGTAGGCGTAGCCGGCGGCCCGAAGCCGCTCCGGGTGCAGGGGCGGAAAGCCCCAGTCCTGCCCGCCGGTAAAGAACATGTCCGGGGGCGCCCCGGCCCGGGTTCCCAGGACGAAAAGCTCCCGGTGACGCCAGACGTCGTAGCCGTCCGGGTGGACGCCCAGGGGCAGGTCCAGGTAAAGGCCGGGAAGGGCCGCCAGCTGGCGCTCCGCCAGCCACTGGGCGTAGAGGTGATACCGGAAGGCCCCCTCGTCAAAATCCCCGGGCCCCACCCGGCCGGAGCGGAGGGCCTCGGGCCAGGCGCCCCACCCGGTCCGGCGCCGCTCCCCAACGGCCCGGAAGCGGGCGTAGTCTTCCACCTCCGGCCGCTCCCTTAAAAAGGCCCGGAAATCGGGGTGGTCAGGGTAGCGGCCGAAAAAGTCCTCGGCCAGCAGGCTCAGAACCCGCCGCTTGAGGCCGTAAGCCCGCCGGTAGTCCACCAGCGGCCCGGCCCGCAGCCCCTCCAGGGCCGACCGGAACTCGGGGTCGGACGTCAACCCCCGGGCCGCCCCGCACTCCCCGAAGTTAGGGGCGGCCGTCGGGTCGACGTAAAGGTCGTTCCAGAAGAGCCGGCTCACCGGGGCGTAAGGACTGGGCTCGAAGGGCCCGTCCAGAAAGGCGGCCAGAACCGGCAAAATCCCCACCACCCGGCCCCCGAGGCCGGTTACCCCATGGGCGAAGGCCCGAAGGTCGGTAAAATCCCCCAGCCCCCAGCTTCGGGCCGTCTGCAGGGCGTAGAGGGGCAGGAAGACCCCCCAGCTCCGGCCGGAAAAGGGGGCAGCCCTGAGGGGGGCCGATATCACCAGGGCCTCGGCCCCGGCTCCGGGCCCGGCTTCCACCCGGAGCCGGTGGTAGCCGAGGGGCAGCGGACCCGGCAGGCCCACGGCCCGCTCCGCCCCGGTCCCGTCGGGCCCGCGCCCCAGGACCGGGCAGGCCCCCAGGTCGACGTCGAGGGGGCGGACCTCGCCCCCCTCCAGTTCCAGGCTCAGCCGAACCCGGCCCGAATCGAGGCCCTCAGGCACCCGCAACCCGATGGGTCCCGGCCGGCCGTCCCAGGCGACGTAGACGGGCTCTAAGGGCCTTTGCCAGCGGCCCAGCCGCCGTTCCCGCAAAAGCATCCCGGCCTCCTCGGGCCTTTCGATGGGGATGCCGAAGGCCCGGAGGGCGGCCAGGAGGCGGTCGGGACCGGCCCGGACCCGGCGGCCGGCGATGTCCCGGTAGCTGGTGTAAATGCCGCAGTCCCGGGCCAGCCGGTAAAGGTCCAGAAGCCGCTGAAGTTCCACCGGCCTATTTTAACCCGGCCCGGGGCCCGGGCCGCGGCCAAAGATATAATCAAACTGGGGATGGACGAAAAAAGCCTTATTAACCTCGAACTTCCCAAAGTTCGGGAGCGGCTGGCCGCCCACACCGCCTTTCCCCCGGCCCGGGAGCTGGCCTTAAGCCTCATGCCCGCCACCGAATTCGGGGAGGTTGAGGCCGCCCTGGAACTCACCCGGGAGGCGACCCGGCTGCTGGATGCCCGGCCGGAATTCGATATTGGGGAGGCCGCGGATATCCGGCCCATTATCGAGCGGGCCGAGCGGGGCGGGGTCCTGGACCCGCCGGCCCTCCTGGACGTCGTCCGGACCCTGGCCGCCGGCCGGCGGGTCCGGGCGGAGCTTACGGCCCGGGCCGGCGCCTACCCCCGGCTGGCGGCCATCGCCGCCGGCATCCACCGGCTGGAGGGGCTCCAGCGGGAAATCGAGCAGGTTATCGGGCCCCGGGCCGAGGTTCGGGATGAGGCCAGCCCCCTCCTGGCCCGGGTTCGGGCCCGGCGCCGGGAGGTCCAGGAGCAGATCACCCGGACCCTCCAGGGGATCGTCGAATCCCCGGCCGGCCGTCAGGCCCTCCAGGAGGGGGTCATCACCCTCCGCAACGGCCGATTTGTGGTCCCGGTCCGGGCCGACCAGCGGGGGGCCATTCCGGGGCTGGTTCAGGACGTCTCGGCCCGGGGCGCCACCCTTTTCGTCGAGCCCCTGGCCGTCGTCGAACTCAACAACCTCTACCGGGAGCTGGGCCTTGAGGAGGAGCGGGAGGTTCAGCGGGTCCTCCGCCGGCTTTCGGGGCGGGTCGGGCGGCTCGGGGGAATTTTGCGGGAAAACGTGGCCCGGCTGGCCGAAATCGAGCTGGCCCTGGCCAAGGCCCGCTTTGCCCGGAGCCTCCGGGGAACCATACCGGCCCTCGTCCGCTGGGAGGATGCCCGCCCCAGCCCCGAACTCCCCGCGCCCCGGCCCTATCTCAAACTTATGGGCGCCCGCCACCCCCTCCTCACCGGCAAGGTGGTCCCCATCGACGTCTGGCTTGGGGGTCAGTTCATCGCCCTGGTGGTCACCGGCCCGAACACCGGCGGCAAGACCGTAACCCTCAAGACCATCGGCCTCCTGGCCCTCATGGCCCAGGCGGGGCTGGCCATCCCGGCCGAGCCGGGTTCCTGTCTGCCCGTCTTTGACGGCATCTACGCCGACATCGGCGACGAGCAGAGCATCGAGCAGTCCCTTTCCACTTTCAGCTCCCACCTGACCAACATCGTCGGCTTTCTCAGCCGGGCTACCGACCGGTCCCTGGTTCTTCTGGACGAGCTGGGGGCGGGCACCGACCCCACCGAGGGGGCGGCCCTGGCCCGGGCCATCCTGGACCACCTGGTGCGCCGGGGCGTCTCCGCCGTCGTCACCTCCCACGCCCACAGCCTTAAGGTCTACGCCCAGGCCACCCCGGGGGTGGAAAACGCCAGCGTCGAGTTCGACCCCGAGACCCTGGCCCCCACCTACCGGCTGGCCATCGGTATTCCCGGCCGGAGCAACGCCTTCGCCATCGCCGCCCGGCTCGGGCTGAATCCCGAAATCCTGGCCGAGGCCCGGAAGCACCTCTCCGAAGGGGAGGCCGAGACCGACCGGCTGCTGGGGGCCTTGCAGGCCGAGAAGCGCCGCCTCGAACAGCTTCGCCGGCAGCTGGAGGCCGAGCTGGGCCGGCTCCGGGCCAAGGAGGCCGAGGTGGAGGCCGAGCGGCAGGCCCTCCGGGCGGCCCGGGCCGAGGTCCTGGCCGAGGTCCGGCGCCAGGCCGAGGCGGAGGTGGAGCGGCTCCTGGCCGAGGCGGCGGCCCCGGCGGCCGACCCCGCCGAGCGGCAGCGGCGGCTCCGGGCGCTGCGGCGCCGGGTCCGGGAGTTGGGCCGCGGGGGCGCGCCCCCGGCCGACCGGCTCAAGCCGGGGGACCTGGTGCGGGTGCCGGGATTCTTCCGGCTTGGGCAGGTGGTGGAGCTGGGTGAGGCGGCGGCGGTGGTGGCCGTGGGCCCCCTCCGGGTGGAGATACCCCGCTCCCGGCTTGCGCCCGCCGACGGCGAGGCCCCCGAACGCCCCCGGGTGGAGCTGGTGGCCGGGCCGGCCGCCCCGCCCCCGGCCGAAATCCACCTGCGGGGCCTCACCGTGGAAGAGGCCCTCCGCCGCCTCGAGGCCTACCTGAACGACGCCTATCTGGCCGGCATAAGCCCGGTTCGGGTCGTCCACGGCCGGGGTACGGGAACCCTCCGGCGGGCCGTCCGGGAATTTTTGGGCCGCCACCCCCTGGTCAGCCAGTTCCGGCCCGCCGAGGAGTTCGCCGGGGGCGACGGGGTCACCGTCGTTGAGCTGGCCGCCCGCCCGGGAGTTTCCCTCCGCCGCTGACGGGATGACCCTTTCCCCGGCCGAAGCCTCCCTGCTGGCCTGCCAGTGCGCCCAACCCCCGCCCCCGGAGCTTCTGGTCGGCATCCGGCAGTTCAACGCCGGCCGGTTCTGGGAGTGCCACGAAACCCTTGAGGAAATCTGGCGGCGGGAGGACGGCCCGGTCCGGGAGCTTTACCGGGGCATCCTTCAGGTCGGGGTCGGTTTTCTCCACCTGAGCCGGGCCAATTACCGGGGGGCCGTAAGCCTGCTGGGCCGGGGCCTCCGCCGTCTGGAGCCCCTCCCGGCCGTCTGTCAGGGGGTCCACGTGGACGACTTACGGGCCCGGACCCGCTGGTGTCTGGAGAAACTGCTGGAGTTAGGACCCGAACGGGTCCGGGATTTCCGGCCGGAGTGGGTGCCCCGGGTCCGAACGGCGGGCCCGGCCGCGGCCGAGGGATGAAATCGGCGGGGCGGCTGGCCGTTCTGGTCCTGGTCCTTGGGGTGTTTGGGGCCAAGGCCTACCGGCTCGACTTTCAGCCCCTCTGGTTCGACGAGGGCTACACCCTCTTTTTCGCCACCCTCCCCTGGGCCTCGGCCTCCGCCGGGGGCGCCGAGCCCCACCCGCCCCTCTATTTTCTGCTGTTTAAGCTCTGGGCGGCCGGGGCCGGCTTCGACCCCTTTTCCGCCCGCTATCTTTCGGTTTTGTTGAGCATCCTGCAGGTTCCCCTGGCCTGGGGCCTGGGCCGCCGGCTCGGGGGCGGGCCGGCCGCCGGCCTGCTGGCCGCCCTGGCCGTGGCCTTCAATCCCTTTCTCTGGTCCCACGCCCGGGAGGCCCGGATGTACGCCCTGGTTCCGGCCCTGGCCCTGGGCTTCGGCCTGGGGGTGGTGGGCGCCTGGCCGAAGCCGGAGGCCCCAAGATACCGGCGGCTTCTGGCCCTCACGTTGCTGGCCGGCCTTTACACCCACTATTTCTTCGGCCTCTTGGCCCTGGGCCCGGCCCTGGGGCTGATGCTTTTCCGGCCGGCCCTGCGGCCGGCGGTGGCCCTGGCGGGCCTACTTTACCTGCCCTGGGCAGTCTGGGCCGGCCCGGACCTCCTGCGGGGGGCGGGGAGCCGGGGGGAGGGCTACCAGGCCCTTGGGCTTCTGGAGTACGCCGCCGGCTACCTTCGGGCGGTGGGGGCCGGGGAGGGGTGCGGGGCCGGCTGTCCCCAGGGACCGCTGGGGGTCGCCCTGCTCCTGGCCGGGGCCGCGGCCGCCCTGACCCGGGCCAGGGGCCCCGCCGCCCTCCTCTGGGCCGGCATCCTGGGAGCCCTCGGCCTCGGCTTTCTGCTTCAGCTTAAGTTTCCCTTTGGGGGCTACGTCCGGCTCCAGAGCCCCACCATCCCCCTCCTCCTCGCCCTGACCGTAGCCGCCTTACCCGGAGCCGTGGGCGGCCGGCCGTTTCTCCGGGCCCTGCCGCCCGCCGCTTTTCTGGCCGGCCTGGTCCTGACCGGCCTGCCCACCACCGTCCGGGAGTACCGGGAGAACCTCCGGCCCCTCGAGGACTACCGGCCCATCGCCCGCTGGCTCGCCGCCGCGGCCTGGCCTGAGGACCTGGTGCTTTGCGACTTTCCCTGGCAGGTAGGATACTTCCTGGCCTACCTGTCCGAGCCCCGGCCGACCCTCCTCTACCCGCCCAACCCCTTTGCCGGGGACCCGCCTTTCCGGCGCAAGACGGAGGTTTGGTATCCGGCCTACCAGGCCCTGGGGGGCACCGACGGGGGCGGGCTGGAGGGGCTGCTGCGGGGCCGGCTGGTCCTGACCGAAAACCGCTGGTTCGGCAACACCCGCCTCCTCCGCTTCGCCCCCCTCCCCGCCCAGACCCGGTGGGGCCGAACGGAAGGGAAGGCCGGGACCCCCAGGCTGGTTAGCTGGGCCCTGCCGGCGGGGCCGGTGGACGCCGGCCGGACGGCGGTGGTCACCCTCGAATGGAACCTGGGGGCCGTTCCCGCCGACGGATTGAAAACCTTCGTCCACCTGGCCGCGGCCGACGAGGCCATCGTCGCCCAGGCCGACCTTCCCCTGGAAGGCCCGGCGGGCGGCCGGCTTCGGGTGGGCCTGCCCATTCCGGCGGGAACCCCCGCCGGCGAGTACCGGGTCTGGGCCGGCCTTTACCGGGCCGACACCGGCGAACGCCTCCAACCCGGACCGGGGGCAAATGCGGACCGCCGCATCCTGCTGGGAACCGTCACCGTGGGCCGACCCGAGTATACCCCCCGGCTCCGGGACTTTCCCGATGTGAACCTGGCGCCGGCCGAACCGGACCTGGGCCCTTACCGGATTCTGGGGTTGAGCCTTCTAAACCTGACCGGGCCCCAGGCCGACGGCCGGGTGCGCCCCGGCGACCTCCTGGAGCTCCGGGTTTACCTGGGCGGCGAGGCCTTCTACGGAAGCCTTCGGGTCGAAGCCGAGGCCGACGGCGGCCGGCTTCCCCTGGGCCGGGCCGGCCTTGAGGGCTGTTACCCGCCCTTCTGCCGGGTGCCCCTGCGGCTGGCGGTCCCGGCGGAAGCCGATGGGGACCGGCTGCGCCTGGTGGCCACCCTGGAGGCGGACGGGGCCGAAGCCGAGCTCGGCCGGTGGGCCCTGCGGCCCTGAGCTTTACCCCGTCGGGCCGGCCACCGGGCCCGTAAAGATGTGGATGGCCTCCCCGTAGACGCCTAAGGCCGCCTCCTTAACGGCCTCGGAGAGGGTCGGGTGGGGATGGACGGCCCAGCCGAACTCCTTCGGCGTCCCCTCAAGGAGCCGGCCGAGGACCCCCTCGCTGATCAGTTCGGTTACCTCGGGCCCGACCATGTGGATGCCGAGGATTTCGCCGTACTCGGCGTCGGCCACGACCTTGACAAAGCCCTCCGCCTCCCCCAGGCCCAGGGCCTTGCCGTTGGCCCGGAAGGGGAATTTCCCCACCCGGACCTGGCGGCCGGCCTCCCGGGCCTGGGCTTCGGTGAGGCCGACGCTGGCCACCTGGGGGTTGCAGTAGGTGCACCGGGGCATATCGGCGTAGTTTTTTACCGGGGGCGGGTTGAGGCCGGCGATGGTCTCGACGGCCACGATCCCCTGGTGGGAGGCCACGTGGGCGAGGGGGAGCTTGCCCGTCACGTCCCCGATGGCCCAGATTCCCGGCACGTTGGTGCGCATCCGCTCGTCGATTTTCACCCAGCCCCGCTCCAGCTCCACCCCAACCTCCTCAAGGCCCAGGCCCTGGGTGTTGGGCACGATGCCGATCCCCAGGAGGACCTGCTCGGCCGTCAGGGAGCTTGGGCCCTGGGGGCCGGAAAGCTCTAAGCGGACGCCCCCGTCGGTCAGCTGGGCCTTTTCGACCTTGGTCCCCGTCATCACCCTGATCCCTTGCTTCTTGAAGGCCCGCTCCAGCTCGGCCGAGACCTCCTCGTCCTCCTGGGGAACCAGGCGGGGCAGCATCTCCAGGATGGTGACGTCGACCCCGTAGGCCCGGAAAACGTAGGCGAACTCGACCCCGACGGCCCCGCCCCCGACGATAACCATCGAACGGGGCGGCTCCCGCAGGTTCAGGGCGTGGTAGCTGGTGAGCACCCGCCGGCCGTCGGGCTCCAGGCCGGGGAGGCTCCGGGCCGAGCCGCCGGTGGCCACGATGATGTTCTTGGTGCGAAGTTCCCGGCCCTCGGGTTTGACCACCACTAGGTCCCGGCCGGCCACATACCCTTCGCCGGCGAAAACCTCCACCCCGTTGCGCTTAAGGAGAAATTCGACGCCCCTCACCAGCCGCTCCACCACCTCCCGGCTCCGTTCGTAGGCCCGGGCGTAGTCGAAGCTTACGCCGTCGAACTTGAGGCCCCAGTAGTCCCCCTGCCGGACCAGGTTGACGACGTCGGCGTTGCGGATGAGGGCCTTGGTGGGGATGCAGCCCCAGTTAAGGCAGACCCCGCCGACCCGCTCCCGCTCCACCAGGGCCGTTTTCAGCCCGAGCTGGGCGGCCCGGATGGCCGCCACGTATCCCCCCGGGCCGCCGCCGATAATTACCACGTCATACATGGGCCGAAACCTCCGGTTTAGATGAGGAGGGAGGCCGGGTTCTCCAGGAGCCGCTTAAACTCGCCCAGGAACTGGGCCGCCTCGGCCCCGTCCGTAACCCGGTGGTCCACCGAAATGGTGGCCTTCATTATGTCGGCCGCCATAATCTGGCCGCCCCGGACCACCGGCCGGCGCTGGACCGAGCCGGTGGCCAGAATGGCCGCGTTGGGGGGGTTGATGATGGCGCTGAAGCTTTCGACGTTGTACATCCCCAGGTTGCTTACGGTAAACGTCCCCCCGACCTGGTCGTCCGCCCGCAACCGCCCCTCCCGGGCCCGCCGGGCCAGCTCCTTGGTCTCCCGGGCGATCTGGAAGATGCTCTTGCCGGCGGCGTCGTGGACCACCGGCGCCAGCAGGCCGTCGGGGGTGGCCACGGCCATGGCGATGTTGACGGCCTTGAAAACCCGCAACCGGTCGCCGGCGAAGGCCGAATTAAGGCGGGGAAACTTTACCAGCGCCTTAGCCACTGCCTTGATAATCAGGTCGTTGACCGAAAGGCGGGCATCCTCTTCCAGTTGGGCGTTTAGTTGCTCCCGGAGGCGCATCGCCTCGGTCATATCCACCTCGACGGTCACGTAGAAGTGGGGGGCCTGCTGCTTGCTTTCGGTCATCCGGCGGGCGATGGTCTGCCGCATCCGGGAGAGGGGCTCTTCCACGGCCTCAGGCGCGGCCGCCGGGGGCGCCGGGGGAGTTTCCGGCCGGGGCGCGGCCGCGGCGGCCGCCTGCTGCTCCCTAAGCCGGGCGGCAAAGGCCTCGACGTCCTCCCGGGTTATCCGGCCTTCCGGGCCGGTCCCCTTCACCTGTCTCAGGTCGATTCCCAGCTCCTCGGCCAGGCGGCGGGCCACCGGGGTGGCCTTGACCCTAACCTCTTCGGGGGCCTCCTTGGGGGCCGGAGCCGGGGCCTCGGCCTGGGGAGGGGCCGCCGGGGCCGGCGGGGCGCCGGCCTCCTTCAGGATGTCGTCGATGGGCTCGTCGGGCTCGGCGATAACGGCGATGAGGGTGCCGACGGGAACCTGCTGGCCTTCCGGCAGGAGGATCTTCCGTAGAACCCCGGAGGCGAAGGCCTCCAGCTCCACCGTGGCCTTATCCGTCTCGATCTCGGCGATGACCTCCCCCCGCTGGACCGGCTCCCCCTCCCGCTTCCGCCAGCGGGCGACGGCCCCCTCGGTCATGTCGTACCCAAGCTGGGGCATGGTGACTCGGTAGGCCATTTACGCTCCCCCTTCTGAGTAAGCGGCGGTTAGTTGTCTGCTAGACCCGGCTGCCCACCACCGACCGGACGGCCTCCACCACGTCGGCCTCGTCGGGGACCACGTGCCGCTCCAGGTTCCGGTTGTAGGGCATGGGCACCTCCAGCATGCCCACCCGGACCACCGGGGCGTCCAGGTAGTCGAAGGCATGCTCGACGATGCGGGCCGCCACCTCCGCCCCCACCCCGAAGGACCTCCAGTCCTCCTCGACGATGACCACGTGGTTGGTCTTCTTGACCGATTGGATAACCGTCTCCAGGTCGAGGGGCCGCAGGGTCCGCAGGTCCACGACCTCGCCGTCGACCCCTTCGGCCTCGAGCTGGCGGGCGGCGTGGAGGGCCACGTGCACCATCCGGGCGTAGGCCACGATGGTGACGTCCCGGCCCGGCCGCTTGATATCGGCCAGCCCGATGGGGACCACGTAATCCCCGTCTGGGACCTCCCCCCGGACCCCGTAGAGGAGGGTATGCTCGATAAAGAGCACGGGGTCCTCGTCCCGGATGGCCGCCTTGAGGAGCCCCTTGGCGTCGTAGGGGGTGGCAGGCATGACGACCTTCAGGCCGGGGACGTGGCTGTAAATCACCTCCAGAAACTGCGAATGGGTCGCCCCCAGCTGGCCCCACCCGGCCGCCGTCCGGATGACGGCCGGGGCGTTAAACTGCCCCCCGAACATGTAGTAAATCTTGGCCAGGTGGTTGATTATCTGGTCGGCGGCCAGCAGGCTGAAGTTTATGGTCATCAGCTCGGCCACCGGCTTAAGCCCCCCGATGGCCGCCCCGGTGGCCAGCCCGACAATGGCCGCCTCGGCGATGGGGGTATCTTTTACCCGCTTTTCGCCGAACTCTTCCAAAAGCCCCCGGGTTACGGCGTAGGAGCCGCCGTAGGCGCCGATATCCTCGCCCATTAAGAAGACCCGCTCGTCCCGCTGCATCTCCTCCCGGAGCGCCTGACGCAGGGCCTCCCGGAACGTAAGCTCAGGCATGGGTCACCCTCCGAACCGGACCTGGGTTAACGTAGACGTACTCGGTGACGCTTTCGAGGGGCGGCTCGGGACTCTCTTCGGCAAACCGCACCGCCTCCTCCACCTCGGCCTCGACCTCCCGGTCGATGGCCGCCAGCTCATCCTCGGTGGCGTAGCCGTTCTCCACCAGAAACCGGCCGAACCGGACGATGGGGTCCCGCTTTCGCCGCCACTCCTCCACCTCCTCCTTGCTCCGGTAAAGCTCGGGGTCGGCCATGGAGTGGCCCCGGAACCGGTAGGTGAGGGCCTCGATAAAGTAGGGCCCGTTCCCGGCCCGGACATAATCCACCGCCCGGGCCGCCGCCTCCCGAACGGCCAGGAGGTCCATGCCGTCCACCTGCTCCGACCGGATGCCGTAGACCTCGGCCCGGCGGTAAATCTCGGGGGTGGAGCTGGCCCGGCGGACGTGGGTCCCCATCCCGTAAAAGTTGTTCTCGCACAGGAACACCACCGGCAGCTTCCAGAGGGCGGCGATGTTCAGGCCCTCGTGGAACTCCCCGATGTTGGTCGCCCCGTCCCCGAAGATGCAAAGGACCACCTCGTCCAGCCCCCGGTACTGGATGGCAAGGGCCATCCCGCAGGCCAGGGGGATGTGCCCCCCGACGATGGCATAGCCGCCCCAGAACCGGAGCTTGGGGTCGGCCAGGTGCATGGAACCGCCCCGGCCCTTGCTCACCCCGGTGACCTTGCCGAAGAGCTCGGCCATAACCCGTTTGGGGTCCATCCCCCGGGCCAGGGCGTGGCCGTGGTCCCGGTAGTGGGTGAAGATGTGGTCTCCGGGGCGCAGGACCGAGATGGCCCCCACCGCCACCGCCTCCTCGCCGTTATAAAGGTGCAGAAAGCCGCCGATCTTCCCCAGGGTGTACATCTCGGCGGCCTTATCCTCGAAGCGGCGGATGAGGACCATCTGGCGGTAGAACCCGAGGAGCAGCTCCTTATTGAGGACCGTCTGTTCAATCATCGCGCAACACTCCCGTTGATATTAATCACACGCTCCCAGAAAAGCATAACACCAATGGGGGCCGCAGGCCAGTGTTCAACCGGGCAGCCGGCTCCCGATAAACCTGGGGTAGCCCCGCAAAAACTCCTCGATGCCCACCGGCCGCCGCCCCTCCAGCTGAACCCGCTCAAGCTTCAGGAGGCCGTTCCCCGTCTGGACGGCGGCCCCGGCGTCCAGGCCCACCACCGTCCCCGGCGGCTCCGGGGAGTTGTCGGGGAGGGGCCGACAGGCCAGTACTTTTAGAAGCTTGCCCTCCCACCGGGTGAAGGCCCCGGGCCAGGGGTCGAAGGCCCGAACCTGCCGCCAGATCTCCACCGCCGACCGGCCCCAATCGATAACCCCGTCCTCCTTCTTGAGCAGCCGGCTGTAGGTGGCCTGGGAATCGTCCTGGGGCTCCGGCTTAATCTGCCCGGCCGCCCAGCGGGGCAGGGTCTCCAGCAGGAGTCGGGCCCCGATGTCGGCCAGCTTCGGGGTCAGGGTCGCGGCGGTGTCCTCGGGGCCGATGGGCACCGGCTCCGACCGGGCGAGAATAGGTCCGGTGTCCATCCCCTCGTCCATTAAGATCACGGTGACCCCGGTAAATTCGTCCCCGGCCAGGATGGCGAAGGGGATGGGGGACGGACCCCGCCACCGGGGGAGGAGGGAAGGATGGACGTTCAGGCACCCGTGGGGCGGAACTTCCAGCACCTCCCGGGGCAGGAGGAGGCCGTAGGCGGCCACCACGACGACGTCCGGCTTGAGGCTCCGCAGAAGCTCCACCGCCGCCGGCCGGCGCAAGGTAGCGGGCTGGTAAACGGGCAGTCCCAGCCGGAGGGCCAGCTCCTTCACCGGGGATGGGGTGGGCTGGCGGCCCCGGCCGGCCGGCTTGTCGGGGCGGGTGAAGACCCCCACCAGCCGGTAGCCCCCCTCGTAAAGGCCCTTTAGGGTGGGCAGGGCAAACTCCGGCGTCCCCATGAAGACCACGCGCATCGCACCGAGAAATTGTATCAGCACCGCCGGCCTCGGGCCGCCAGCCAGGCCTCCAGCCTTTCGGCCGGGTCCGGCCGACCCAGCAGGGAGCCCTGCCCGTACGGACAGCCCAGCCCTTTTACCCTGGCCAGGCGGTCCAGCTTGACGGTATCCACGGGGAAGCGGGCCAGGTAGGCCAGGGACGAATACCCGGTGGCGAAGTCGTTTATGGCCACCTTCACCCCGAGGGCCTTAAGGCGGTTAAGGGTACCGACGGCCCGGTCGGGGTCCGGCATCACCCCCTCCTTGAATAGGCCACCTGCCCCCGCCCGTTCGAGATTTTGACCCGGACCGTTCCCCTGGAAAGGATGGTTTCCCTGATGAACCGGTCAAACTCGGCCAGCCGCTCCCCGGCCATGGGCCCCTCAAGGTCTTCCGGCCGCAGGCGGTTCAGCAGGACCTCTTCGACGGCGTCCCGGGCCGAGGCCCGGGCGCCCTCCAGGGCGGCTTCCCGGACCGCCTGCCCCAGCCAGGCGTTAAGGCCCAGCCCCAACCCCAGGGCCGTGAGGCCGAGACGGTCCCACCACCCGAGGGCCGGTCTAAGTCTTGCCGCCGGCTGCATCCCCATCCCCTTATCGGCAAAAGGGCCGGCCCGCCACAGGGGCCGAACTGCCCGGCCGCCTGAGCCCGACGTGATAAACTGCTCGTGGAATGGGTAAGGTCGTTGCGGTGGCCATGAGCGGCGGCGTCGACTCCTCCGTCGCCGCCGCCCTGCTCAAAGAGGCCGGCTACGAGGTTGTCGGCATAACCCTAAACCCGTGGGTCGAACTTCCCGGCCGGGGCCCGGTGGCCGGGCCGCGCCGCCGCTCCTGCAGTCCCGAGGACGTCCTGGATGCCCGGGAGGTGGCGGCCCGCCTCGGGATACCCCACTACGTCCTCAACGTCCAGGCCGAGTTCCGGCGCTGGGTGCTGGATTACTACGTAAGCGAGTACCGGCAGGGCCGGACCCCCAATCCCTGCATCCCCTGCAACCGGCGGGTCCGGTTCGGCCTGCTGCTCCACAAGGCCCTGGCCCTGGGGGCCGACTACCTGGCCACCGGCCACTACGCCCGCGTCCGCCGGGACGCAGACGGCTACCACCTGCTCCGGGCCGTCGACCCCCAGAAGGACCAGTCGTACGTGCTTTACAGCCTGGGTCAGTTCGAGCTGAGCCGGACCCTCTTCCCCCTGGGGGAGTACACCAAGGCCCAGGTTCGGGCCATCGCCGCCCGCCTCGGCCTGCCCGTGGCCGACAAGCCCGAAAGCCAGGACTTCTGCTTCCTGGGCGGCCTGGATTACCGGGACTGGCTGGCCCTCCAGGTGGGGGAGTCTAACCCCGGGCCCATTGAGGACCTGACGGGCCGCAGGCTTGGGGAGCACCGGGGCATCGCCTTTTACACCGTCGGCCAGCGCCGGGGCCTGGGAATTGCCGCCGGCGTTCCCCTCTACGTGGTGGCCATCGACCCGGCCCGGAACGCCGTCATCGTCGGGCCGGAGGAGGCCCTTTACCGGGCAAGCCTCGAGGCCGAAGACGTCCACTACGTGGCCGGCCGGCCGCCGGAGGGGCCGGCCCGGATAACCGCCCGCATCCGCTACCGGGCGCCCGAAGCCCCGGCCACCCTGGAGCCCCGACCCGACGGGTCGGCCCTGGTCCGGTTTGACGAGCCGCAGCGGGCCCCGACCCCCGGACAGGTGGTGGTCTTCTACCGGGGCGATGAGGTCCTGGGGGGCGGAATCATCCGCCGGACCGCCCCGGTCCCCCTCCCGGCCGCCGCCCCGTGAAGGCCCGAAGCCTGGTCGTCGTCGCCGACCTGGGGGCCACCCATTTCCGGGCCGGGCTGGGCGACCCCGAGACGGGGCAGGTCTTCGGGGTAGGGCGCTATCCCACCGGGGCGGCTTCAGGGCCCGACCGGGTTATTGAAAACATCGCCCGGAGGTTCAAGGCCCTGGCGGAGTCGGCCGAGACGGAGGTTAAGGTTGCCGCCATCGGGGTGCCGGGTCCGGTCCGGGCGGCCGATGGGGTCGTGGTGCGGGCGCCCAACCTGCCGGGCTGGGATAACGTCCCGGTGGCGGCCCGGCTGGAAGCCCTGACGGGGCTCCGGGTACTGGTGGGCAACGACGCCAACCTGGCCGCCCTGGGGGAGCAGCGTTATGGGGCCGGCCGGGGCGCCCGCCACCTGGTGTACCTAACCGTAAGCACCGGGATCGGGGGCGGGGTCATCGCCGAGGGCCGGCTCCTTCTGGGGGCCCACGGCTTTGCCGCCGAGCTGGGGCACATCCCCGTCGAGCCGGGGGGACCTCTGTGCGGGTGCGGCGGCCGGGGCTGCCTGGAGGCCCTGGCTTCGGGCACCGCCATTGCCAGGCAGGCCGCCGAAATCGCCCGCCGGAAGCCGGGTTCGGGCCTCTGGGCGGCCGCCGGGGGACGTCCGGAGGGGCTGGACGCCCCCACCGTGGAGAGGCTGGCCCGGCAGGGGGACCCCGACGCCCGCCACCTTTTCGAGCAGGTCGGCCGCTACCTGGGCCTGGGGCTGACGGCCGTCATCCACGCCTTTGACCCCGAGCAGGTGGTCATCGGGGGCGGGGTGGCCAATGCCTTCGACCTTTTCGGGCCAGCCCTGCGGGCCGAACTAGGCCGGCGGCTGATGCCGGCCTACCGGGACGGGGTCGAAATCGTCCGGGCTGCCCTGGGGGACGTCTCAGGCCTTTACGGCGCCCTGGCCCTGGCGGGGGATTATCTTTTGGCCTCGGCCTAAACCAGGGAGCGGCCGAGGGGGTCCTCGAAGAATCGGAGCTCGGCCAGGGCCTCGTCGGCGGCGTCCCGGACGGCCTCATCCGGATGGGTCAAATAGCGCTGGAGCACCCGCTTGGCCGCCCCGCCCCCAATCTTGCCCAGGGCCCCGATGGCCGCCAGCCGCACCTCCAGGTCGGGGTCCTCCAGCAGGCCGACGACCCGGGCCACCATCGTCCGGTCGCCGATCTCCCCGCAGGCCCGCACGGCCTCAAACCGCACCTCGGGGTCGGGGCTGGAAAAGGCTTCGTTCAGCAGGGGAAGCCAGCGCCGGTCACAGCTACGGCCCATGGCGTACAGGGCGCTTACCCGCAGCCGCCGGTCGGGGTGCCGGTAGGCCCGCTCGATGGCGGCCGCCACCCGCTCGTCGTCGAAGACCCCCACCGCCTCCAGGGCCCGGCGCCGGACCTCGATGCTCTCCCCCTCCGCCTCAAAGACCCTAAGAAGGGCCTCCCGGAGCCGGGCCCGGTCCCGGGGGAGCAGGTCGTCGGCCTGGGCCCGGGCGCAGTGGCGGCCCAGGACCGTCGCCGCGGCCGCCCGGACCTCCTCGGCGGGGTCCCCTTCCAGCAGCGCCAGGAGCCGAACGAGGACCCTGCGACTGTCGTTCTCCCAGAGGCCGGCCACGGCCGCCGCCCGCACCCGGGCATCGGGGTCCTCAAGGCCCACCAGCATCAGGCCGTCGAAGTTGAGCTCCACGTTGTCTTCGGCAAGCTCGGCCGCCTCGGCGAGGAGCTGCCGGCGCCGGTCGGCCGGAATCCGGGACCACCGCTCCCGGACCAGGGCCAGGTCCTCGGGACCGAGGTTGGCGAGCCGTTCCACCTGGGAGACCCTTAGGGGCCGGCCGGGGTCTGCCAGTTCGTCAAGGTATTTTTCCAGCAGCATGGCCACCAAAGATTATACCCCGGCCCGGCCGGCCAGGTAAGGAATGACCTTTTCGCCCAGCAGGCGCAGGCTACGCTCGGCCAGCTCGGCCGGCATCCCCGGGGGCTCGCTCCGGATGAGGAGGTGGGTTATCCCCAGCTCGGCCCGGAACCGCTCGAGCTGCTCCCGGACGCTTTCGGGGGTGCCGATGATAAACCGGTCCCGGGCCAGGGCTTTAAAATCCTCGTAAAAGCGGTCGTCGGCCGGCAGGGCCCGGTCCTGGCCCCACTGCCGGTAGGCCTCGTACTTGGGCCCGATGTACTTTTCGGCGTGCTCCCAGGCCTCGGCTTCGGTGGGGGCCACGTAGACCTCCCGGTGGATGGGGACCGCCGCCGGCGGCCCCAGGCCCGCCGCCTGCCGGGCCTGGCGGTAGACCCCCAGCTGGCGTTTAATGACGGGGATGGGGCTGTGGGGGGCGATTATCCAGGCGTCCCCGAGCCGGGCCGCCCGTCGGATGGCCCGGTCGCCGTTGGCCGCAATCCAGATGGGGGGCCGGGGCCGCTGGACGGGCAGGAGGGTTACTTCGCACTCGGGGACCCGGAAATAGCGGCCGCTGTAGCTGAACCGTCCGCCCCGCCAGAGGCCCTTTATCACCTGCAGGGCCTCTTCAAACCGGCCCACCCGCTCCCCGGGCGGACTGCCCAGGGCCTCGTTTTCGATATCCCGGTAGCCCAGGCCGAAGCCGCACACCAGCCGCCCGCCGGTCAGGATATCCAGGGTGGCCAGCTCCTCGGCCGCCAGCACCGGCTGGTAGAGGGGAAGGAGCAGGATGCAGGTGCCGACGGTGGCCCCGGGGACCTCGGCGGCCACCCGGGCCAGGAGGGGGATGGGCTGCAGCATCTGGTAGGGGGCGGCCAGGAAGTGCTGACCGGCCCAGAAGGAATCAAAGCCGAGGGAATAGGCAAGCCGGGCCAGCTTCAGCCGGGCCTCCACCTCGTGGGCGATGGGGCCGGGCGGGAACTGGGCGTTAAGCCAGAATCCGAACTTCATCTCGGGCCTCCTTTCGGGAGGATCTCGACCCGTCCGGAGTAAAGCTCCCGGAACCGACGGGCGTCGGCCTCGCTGCCGACGATCTTACCATAGTGCATGGGCACCGCCACCTCGGGCCCGATGTCGGCGGCGGCCCGGGCGGCCTCGGCGGCGTCCATGGTATAGGTTCCCCCGACCGGCAGGAGGGCCACCGTCGGCTTAAGGCCCCGCATCTCGGGGATGTGGTCGGTGTCGCCGGCGTGGTAAACGGAACCCTCCGGCAGGTAAAGGATAAAGCCGACCCAGCCGCTGGCCTTCGGGTGGAAATGCTTGGTCCGGTTGTAGGCGGGCACGGCCCGAACCCGGATGCCCCCGACGGTTTTCTCCTCCCCCGCCTTGATTTCCACCAGGTTAAGGCCTTCCCGGCCGAGCTGCTTGATGACATCGGGCGGCCCGACGACGGCGGTGGCCTCTTTGCGCAGCCGCCGGATATCCTCGGCCGAAAGGTGGTCGTAGTGGGGGTGGGTGACCAGGATCAGGTCGGCGGGGGGCAGGCCGGGCGGCGTCTCCCACGGGTCGATGTAGATGACCGGCTCGCCCCCGATGAGAAAGCTGGCGTGGCCCAGCCAGCGGATTCGCCCGAGGACCATCCTTCGCCTCCCATTGCCAGGCTTCGTCGAATTTTACCCCTTTTTGGCCCCCAGCCGGGGAACTGCGCCGATGCGGACAACCATCTTGGCAGCCCCCGGCCAAACCGGCTATACTCGCGGCTGATGGGTGCGGACCGGGTCTCCGTCGTGGTGCCGGTTTTTAATGAGCGGCCGGCCCTGGAGGAGCTGGCGGCCGAGATCGACGCCGCCCTGGCCGGGATGGACTACGAAATCATCTTCGTCGACGACGGCAGCACCGACGGCTCCGGGGCCGTCCTCGACCGGCTCGCCGCCGCAGACCCCCGGGTCAGGGTCATCCACTTCGCCCGAAACTTCGGCAAGGCCACCGCCCTGGCGGCCGGGTTTGCCGAGAGCGCCGGCGACCCCATCGTCACCCTGGACGGCGACCTCCAGGACGCCCCCCACGAAATCCCCCGCCTCCTGGCCGCCCTGGCCGACGGCTACGACCTGGTCAACGGCTGGAAGGTGGTCCGTCAGGACCCCCCCACCAAGGTCTGGCCCTCCCGCCTCTTCAACCTGGCCGTCCGGGCCCTGACCGGCGTCCGGCTCCACGACGTCAACTGCGGCCTCAAGGCCTACCGGCGGGAAGTGATCGAGCGGCTTAGCATCTACGGGGAGCTTTACCGGTTTATTCCCATCCTGGCGGCCTTCGAGGGCTTCCGGGTCACCGAGGTGCCGGTGGCCCACCGGCCCCGCCGCTACGGCCGCTCCAAGTACGGGGCCCGCCGGTTTCTGGCCGGCTTCCTCGACCTGCTTACGGTGGCCTTTCTCACCCGGTTCAGCCAGAAGCCCCTGCACATCTTCGGGCCGGTGGGCCTGGCGGCCCTCTTCGGGGGACTGGCCGTGAACCTTTACCTGGCCTACCTTAAGGTCGCCCTGGGCGAGCCCATCGGCACCCGGCCCCTGCTGAGCCTGGGGGTCCTGCTGGTGTTGGGGGGCCTTCAGCTCCTGAGCCTGGGCCTCCTCGGGGAGATGGTCCTGCGGGCCCCGCCCCGGGAGCGCCGGCTTCCCCACTACCGGGTCGTCGGAACCCAGGCCGCCCGCGACCGGGAGCGATGGCCGGCCCGCTGACGGCCCGGGTCCGGGCCCGCCCGAATTTCCGAAAGCACGCCTCCAGAAACCCCCTCCAGCGCTGGCTCCTCGGCCGGTTCTACCGGGAGGTGACCGCCCTGGTCGGGGAGGCCCTGGCCGACTGCCCCCACCCGCTGGTGGTAGACGTCGGCGCCGGCGAGGCCTTCATCGCCCGCCACCTTAACCCGAGCCGGGTCCGCTACGTGGGCCTCGACCCCGACCGGACGGCCGCCGCCTTTGCCGTTGGGCAGTTCGGCGTGGCCTACGTCCTGGGCGACGGCGCCCGCCTGCCCTTCCGAAGCGGGGCCGCCGACCTGGTCCTCTGCCTGGAGGTCCTGGAGCACCTCCCCGACCCCGACGCCGCCCTGGCCGAGCTCTGCCGGGTGGGCCGCCGGGTCATCCTGAGCGTTCCCCACCAGCCCTGGTTCGCCCTGGCCAACCTGGCCCGGGGCAAGAACCTGCGGCGGCTGGGGGACGACCCCGACCACCGCCACTTCTGGACGGCCGGCCGCTTTCTAGGCTGGGCCGGCCGCCGCCTCAGGGTCGAAAGGGTCAGGTTCCCGTTCCCGTGGCTCGTGTTGCTGGGACGTCCCCGAAACGGCTGAGCCGGGACGCCGTCGGGCAGGTCGGGTGGCGCACCGCCCGCCGCCAGGCGGCACACCCCCGTCCCCGGCGGTTCGGCCCCCGCCTCCCGCCCCCCGACCGGCGGGCCCTTTTTATCTGCCTGGTTTTCGTGGGCCTTTACGCCGCCGTTTTTTCTTATCTGAGTGTCCTCCAGCATCTATCCTTTAATACCAACGCCTTCGACCTGGGCAACTTCTTCCAGGCCGTCTGGAACACCGGCCAGGGGCGGCCCTTTGAATTCACCAACTGGTCGGCCGCCGACACCCGGCTGGCGGCCCATTTCGAGCCGATCCTGCTGCCCGTGGCCCTGGCCGTCCGCCTCTGGCCGGACCCGTCGGCCTTGCTGGTGCTCCAGACGGCGGTGGTCGCCACCGGGGCTTTGGGCGCCTTCGGCTTCGCCTACCGGCGCTTCGGCAACGAGCTGGCGGCCCTCACCTTTGCGGCCGCCTACCTGCTGGCCCCGGAGCTGGATGCGGCGGTCCTGGCCGAATTTCACCCGGTGGCCATGGCCAGCGCCTTCCTGATGCACGCCCTTTATTTTTACTCCGCCGGGCAGAAGGGGCCCTTTCTGCTCTTCGCCCTCCTGGCCGCGGCCACCAAGGAGCAGGTGCCCCTGGCCGCGGCCCTGCTGGGCCTGCGGGCGGCGGTGCGGCCTGAGTGGCGGCGGCCGGGGCTCGGGCTGGCGGCCGGGGGCCTCCTCTGGTTCTCCCTGGCCACCTTCGTCATCATACCCCTGCACAACCCGGCGGGGGCTTCGCCGTACCTTAGCCGCTACGACCACCTGGGCGGAAGCCCGGTGGAGGTCGTCAGGACAGTGCTGAGTCGGCCCGAAATCATCCTTCAGGAGGCCCAGAACCCGGTAAAGGCCGCCTATCTTTTGACCCTTTTCCGCCCGGTAATTTTTCTCCCCTTTGTGGCCCCGGCCACCCTGCTGCCGGCCCTGCCCGACCTCCTGCTCAACCTGCTGAGCACCTTCGAGCCGATGTTTCGGGGGGGCGCCCACTATTCGGCCGTCATCGTTCCCTTCGTTATCGGGGCCGCCGTGGACGGCCTCGACGTCCTCCGGCGGCTGGCCGGCCGCCTCCGGGCCGACCTTGCCCCCCGGGTGGTGAACGGCTTTTCCGCCCTCATCCTGGTCTCCACCGCCCACGCCTACGTCTTCGACGTCCTTCTGCCCCTGTACGACCGGCTGCCGGTGGTCACCCCCCACGACCGGCTGGCGGCCGAGGTCCTCAAGGTAATACCCGAAGATGCCGCCGTCTCGGCCGGCAACAGCCTGAACCCCCACCTGGCCGCCCGGCGACGGCTCTACCTTTTCCCCGAGGTGCGGGATGCCGAATACGTGGCCGTGGACGTGAGCGCCAGCCCCTACCCGGTGGACGCCGGGACCCAGTACTGGCAGCTTCAGGCCCTGCTCAACGGCGGGGAGTGGGGGGTCGCCGCCGCCCGGGACGGCTACCTGGTGCTGGTTAGGGGCGGCCGCGTCCGGGAGCTGCCCGAGGAGTTCTTTACCTTCGCCCTGGCCGGGCCGGCGGAAAGGTACGAGCCGGTCAACGCCGTCTTCGCCCCCGGCCTGCGGCTGGTGGGCTACCGGCTTGAGCCGGGAACCGTGGTTCGGGGCCGGGACCCGACGGTGAAGCTGGTAACCTTCTGGCAGGCCGAAAACCCCATCCGGTCGGAGCTTCGGCTGGTCGTCCGGCTGGTAGGCCCCGACGGCCGGGTCGTCGAAGACCGGCCGTATCAGGCCGCAACCCTCTGGCTGCCCCCCAGCCGCTGGCCGGTCGGGACCCTCGTAAAAGTCGAGGACCGGTTCGGCCTCCGGGAGGGGCCGGTGGGAATTCAGGTCTGGGTGGGCCGGCAGGCGGAGTTCGGCCGGCCCATCGACCCCTACCCGGTGGCCGTGCCCCCGGATGGCGACCGATTTCCCGTCGCGGACGGCCGGGCCGTAACCTTGGCGACCCTTTCCCGAGGTTGACCGATGATTCGGCCAACGTCCCAGTTCGTCGGCTTCTGCACCCTGCTCGGCCTCCTCTTCTCGGGCCTGGGATTCACCCTGATGCGCCCGGACCTGAACCTTTCGGCCCCCTGGGCCGTCCCCAACGGGGGTCGGGTTCGGCTAATTTCCGGACCGGATAACGACCCGGCCCTGGGCCTGGCCGTCCGGACCCTTCTTTCGGAGCTGGGGCCGGGCTGGGAACCGGCCGCCCCGGATGGGTCGGGACCGGCCGACATCCTCCTCGGGGAGGCGGACAGGCTTCCCCCGGAGCTTTTTGAGGCCGCCCCCAGCCTCCAACCCCCTGCCGCGGCGGAGGCTTACACCATCGGCCGGGCCGCCTACCGGGGGCGGTCGGTCCTGGTGGTGGCCGGGCGGGAGCGGGCCGGCCTGGTTTACGGGGTCCTGCGGCTGGCCGAACTTCTTCGCCTCGACCCTACCCTGCACCGCCGGCCCGTTTACCGCCGGTCGGCCCCGGCCTTCGGCCTGCGGCTGGTGGGCCCGCCCCTGGGGGACCAGCCGGTGGACCCCGAGCAGGCCGTCCGTTGGGGCTTTAACGCCGTGGTGGTTCCCCCCTGGACCGGGGCGGTCGACTACGGCGCCTTCGACCCCCGCCTTGCCGGCTTTGAGGCGTACAGCTCCGAGGCGGCCTGGCGGGGGGAGCAGGCCCGGCGGCTCCGGGAGGCCGTCCGGACGGCCCGCGCCTACGGCCTCAAGGCCTTCAGCCCCGGGGACCTGCCCGCCCTGCCCGAGTCGGTGGTGAGGTTCTACGGGCCGGAGGTTTCCGAGGGCGGCCGCCTCTGCTTCGACCGGCCCCGGACCCAGGAGCTTATAAAATTTGGCCTGGCCTACGCCCTTAAAGAGTTCGACCTGGATGGGCTCATCATCCGGACGGGGGAAAATTACGCCGCGCCGCCCCTGGTGGGCCAGGCCCTTTACCTCGCCTGGTGCGGACCCGGCCGGCCCGTTCCCGAAAGCCTGCGTACCCTCCTTCGGCTGGAGGCCGAGGCGGTCAGGGCGACCGGCAAGCAGCTGATCCAGCGGGCCTGGGACCTGGGGGCCGACGGCTTTCACGCCTCCCCCGAGGTGGTGGGGAAGGTGACCGCCGGCCTGGGGCCGGAGCCGGGCCTGATGCTCTCCTTCAAGCACACCACCACCGACTTCTGGCAGTACACCGGCTGGAACCCGAACCTGCTCGACCCGCCCGACCCGTTTCCCCGGGTGGTGGAGGTCCAGGGCGCCCGGGAATACGAGGGAAAGGGGGTGTTTCCCAGCTACGTGGCCCCTTTTCTGGTGGGCGGGGCCGCCGGGGAGGGGAATCCCCTGGCCCGCGCCAGGGAGCGGGGGGCCGTCGGGCTTTGGCTCTGGAACGTTGGGGGCGGCTGGAACGGCCCCGTTCCGAGGAGCGACCTCTGGCTGGACCTCAATGCCTATGCGGTCGGGCGGCTTGCCTGGGACCCCCATGAGAATCCGGCCGGCCTGGCCCGGGCCTGGGCCGCCCGGCACTTTTCCCCGGCCGCGGCCGCCGAGGTTAGCGGCTTCGTCCTGGCCTCCCCCGAACTCACCCGGCTGATGCTTTACACCCGGGCCTACGCCGACCGCCGCGGACCCTGGACCCCCAATAACCTCTGGGTTCGGGACGACGAGGTCCGGGGCGGGTATCACCTGGCCCCCATCTACGCCGCCGTCCGGGAGGCCGGGGCCTTCGCCGAGGCGGTGGCCGAGAAGGAGGAGGCCCGGGCCCAAATGCGGATGTGGGCGGGCCGTCTGGAACGGGCCCTGGCGGCCGAGACCTCCCCGGCGGCCGGGGAGGTCCTGGCCTCGGTCCGCTACCAGGAGTCCCTCTTTGAGCTTCTGGCCGATTACTTTACCGGCATCTTTTACTTTTACCGCTGGCTCGACAGCCGCCCGGCCGGGGCCGAATACCGGACCCTGGCCCGGGAAAGGCTACGGGCGGTGGCATCCCGGCTGGAAGCCCACCGGCAGGCCGCCCCCCGGGCCGGAACCCCCTTCCGGGACGCCGGCATGACGGCGGCCGTGGGGGAGGCCCTGGCCCGGCTGGACGGGTCAGCGCCTTAACTCAATCCGCCGGAAGGCCTCGGCGTAGGGGATGCCCTGCGGCTCCCCCACCTGCCGGGCCGCCGCCCGAACCCGGCGGTCCAGGTCCTCGGGGTTGCCGACCTGACTCCGGTGGCAGCGGAGGGCCGCAATCTTGACGTCGATGGTTTCGCTGATGTCCACCCAGGTGTCGGGTTCGTCGCTGCCGGTCAGATAAACCTCGGCCACCCGGTGGGGCATCAGGCCCGCCGCCAGAAGCTCGGGGAAAGTGAGGCGGTTCCGGGCCAGGGGGTAGACGGCGTCCAGGGTAACCATGCCCGTGACCCGGTGGTCCCGGTGCGGGATAAGCCGGCGCAGGCCGGGATACGGGTTGTGGGTAACGACGATATCCGGCCTAAAATGCCGGATGAGCCGAACGATATCCCGCCGCAGGGCCGGGGAGTCCTCCAGGAAGGCGTCCGGGTAGCCTAAAAAGACCACCTCTTTTACGCCCAGGACCCGGGCGGCCTCCCGCTGCTCCTCCTCCCGGATTTTAACCAGCCGTTCGGGGGTCATTTCCGGGTCCGCCGACCCCTTGTCGCCGTTGGTGGTGACGGCCAGGAAAACCTCCCGGCCCTCCCGGGCCCAGCGGGCAATGGTTCCGCCGGCCCCAAATTCGGCGTCGTCCGGGTGGGCGACGACGACCAGCACACGGTTAAGGTCCTGGGTCATCGGGGTCAGCCTCCTTCAGCCGCTGAGGGGGGCGGCGCAGGCGCCCCCGGGGGCGGCCGTAAGGGTTGCGTAAAGGTTTATCAGCCGCCGGGTGACCTCCGGCCAGGTGAAGGCCTGAACCGAGGGCCTGGCCTGGGCGGCCAGCCGCCGGCGGAGGCCCTCGTTGCCCAGGAGAAGCTCGAGCCGCTCGGTGAACGCCTCCGGGCAGTGCCAGGCCACCAGGTAGCCGTTGAGGCCGTCCACCACGGTCCGGGCCAGGCCCCCGACCCGGGCGGCGATGACGGGGGTGCCGCAGGCCAGACTCTCCAGGGCCACCAGGCCGAAGCTCTCGTGGTACGAGGGGACCACGGTGACGGCGGCGGCGCTGAAATACCAGGGAAGCTGGGCGTGGGCCACCGGCCCCACGAAGCGGACGGTCCCTTCCAGGCCGAGCTCCCGGGCAAGGCTTTCCAGCCGCCGGCGTTCGGCCGTCGGCCGCCGGTCGCCCCCCACCACGACGAGCTCCACGTTCCCCCGGTCCTCCAGCCGGGCCAGGGCCCGGAGCAAGAGGTCCAGCCCTTTAAGGGGGTCCAGGCGGCCCACGTAAAGGATAAGCCGCTTGTCGGGCGGAAGGGCCAGCCGGCGCCGGGCCAGCCGGGGGTCCCGGGGCCGGAAGAGGCGCAGGTCGACCCCACAGGGGATAACCGCGACCCGGTGGGCCGGCGCCCCATAAAGGCGGGCCAGCAGGCTTTTCTCCTGCTCGGTGGCGGCTACCACGGCGTCGGCCCCGGCGATAATCCGGGCCTCGGCCTCCACCCGCTCGGGCGGCTCGTCTTCGCCGACCCGGGCCTGGTGCTTGACCAGGGCCAGGGTGTGGAACATGGCCACCAGGGGAACATTCCAGGCCCGTTTAAGCTCCAGCCCCACCAGGCCGGAAAGCCAATAGTGGGCGTGCACCAGGTCGTATTCGACCCCCCGGCTCCGGGCGAACCGGCGGATGCCCCCGGCGAAGGCCCGGTGGGCGGCGTAGAGGACCGCCCTGGAAGGGGGGCCGCCCGAAGCCCCCTCCACGGGCAGGTGAATAAGCCGCAGGCCGGGCCCGACCCGACTCACCCGCTCCCCCTCTCCCCGGTGGGCGGCGGTGAAAATGTCCACGGCGAACCCCTGGCGGGCCAGCTCCCGGGCCGATTCCCGGACGTAGACGTTCAGGCCCCCGCTGAACCGGCCGCCGAGACGGGCTAGGGGGCAGGTATGGTAGGAGACCAGGGCGATCCGCATGGGCACCGGCAAGTTAACCGCTAACGAAAGTATAACACTACTGCCGAGGGGCCGGCCCCGGCGGGGCGGGCAGGCGGCCTGAAGGTCAGTCCCGCGGGGCCTTCAGGTCGGGGGCGAAGGACTCGGAGCGGTATCGGCCGGCCATCACCTCTTCGAAGTCCCAGTCGGCGTAAAGCTTCGGCAGCATATCGTACGGCGTCCACTCTTTGTGCTGGCCGTATTTGCCCCGGTATTCTTTGAGGGTCTCGCCCACGTAGTAAAAAACCATCTGGGCGATGCGGATGCCCACCGGCAATCGGATATCCGACTGGGAGTGGTTGGTAATCTCCATCGTCCAGCGGGCGATGTAGCCTACATCCCCCAGTCCGGCGCATTTGCAGACGGAGAGGGCCGCCCGGCCGATGGAGGAGCGGGCCCGCATGGCCGCGGTGTAGCCGTTCCGGCCGCCGATGACCTCCAGGGTGTGGGCCAGAATCGTCTCCCCCGCCCGGACCAGGATAAAGTCCGTGGCCCGGATGGGTTCGCCCCAGAAGGCCCGCACCCCCTCCGGGGTGAAAAAGTCCACCTCGCGGATGTTCCGGTTAGGGGCAAAATACCATTCGCCGAGCCGGACGTCGTAGCTGTTGGTTCCGAGCTGGCGGATGTCGAAGGGCTCGATGACGATGTTTCCGGCCTTGAGCTGTTCGAGGATCTGGCGGTCGCTCAGCAGCATCTCCCTTCACCCAGACTATGGGCTGATTCGTGGCCTGCCCGAAAGAAATATTTACCCCGAAATTTCCACCGGTCAGCCGTCGGCCGCCGGGACGGTTCCGGGGGTCCGGGCGGGAATCGGGACCCCGGGGACCGGGAACCTGGTGGCCAGCTCGAAAACCTCCTCCCGGACCTGCCGGTAGACGGCCTGGTCGCCGTAATGGCTGAGGACCCTGACGACCCAGCGGGCGATCTGCACCATCTCCGTCGGCCCCAGGCCCCGGGTGGTCACGGCCGGGGTTCCCAGCCGGATGCCGCTGGTAACGGCCGGGGGGCGGGGGTCGAAGGGGATGGCGTTTTTGTTGCAGGTGATGCCCACCTGCTCCAGGGCGGCCTCGGCCTGCTTGCCGGTAAGGCCGGTGGAGGTGAGGTCCACCAGCATCAGGTGGTTGTCGGTGCCCCCAGAGACGATCCGCAGGCCCTGGCGGGCAAGCTCGCCGGCCAGGGTCCGGGCGTTCTCCACCACCCGCCGGGCGTAGTCTTTAAACTCGGCGGACATGGCCTCTTTGAAGCAGACGGCCTTGGCGGCGATGACGTGCATGAGGGGCCCGCCCTGGAGGCCGGGGAAGACGGCCCGGTCGATGGCCTGGGCAAACTTCGCCTGACACAGGATAAAGCCCGAGCGGGGTCCCCGCAGGGTCTTGTGGGTGGTGGAGGTGACGATGTGGGCGTAAGGGACGGGGCTCGGGTGGATGCCGGCGGCAATAAGCCCCGCCGGGTGGGCCATATCCACCAGGAGCAGGGCCCCCACCCGGTCCGCAATCTCCCGGAAGCGGGCAAAGTCGATGAACCGGGGGTAGGCGGTGGCCCCGGCGACGATAAGCTTGGGCCGGTGCTCCAGGGCCAGCCGCTCCACCTGGTCGTAGTCGATGGTCTCCGTCTCCCGGGTTACCCCGTAGGAAACAAACCGATAGCGCTTGCCCGAGTAGTTCACGGGACTGCCGTGGGTCAGGTGGCCCCCGTGGGCCAGGTCCATGCCCAGCACCACATCCCCGTGCTCCAGGACGGCCATGTAGGCCGCCTCGTTGGCCTGGGCGCCGCTGTGGGGCTGGACGTTGGCGTGCTCCGCCCCGAAGAGCTGTTTGGCCCGCTCCCGGGCCAGGTTCTCGACGACGTCCACGTACTGACAGCCGCCGTAGTAGCGGCGCCCGGGGTAGCCTTCGGCATACTTGTTGGTGAGGATACTGCCGGTGGCCGCCAGAATGGCCTCAGAACAGTAGTTTTCCGAGGCGATAAGCTCGATTCCACCCCACTGGCGGTAGCCTTCCTGCTCGATGGCCGCCGCCACCTCGGGGTCGGCCAGGGTCAGAGGGTTGACCATGGTCTACCTCCCTTGCCGGTAAGTTTCGCCCAGGAGGGCCTGGTCGTGGGAACGCCAGGCCGCGTCGATAATCGCGTAAAGGCCCCCGGAAACCAGGGAATGGGCGCCCATAACCACGGGGATGGGGGCGTCCAGGGCCGCCGCGGTGATCCGCCGGGCCAGGGGGTCTTCGATGGCCGTTGGGTCGCCCGAATCGGAATAGAAGCGGTCGGCCCGGCTCAGCCGCAGCCCCAGGTGGGCAAAGAGCACCCTCGAATCAAGGAAAAGGGCCTGGCCCAGCTGGGCCATCCGCCCGAAGAACCCCTCCACCCCCACCGCTTCCAGGAGAAACCCCAGCACCGACCGCACCTGGCCCCGCTCCTCCCGGCCGTCGGCCTGCATCCCCCGTTCCTCCGAGAAGACCCGGGTGCGGCAGGCCGTTTCCCGCTCCAGGTAGGCCAGAACGTAGCTCCCCACCCGCCCCGCCACCACGATTTCGGCGTAGGGCTCCACCAGGTAGGCGGCCGCCGCCTCCAGCCGGTCGGTATCGATGGGGGCGTCGGCAACCAGCCGGCCCAGCCGGGGCCGGTCCACCCCGTGGTATTTGAGGACGGCCAGGTCAGTGGGGGTGTCCAGGTCGAACTGGGTCTTGGCCGAGCGGGGAAGTTCGGCGATGGGCAGGCCCGCCTGGCGGTGGAGCACCTGGGCCAGGGGGTTATCCCGGGCCGGAAGGCTCACTTTAAAGAGGGCTTCCGGGGGCCGGAAGGCCACCAGGTCGGCCGAAAAGATGTTGTTGGCCAGCACCAGGGCATCGCTCCGGCCCAGCCGGCCGACGATTTCGTCAAGGAGCTCCTGGTCGATGAAAGGCCCGAAGCCGGCCCCCAGGTAAACGACGGCGTCGGGCCGGCGGCGGCTTATCAGGTCGGCCAGACTCTGGCCGAAGTGAAAGGCGGGTCCGCCCTGCCGCTCCACCACCACCCCGTCGGCCGCCGGGAGCTTCAGCTCGGCCTCGGTGACCAGGAGGACTTCCCGAAAGAGGCCTGTCCGGGCCGCCAGCTCGGCGTTGTCCAGGGCGAGGGCCTGCTGGGCCCGGCCGACCAGCTCCTCCACCGGGGTCCCGCCCACCGAGCCGAGGTAGATCACCAGGGTAGGTTTCATCTCCACCCGAGATTATACCCCCGGTCGCCGGGCCCGCCCCTAGAGGGGGACCGGTTCCGGCCCGGGCAGGGCGGCCTCGATCTCGGCCCGGGTGGCCAGGGAGATCATGGCCCCCAGCCGGGTGACCGCGAGGCCGGCGGCCACGTTGGCCACCCGCAAGGCCCGGGGAAAATCGGCCCCCAGGGCCAGGGCGGCCGCCAGGCCCCCTACGTAGGCGTCCCCGGCGGCGGTGGTATCCCGGGCCTCAACGGGCAGGGCCGGCAGGTGGAATTCTCCCTCCGGGGTGGCCACCACCGACCCCCGGGCCCCCAGGGTGACGATGGCGGCCCGCCCCACGCCCATGGCCAGCAGCCGCCGGGCGGCCTCCCGGGCCGAGGGGATGTCGGTGACCGGGATGCCCGTCAGGGCCGCGGCCTCGGTTTCGTTGGGGGTGACGATGTCGGCCAGGCCCACCAGCCCCACCGCCCCCGGAACCGCCGGGGCCGGGTCGAGGACCACCACCGCCCCCAGCCGCCGCCCAAGGATTAAGGCGGCCCGGGCGGTCTCGAGGGGTATCTGCAGCTCCACCGTCACCACCCGGGCCCGGCGGAAGGCCCCCGCCGCGGCCTCCACGTCGGCCGGGGAAAGACAGCCGTTGGCCCCGGGGGCGTAGGCGATAACGTTGGTGCCCCGGGGGTCCACGAAGATGAGGGCCACCCCGGAGCGCAACCCCGGCTGACGCCGAACGTAACGGCGGTTAACCCCGACCTGCTTAAAGGTTGCCAGGAGCCGGCGGCCGAAGTCATCCTGCCCTACCTTGCCCACGAAGGCCACCTTCCCACCGGCCAGGCAGGCGGCCACCGCCTGGTTGGCCCCCTTTCCCCCCGGCACGATGACCAGCTCCCGGCCGGTAACCGTCTCGCCGGGGACGGGCAGGTGGGGCACCTCGACGACCAGGTCGATATTGGCGGCCCCGACGGAAACGATCACCTTCTGCCCCTCCGGCTTATACTATGCTAACGGGCCGAAACCTGACCACCCGGAGGCATCCCGGGCACCCGAAAGCCGGTAAAGTTCAGGCGACCCTGGACCGACTGGGCATCCCGGGCCGGGCGGTGGAACTGCCGGCCAGCACCCGGACTTCGGCCGCGGCCGTTGGCACCACCCCGGCCCGCATCGTCAAGAGCCTGGTCTTCCTCACCGCCGACGGTCAGGTCGTCCTGGTTACCGCCTCGGGGGCCAACCGGGTGGACGTGGCGAAGCTTGCCCGGGAGGTTGGCCGCCCGGTGCGCCTTGCCGACGCGGAGGCCGTCAAGCGCCTCGCCGGCTTCAGCATCGGCGGGGTTCCCCCCCGTCGGCCACGACGTTCAGCCCCTCACCATCATCGACCGGGACCTGCTTCAGTTCGAGACCGTCTGGGCGGCGGCCGGGACCCCCCACGCCCTCGTCCCCATCGCCCGCGCCGACCTGGTCCGGGTAACCGGCGGCCGGGTGGCCGAAATCCGGGAGGCAGGCCTGATTTTGTCGGCTTACCCCTAGCGGGGCAGGCCGAGGCCGCGGAGGGCAATGATGTTCCGCTGAATCTCCGAGGTTCCGGCCGCAATGGTGGCCGCAAAGGACGTAAGGTACATCCGCTCGATACGGCCCTTGAGGGGGGCCCATTTGGACTTCGGCTCCAGCTGACCGTAAAGGCCCAGAATCTGCATCCCCGTGTTGGCCAGCCGCTGGGTAAGCTCCGTGCCGAAAAGCTTCGACATCGACGACTCGTAGTTGGGGATGAGGCCCCGGGCCTGCATCGACGCCACCCGATAGGCCAGCATCCGGGCGACCTCTACCTCGATGGCCATTTCGGCCAGCTTGTGCCGGACCACCGTATCCTGGGCGAGGGGCCGGCCGTTGCGGGTTGCCTCCTTGCTGAAGGCGACCAGCTCTTCTAAGGTTCGCCGGCCGCCGGCGGCGTACTGGACCCCGGACCGCTCGAAGTCGAGGGTGGTCATCATCGCGTACCAGCCCCGGTCCTTCTCCCCGATCAGGTTGGTGCGGGGAACCCGGACGCCGTCGAAGAAGACCTGGTTAAAGGAGTGGATGTCCGCCATGTTGTAGATGGGCTGGACCGTTATCCCCGGCCGGTTCATCTCGACCATAAAGAGGGATATCCCCCGGTGCTTGGGGACGTCCGGGTTGGTCCGGGCCCCGAGCAGGCACCACTGGGCCCGGTGGGCGTTGGTGGTCCAGATTTTCGTCCCGGTGATGACGAAATAATCCCCGTCTTCGACGGCCCGGGTCTGGAGGGAGGCCAGGTCGGAGCCGGCGTTGGGCTCCGAGAAGCCCTGGCACCAGGTGACCTCGCCCCGGGCGATGAGGGGCAGGTGGTAGCGCTTCTGCTCCGCGGTGCCGTGGACGATGATGGTCGGGCCCACGAAGTTTATTCCGAAGGAGCTCGGCCCAAGGGGCGCCCGCCAGTAGGCCATCTCCTCGTTAAAGATCATCTGCTCGATGAACCAGCGGGCCTGGCCGCCGTACTCCTTGGGCCAGGCCACGGTAAGCCAGCCCTTTTGCCCCAGTTTTTTGTTAAACTGGACGGCAAACCGCCACTGCTCGTCGGAATCGGCGTCCTCGAGGCCGCTCTCGACCTCCGGGGGTAGCTCTTGCCGCAGAAACTCCCGGATCTCGTTGCGCCAGCTTATTTCCGCTTCCGTCAGCTTGAAGTCCATCGGCTCCCTCCTTGCGGGGACTGGTCCAGGGCCTTGGCAACCGCGACCAGGGCCATGTAAGCATACGCGATAAATTCGGCCGGGGTCAAATCGAGGGGCTTTAGGTTTTCGACCCGTTCGGGACTGAAGGAGTCGCCGACCAGGTTTATCTCATACTCGTAAAGCTTGCCGTCCGGGGCCAGGACCACGCAGCCGACCTCGGACCGGGCGGTAGCGGGCGGGGGCACCTCCAGGGTTTCGAACTCCGCCCCCGGAAACCTGGGAAAGGGCTTAAGCTGGGCCGCGGCCAGCCGCAAAAGCTCGGCCAGCCGGGACGCCGCTTCGGCAACGATCGCGTCGGCCTGGTAGACCAGCTCCCTGGCCATCAACCCCTAGATTATACCCGAACCCGGGAAGGTACAGGCGGACAACCTAGAAGGCCAGGGGTAGCTGGGTTCCGGGGGTCGGCGTCGGCGGTGGGGGAACCCTAAAGTCTACCCTGGCGGCAAGGGACCCCAGCCGGGCCGTCACCGCCCGCCGGTAGGCGGCCGGGGCGTTGGGGCCCCCGGCGTAGAGGGCTTCGTAATGGGGCCGAAGGGCCGGAAAGTGGCGGCCGACCTGCTCTAAGAAAAACCCCTTGATGCCGGGCCCGAGGCGGAGCACCCCGGGGTAAACCCCGGCGGCCCCGTGGTCGGCCGCCGCCCGGATGACGGCCTCCAGGTCGTCGGGCCGGTCGGTGAGCCCCGGCAGAATGGGGGCGAGGAAGAGGTTGACCCGAATTCCGGCGGCCGCCAGCCGCCCCATCGCCCGGAGGCGGCTGGCCGGGGGCGGGGTGTGGGGCTCGAGGCGGCCCCAGACCTCGGGCCGCAGGCTTATCAGGCTTATATTCACCGTAAAGTCCGTCACCCGGGAAAGCTCCTGGAAAAGGTCGATATCCCTTACGACCAGGGTACCCTTGGTGGTAAGCGAGCAGGGATTAGCCCGTCGGGCGAAAATTTCCAGACAGCGGCGGGTAACCTGATAGCGGCCTTCCGCCGGCTGGTAGGGGTCGGTGGCGGTGCCGATGGCCACCCGCTCCCCCTTCCAGCCGGGCCGGAAAAGCTCGGCCCGCAGAACCTCGGGCAAGTTGACCTTGACCAAAATTACCTCTTCGAAGTCGGCCGCCAGGTCCAGGTCGTAATAGGTGTGGGTGACCCGGGCGTAGCAGTAGCCGCAGCCGTGCCGGCAGCCCCGGTACGGGTTAAGGGACCAGCGGAAGGGCATCCCCTCGACCCGGTTAAGGGCCGTCCTGACCCGAATTTCCACGTAATCGGGCCGTCCCATCGGCCGCCAGCTCCGGTCAAAAAGTAGCACAAAGGTGCGGGTCCGTCAAGGGCGGTCCAGGGGCCGGCGCCGCCGTTTCCGGGCCTTCAGGCCGGGTAAGCGGGCCGTGGCGACCAGACGAGCTGTTGAAACGGAGCTGGTCGCCGTGGGTCCCCGTCGGCCGGCAGTTGGGGGGACAACGGCTAAACCCGGGCTTAGACGGCGTTTGGTTGGCGGGGCCCGGAGGCGGGTTCTATAATCCTTTCGGGAGGGCTTTTCTTACGGGCAAGTGGCGGAACCGGCAGACGCGCCGGCCTTAGGAGCCGGTGGGGAAACCCGTGCGGGTTCGAGTCCCGCCTTGCCCACCCCCGAGGGTCCGTCCGGTCGGCCCGATGGGCCCCCACCCCGGGCCGCCTCATCCCGGACCACACCGCACCCCGCCGACAGCCGTCGGTCGGTTTCCGGGAATACCGGCCGGTTATACGTCGCGTTAGCACCCCTTGACTCCCCATTAACCCAAGCTTAATGGGCCTTTAAAAGCCGGCCCTTATACCGCGAATAGAAGCTGACCAGAAAGGCGGAACGTCGCGACGAACGGCCCCCTCTTCGCCGAGATTGGCCCGGCCGGGGATGGTCGGCCGGCTCGCCAGAAGGGCCCTGCGACTGGGGCTGGTCTTCCTCCTCCGCCTGGTTCTGGGTATGCTGGCCCACGCCGCCTACGTCGGCGCCTTCCGGCCGGTTCCGGCCCAGGCCTTGCCGGCCGCCTCGGAGCTTCAGGCCGACCTTATCGCCGCCGTCCGGAAGGTAAGCCCGGCGGTGGTGAGCATCCGAACCAACCGGGGCCTCGGGTCGGGGGTGGTCTACAACCCATCAGGCCTGGTCCTCACGAACGCCCACGTGGTCAGCGGGGCGCGGACCGTCAGCGTTGGGCTGGCCGACGGCCGCCGTTTCCAGGCCCGGATTCTGGGGGCCGACTCCGGCTTTGACCTGGCGGTCCTTAAGGTGGACGCCGCCGACCCGCCCGTCGCCCCCCGGGGGATTCGTCGCAGCTTCAGGTGGGGCAGTTTGTGGCCGCCATTGGCAACCCCTACGGCCTGGACCACACCGTCGCCGTCGGGGTTATCTCTGCCCTCGACCGGCCCATGTCCGGCTCCGACGCCGGCTACACCCAACCCATGATTCAGACGGACGCGGCCATCAACCCCGGCAACTCCGGCGGACCCCTTATCGACCTGGCCGGCAACGTCGTCGGGATCAACACCCTCGTCGCCGCCCCGGCCGGGGTCCCGGCCCAGGGACTCGGCTTTGCCGTTCCCAGCAACACCGCCAGACGGATGGCCGAACAGCTGGCCGCCCAGGGCCGGGTAACCCAGACCGGTCTGCCCTACCTGGGCGTTCGGGTCACGGACGCGGCCGGGCGGACGCCGGCGGCGGAGGTGGAGTACGGGGTGCTTCTGATTCAGGTGGAGCCGGGGGGGCCGGCGGCCCGGGCGGGCCTTCAGGCCGGGGACATCATAGCGGCCGTGGACGGCCACGAGGTCTACTCGGTGGACCACCTCCTCCGCCAGCTGCTTCAGCACCGACCGGGCGACCGGGTTACGGTTCAGGCCGTCCGCAACGGCCGGACCTTCACGGCCGCGGTGACCCTTGGGGAGGCCCCCGCCCGTTAGTCGCGGGGGGCGGCCGAGCCCAGCCTTTGGGCCCGGTGCCGATCCCGGGCCGTGTCGGGAATCGCAAACACCAGGGGCAAAACCAACCCCACCAGCGCCCCGGCCGCCCCCATGAAGACGGCCCGCATCCCGGCCGCCCGGTCGGGCACCAGTTCCAGGACGAGGACGACGAGGGCCGTGCCCAGGATGCCCCCCGTTGACCGGAACATCCCCCGCAGGCCGGTTATCGCCCCCGCCCGCTCGGGCATCAGGTCCAGCACCGCATTGTTGGAGGCCGGGGCGGCCAGGCCCATTCCGAGACCTGCCAGGGCCATCTCCAGGGCCAGCAGGCCGAAAGCCCCAAGCCGTACGCCAGCCAGGACCAGCTCCCCCCAACCCTGCCCCACCAGGAAGAGGGCCAGGCCGATGATGCCGATTCCCAGGGCCATGGGCAGGCGATACCCCAGGCGGATCAAAAACAGGCTGGTGAGGGTAGCGGTCACCGACATAACCACCGAGCGGGGTGTCAGGACCGCCCCGCTTTCCACGGGGCTCAGCCCGAACTGAACCACGGCGTAATAGGGCACAAAGGAGAAAAAGCTAAAAACACAGGCCCCGAACATCAGGTTGTAAAGGTTTACGGCGAGAAAAGGGTGGCGGACCACCAGAACCGGGTCGACCAGGGGCTCCGGGGCCCGCCGCTCGTGGGCCCAGAATACGGCCAGGAGCAGGCCGCTCAGACTCAGAAGCCCCAGAAGATGGCCGACGTCAAAAGCCGCGGGTTGTTGCCCAGGGCCGTAAGGGCCGAAAGGAGGCAGAAGATGGCCCCCGCAAAGGTGAGGGCCCCCACCACGTCGACCCGCTGGGGCCGCCGGGGCTCGGGCCGCCAGAGGCGGCGCAGGACGGCCAGGATGAGGAGGCCGATGGGCACGTTCACCAGGAAGACTTCCCGCCAGGAGACGAACTGCAGGATAAGCCCGCCCAGATTCGGGCCGATGACCCCGCCGAGGGGAAATATGCTGGAGAAAAGGCCGACCATGCGCTGGCGGCTCTCCGGGAATTCCCGGGAAACGATGGCGGCCGATAAGGGCAGAAAGCCCCCGCCCCCAAGGGCCTGAATGGCCCGGGCCAGGATGAGGAAATAGACGTTGGGCGCAAGGCCGCACAGCAGGGAACCCACCGTGAAGAGGAGCACCGAGAGAAAAAAGAGCCGCAGCAGGCCCAGGCCCTCGCCCAGCCGCCCCGCCACCGGCATCACCACCGTCTGAACCAGGGAGTAGGCCGTTAGCGTCCAGCCCACCCACACCAGCGAAGCCTGAAGGTCCCGGGTAATGGCCGGCAAGGCCACCGCGACGATGGTTCCGTCGATGGAGAACATGAGCAGACTTAAGGAGGCCGCCGCGAAGAAAAGATAGCGGCCCCGGTCGGCCTTCTTCGGCATCGCCTTCTCCTTCACCAGCGGGCCCGAATCGCCCCAATTATCGCGCCGGCGGTTGGCCCTCTGTCTTCGGAGCCTGGCTGCCGAAAGTTATCTCGGGCCATGACGTCGAAGGCTTGGGGCGTAACCACCCGGTCGCCCGGCGTGGTCGGGTTCGGACTCGGCCCCCTACTCAGGCACCCGTCACAAACCTCACGGAGGCCGGACGGGCGAGTGGGAGGACGGTTCGTTGCTTACGTCGGCCGGTGCCGACCGGGCGGGCCCGGTCTTTTACCGGGGGGTCGGCCTCAAAGCTGACGGACATTGATTACTCCCGGTAAAACTCAAGCCCGGCCAGAATCAGCCCGGCGGCTTCAACCTGGTCGGCCGGGACCTGCAGGCGGACCCCGCCGGCCCCAAGGCCCAGGGCCGGAAAGAGGGGGACATCCCCGGGGTGGACCCGGGCGGGAATCCCGGCCTCCCGGAGCAGCTGGCACCAGAGCTCGGCCACCAGCAGGTTCGGGGCGGTGGTGAGGTCGGCCCAGTCGGTTCGGGGGTTGCCCATCTTAGCGGGCCTCCCGGGCCCGGGCCCGAAAGGTAAGGCGGATCGGGTTCCCGATGAAGCCGTAAGCCCGCCGGATCTGGTTCTCGATGTATCTCTGGTACGAAAAGTGGACCAGCTCCGGGTCGTTGCCGAAAAAGACGAAGGTGGGCGGGTCGGTCTCGGCCTGGGTGGCGTAATAAATTTTGAGCTGGCGCCTCCCCCGCCGGGGTGGGGGGTGGCGAAAGAGAATTTCCTGCAGCAGTTCGTTCACCTCGGCCGTGGGGACCCGCTTCTTCCGCTCGGCCCGCACCAGCAGCACCTGGTCCATAAGCTCCTTGATCCCCTGTCTCAGCTTGGCCGAAATGAAGACGATGGGGGCGTAATCTAAAAACCTAAGTTCGGACCGAACGTGGGCCTCGTAGGCCCGGGTATCCTTGTTGGGCACCAGGTCCCACTTGTTCAGGGCGACCACCACCCCTTTGTAAGCGTCGACAATAAGGCCCCCAATGTGGGCGTCCTGGGCGGTAACCCCCTCCGTGGCGTCCACCATCAGGATGGCCACGTCGCACCGCTCGATGGCCTGGATGGCCCGGAGGACGCTGAACCGCTCCACCCCGGGCTGAACCCGGCCCCGCCGGCGAATGCCGGCTGTATCGATGAGCAGAATGGGCTTGCCCCCGTATTCGATCAGGGTATCCACCATGTCCCGGGTCGTTCCAGGCACCTCGCTTACGGCCGTCCGCTCGTAGCCGACGATGGCGTTAAGGAGCATCGACTTGCCCACATTGGGCCGGCCGACGATGGCCACCCGGGCGAAGACCTCGGGCTCGGCTTCGGCCTCGGCCGGGGGCAGCACCTCCAGAATCCGGTCCAGCAGGGTATCGATGCCGATGCCGTGGAGGGCGCTGATAAGGACGGGCTCCCCAAGGCCTAAAGCGTAGAAGTCGCCCAGCTCCAGCCGCTCCGGGCGGCCTTCAGCCTTGTTCACGGCCAGGATCACCGGCTTCCCCGAGCGCCGCAGTAACTCAGCCGCTTCCCAGTCGGCCGCCGTCAGGCCGGACCGGGCGTCCCCGACGAAAACGACGACGTCCGCCTCCTCCACGGCCCGCCTGACCTGCGCCTGCACGGCCGCCTCCAGCTCCGAGGCGGCCCCGGGGTCGAGGCCGGCGGTGTCCACCAGGTAGAAGGGCCGCCCCCGCCACTCCGTCCGGGCGTAGAGACGGTCCCGGGTGGTCCCGGGCTCGTCGTGGACGATGGCCAGCCTCTGGCGGAGGATCCGGTTAAAGAGGGTCGACTTGCCCACATTAGGCCGGCCGACGATGGCGACGACAGGGACCCTCACGCCAGCCCTCAACGGGTGATGGTCAGGGTCCGCCGCTCCGGCCGGACCCTGACCAGGCTCAGCTCGCCGGGGAGGGCAACCCGCGGGGCCACTTCAAAGGTGCCCGGACCCAGGCCGGCGGCATCCACGGTGACGGAGATCGCCTGGGGGTCGGTGTTGGCCAGGACGGGGACCGGACCGGAGACCGTAACCTCAAAGGGGTCCACCTGAGCCTTAAGTCCCGGCCCGAGGTTGACGACCGAGGGGGCGACCAGGAAGGTGCGGGTGCCGGTGGTGGGGGCGATGGTAAGGCGGACGTTCACCGTCGGCTGACCCAGGACCGTAACCCCGTCGGGCAGGGTCAGCCGGGCGTTGCGCACCTGGGTGGAGGTGAGGCCGTCCACCGGAATCGGCTCGGTGCGAAGGTTGTTTATGTTCTCGACCGCCTCCTTGGTCCCGACCACCGTCACGATGGCCGGGTCGACGATGATGGACTGCACCCAATAGCCCGGGGCCGGGTCGCCGGTGACGGAGGCGATAACGGAAACCTGCCGCTGGACCAGAACCTGCTCGACGGGCACCTCCACCGTCACCAGCTCGGGGTTCACCGTAAGGCCGCCTATCGGGTTCCCCTGGGCATCCAGCAACCTGACCGGAAGGTTCTGGACGATGGTGGACCGGGCCGATTCGAGGCGGACCACGGCCACCGCCGAACGCACCTGCCGGACCAGCGGGTCGGCCCCCTTCACGGTGACCGTCTCGGGGGAAACCCGGGGCGAGCGGTTGATATATCCCACCGGCGGGGTTCCTTCCAGCTCCACCCGGACGGCGAAGGTCTCCTGACGCATAGGTTCGAGGCGCACGGTAATGGCCGGCGGAATGACCTGCAGAACCCGAACGCTGGGGTCCGAAGACGTCACCTGAACGGGCACCTGCTGGACCCCCTCCCGGGCGTTGCGCAGGTCGGCGACAGCCCGAAAGCTGTTGGGCCGCAGCCGCGACCACGAGTCCTCGGGGGCGCTGATCCGGACGGTGACCGGCTCGACGCTGCCGGGCGGGTAGATTTCCAGGTAGGCCGGCTTATTGACCAGCTCCACCGGGATCTGAACGGGGAAGGTCCCCTGGCGGGATAGGGTCTGGTCGTTGCCGACGAGAAACCAGAGGACCAGGGCGAGGAGGAGGGAGATGATGGCCAGCTGGTAGTTCGCCCGGAGGGACCGGAGGGTTTCGGCGACCAGCAAGCCCACCAGCCAGAAAACGGCACCCAGCCTTTCGGTTGCCTTCTGAAGCATGGGGTTTTAAACGTGGCCGAATTTTCGGGCCGGTCGCCAGATGGGCGGGCGGGTCTCCTCCCAGCCCAGCAGTTTGACGAGCCAGGCCCGGAGCTGTTCCGGGCTCAGGTTGCGGTGGAGCTGGCCGTCGTGGGCAAGGGAGATCTGGCGGGTCTCTTCGGAGACGACGACGGCGAGGGCATCGGTCTGCTCGGTGATGCCGATGGCGGCCCGATGCCGGGTGCCCAGGTCGGGCGGGGCGGACTCGGCGATGGGGAGAACGCAGCCGGCGGCGATAACCCGGTCCTCCCGCATGATGACGGCCCCGTCGTGGAGGGGCGAGCCCGGCTGAAAGATGCTCAGAAGAAGCTCCACCGAAGGGGCGGCGTCAAGCCGGACCCCGGTCTCGGCGTGGTCTTCAAGGCCCGTTTCCCGTTCGACCACAATAATGGCCCCAACCCGCCGGCCGGACAGGCGCTGGCAGGCAACTACCACAATGTCCACAATGTGGGGCCTGGGGGTGTGGGCCCGAAGGAGCTCCGGGACGTTCGTCCGGCCGATCCGTTCCAGGGCCCGCCTAAGCTCGGGCTGGAAGAGGACCGGAACGGCCACCAGCAGGGCGGGGAGCGAATTGCGCAGGAGCCAGTTAAGGGTTGTGAGCTGCAGCAGACTGCCCAGGATGTGGGCCATCAGGAGCAGGGCGACAGCACCCCGCAGGACGGCCATGGCGGTGGTGCCCCTGAGGAGGAGCAGCAGCCAGTAAAAGATAAAGGCGATGATTAAAATATCGAGGAGATTACCCGGCCTGAAGCTGCTCAGCGCCCCGGCCGCGACCTCCCGGACCTCCTCAACAAGCGGTGGCATCAGAGCCGGTCAAAGACCCACAACAAAATCGCTTTCTGCCCGTGGAGTCGGTTCTCCGCCTGGTCAAAAACGACGGACCTGGGCCCGTCGATGACATCTGCGTCCACCTCCTCGCCCCGGTGGGCCGGCAGGTCGTGCATGAAGATGGCGTCGGGGGCGGCCGTGCCTATAAGGTCGGCCGTCACCCGGTAATTGGCAAAAACCCTGCGCCGGATTTCGGCTTCGGCCTCCTGCCCCATACTGGTCCAGACGTCGGTGTAGACCACGTTGGCCCCCCGCACCGCCTCCCAGGGGTCATTTAAAAAGGCCACCTCCGCCCCGGTCATCTTTGCCCGGCCGAGGGCCGCCTGCTTCACCTGGTCCGGGACCTCGTAGCCCGGGGGCGAGGCCAGGCGGATGTTCAGGCCCACGCTGGCGGCGGCCAGCACCAGGCTGCTGGCCACGTTGTTCCCATCGCCGATGTAGGCCACCGTGATGCCCCGGAAGCCCCCGAACCGCTCGTAAATCGTGAGGAGGTCGGCGATGGCCTGGCAGGGATGCTCAAAATCCGAAAGGGCGTTTATCACCGGGACCCCGGCCCAGCTGGCGAGGCGAACGACGGTTTCGTGGCGGAAGGTCCGGGCCGCGACGGCGTCGACGTAGCGGCCCAGCACCCGGGCCACGTCCTCGACCGGCTCCCGCTGACCCAGGCCGACCTCCTGGGGCGAAAGGTAAAGGGCCCGGCCGCCGAGCTGGGCCATCCCGACGTCGAAGCTTACCCGGGTCCGGAGGGAAGGCTTTTCGAAGAGGAGGGCGAGGGTGCGGCCGGCGAGGGGTGCGTTGGCCGGTTGCTTTTTTAAATGGGCGGCCTTTTGGACCAGGAAACCCGGGAGGTCGACCGGGGTATCCAGTATGGCGAGAAAGTGGCGCCCCATCACTAGGATTATATGGCCGGGTCGTCACGCCGAACAAGGGCCCGGCGGGTTCGACCGCGGCTTTGTGCTATTAAGGGGGCACGGCCGTGGCCCCCAACCGGGCGGTTGGCCGCCGCAGGCTTCGGCGCCGAAAACTGGGGCAAAGCCCGGGGGTTTGACCCGGGTCGAGGGCCGGCCGTATAATATGCTTGGCACTGGGGAGTGGTGTAGCTGGTAACACGCCTGACTCTGGATCAGGAGATCCCAGGTTCGAATCCTGGCTCCCCAGCCGGACCACAATATGTCGTGGTCACGACCCCATAAGACCCCAAAATATAACCGCCGGATGAGCTCGTCGGCTTGTCCGGCCGCATTTCATGGGGGAATTCTGGGGGAATTTCTGTCGGCTACCGGCCGAAGAGGGTCCGGTCGAGTTTTTCGGCCGCCTCGGCCTGCAGGTCTGGCAGGACGTGGGAATACACCTGCAGGGTCAGGCTTACCGTCGAGTGGCCCAGCCGCTCCTGGACCACCCGCGGGTTCACCCCCTCCTTAAGCAGAAGGGTCGCCTGGCTGTGCCTTAAATCGTGAAACCGAAGCCGGGGCAGCCCCGCCCGCCGGAGGACCGCTTCCAGGGCCCGGTTCACGTTCCGGGGCAGGATGGGCTTTCCCGTCCGGCTGGTGAAGACCAGGTCCTCCAGGCCCGGCTCCGGGGCCCAGCCGGCCCCGGCCTTGAGCCGGGCCCCGAGCTGGGCAACCCGGTGTTCCTTAAGGACGGTGGCGGCCCCGGGCGGCAGGACTACCTTGCGCTTCCCGGCCGCGGTCTTCGGCTCGCCCTCAACCCAGCGGCCCCCGACCCGGTAGAGCGTCCGGGTTACCCGGACGGTCCCCTCGGCCAGGTCCACGTCCGACCAGCGCAGGGCCAGCAGCTCCCCCTTCCGCATCCCCGTGGCCAGGGCCAGGACAAACAGCGGATAGTACTCCGAACGCCGGGCCGCCTCCAGGAAGCGGGCGGCCTCTTCCGG
>DAOTYJ010000097.1:0-59689 GCA_034434875.1 Dehalococcoidia bacterium | reverse complement strand
GTCAAACAAAGGCTTGAAGAGGCCTTTGGGCCCTTAGAGCCGGCCGACGAAGGGGTCAAAGGCTACGGCCCGGCCAGAAGCTTTAAGATTCGGGGTGCCAAGGCGACCATCGGGTTTATAAGCCCCATAACCGAAGAGCACTTCTGCGCCCGCTGCAACAAGGTCAGGCTTACGGCCGACGGAAAACTTAGGCTCTGTCTGCTTACCGACCACGAAATCGACCTTTTAGGGCCGCTAAGGCGGGGCATCGATGAGGCCGGCCTGGAGGCCCTTTTGCGGGCGGCCGTCGAGACCAAGCCCGAAAGGCACCTGGTAAACGAGGGCATCATCCCCAACCTACGCAGGATGATCCAGATTGGCGGCTGAGGTTTTCTCCCACCTTGACCCTTACGGGCGGGCCCGGATGGTGGACATCGGGGCCAAGCCCGAGACCGAGCGGGAGGCCGTGGCCCGGGGCCGGGTGGTGATGCGGCCGGAGACCCTGGAGCTGGTCCGCCGGGGCCAGGTGGCCAAGGGGGATGTGCTGGCCGTGGCCCAGGTGGCCGGGGTCATGGCCGCCAAGCGGACGCCGGACCTTATCCCCCTCTGCCACCCCCTGCTTATCAACGCCGTCGAGATGCGGTTTAACTTTAACGACGAGTTAAGCGCCCTGGAGGTGGAGGCCACGGTGCGGGTGAACGGCCGAACCGGGGCCGAAATGGAGGCCCTCACGGCGGTGGCGGTGGCGGCCCTCACCGTCTACGACATGTGCAAGGGCATCGACCCGGCCATCCGGATCGAGGGGATCCGGCTTGCCCGGAAGCGGGGGGGCAAAAGCGGCGAGGTGGTCCTGGAGCCTTGAGCCCGGAAGCCCAGGCCCTGGCCCTGGTCGAGGCGGCCCGGGCCGGCGACGGCCGGGCCGCGGCCCGGCTCCTGCGGCACGTGGAAGACGAGACCGAGGTGGGCCTGGCGGCCTGGCGCCGGCTCTTTAAGGAGGCCGGCCGGGCCTGGGTGGTGGGGATTACCGGCCCGCCGGGGGTCGGCAAGAGCACCCTCATCGGCCGCCTGGCCCGGGCCTACCGGGAGCAGGGCCTGAAGGTTGGGGTGCTGGCCGTCGACCCGACCAGCCCCCTCACCGGCGGGGCCCTTCTCGGGGACCGGATCCGGATGCAGGAGTTGGCCTCGGACCCCGGGGTTTACATTCGGAGCCTAGCAACCCGGGGGGCGGTGGGCGGGGTTGCCCGGGCGGCCGGCCGGCTGGTGACGGTCCTTGACGCCCTCGGCTACGGGATTATCCTGCTGGAGACGGTGGGGGCCGGGCAGGACGAGGTGGAGGTGGCGGCCATCGCCGGGACCACCGTCCTGGTGCTGATGCCGGGCCAGGGGGACGAAATCCAGGCCCTTAAGGCCGGCCTGGTGGAGATTGCCGACATCATCGTCGTCAACAAGGCCGACCGGGAAGGGGCCGACCAGCTGGCGGCCCAGCTCCGGTCCGTCCTCAGGCTCGGGACGGCCCGGCCCGACGGGGGTGAGTGGACTCCCCCAGTCATTAAAACCGTCGCCGCCGACGGCACCGGCATCGGGGAGCTCCTATCGGCCGTCGAAGCCCACCGGGCCTTTCTGAGCCGGACCGGCCGGGAGACCGAGCGCCGGCGGGCCGCCCTGCGCAAGGCTATCTGGCGGGAAGCGGAAAGCCTGCTTCTTCGGCGGCTCGGCCGGGACCCGGCGGCCGCGGCCGAATTCGAGGGGCTGGTCCGGCGGGTTGAGGCCGGCGAGCTCGACCCCATCTCGGCGGCGGCCGCCCTGCTGGAACGGCTGGCCGCCCCGGTCCCGACCCCGCCGAACCCCGACCCCTAGCTTACGGGGATTCGGCCACGGCCAGGGGCAGGGGCTGCTGGTCCCCCTCCCGCAGGACGTCCTTGGCGGCCCCAATGAAGGCCTTAAAGAGGGGGTGGGGGCGGTTGGGCCGGGATTTAAACTCGGGGTGGAACTGGGTCCCCAGCATCCAGGGGTGGTCCCTGAGCTCGGCCACCTCCACCAGCCGGCCGTCCAGGGAGAAGCCGCTTAACACCATCCCCCCGGAGGTCAAAAGCTCCCGGTAGTCGTTGTTGAACTCGTACCGGTGCCGGTGCCGCTCGTAGACGATGGGCTCCCCGTAGGCCTCCCAGGCCCGGGTGCCCGGCACCAGGTGGCAGGGGTAGACCCCGAGGCGCATCGTCCCGCCCTTGCGGTCCACCTCCCGCTGTTCCGGCAGGAGGTCGATGACTGGGTACTGGGTCTCCGGGTCGAACTCGGTGGAGTTGGGCTCGTCCGTCCTTAAAAGATACCGGGCAAACTCGATGACCATCGCCTGCATCCCCAGGCACAGGCCCAGGTAGGGCACCTGGTGCTCCCGGGCGTAGCGGGCGGCGGCGATTTTGCCCTCGATTCCCCGGTAGCCGAATCCCCCGGGCACGACGATGCCCTGGGCCCGGCCGAGGGCGGGGATGCCGTTGCCGAGGGCCACCTCCTCGGCGTCGAGCCAGAGAATCTCCACGTGGCGGTCGTGGGCCAGGGCGGCGTGGGTGAGGGCCTCCCGCACGCTTATATACGCATCCTGAAGCTCGATATACTTGCCCACCAGCGCAATGGCGACCGCCGGCTTGGGGGCCTTAATCTTCTCCACCAGCCGCCGCCACTCGTCTAAGTCGTTGCGGAGGGGTTTTAGGCCCAGGCGCTCGATGATGAACTCCCCCAGGCCCCACTCCTCCAGGATGAGGGGCACCTCGTAAGGGGTCTCCACCGTCAGCAGGGGCACCACCGCCTCAAGCTCCACGTCGCAGAAGAGGGCGATCTTTTCCCGAACGCTTTCCGGGACCGGGTAGTCACTGCGGCAGACGATCACGTCCGGCTGGATGCCGATGGAGCGCAGTTCCTTGACGCTGTGCTGGGTGGGCTTGGTTTTGAGCTCCTTGGTCGAGGCGATGTAGGGGAGCAGGGTGACGTGGATGTAGAGGACGTTGTCCCGGCCCACGTCCTTGCGCATCTGGCGGATGGCCTCGAGGAAGGGCAGGCCCTCGATATCCCCCACCGTTCCGCCCACCTCGACGATGACCACCTCGGCCCCGGTCTGGCGGGGCACCCGCATAATGCGCTCTTTGATCTCGTTGGTGATGTGGGGGATCACCTGAATAGTTCCCCCCAGGAAGTCGCCCCGCCGCTCCTTGGCGATAACGGCCGAATAGACCTGCCCGGTGGTCACGTTGGAGCCGCGGTTTAGGTTTACGTCCAGGAAACGCTCGTAATGGCCTAAGTCTAAGTCGGTTTCGGCCCCGTCGTCGGTAACGAAGACCTCCCCGTGCTGATAGGGGGACATGGTGCCGGGGTCGACGTTGATATACGGGTCGAGCTTTTGGGCCGAAACGGCAATCCCCCGGCTCTTCAAGAGGCGGCCGATGGACGCGGCCGTAACCCCCTTGCCCACCGAGCTTGCGACACCGCCGGTCACGAAAATAAACTTCGGCATAAATCCAGACCCCCTTCGAACCGGTGCGGTAACCATCGCCTAAAAATATCGTACATAAGTTCTAAGGTGTTGGCGAATAAACCACAGCTTTATCCACTCGCAGTTAGCCTAGAAGATGGCGGCCAGGAGCTGGCCCTCCCCGGTGAGACGGTTCAAGGTATTGGCCACCTCCCGGGCCACCGCTTCCAGGGCCCCTTCCGGCCCGGTCCACCGGCCCACTTCCCGCCAGCCCCCCGCGGGCCCGTCCAGATCCCAGGCCCAGAGGCCCCAGACCCCGTCGGCCAGGCCGACCAGCTGCCAGCGCCTGCGCAGGTAAAACTCGTCGAGGATAAGCTCGGCCTGGCGGGTAAGTCCGCCGGCGAAGCGGACCTCCGGCCGGGCCTGAAAGGACTGGCGCCGCAGCCAGCCGTCGATAACCTGGTAGGCTTCGGCCAGCTCCAGGGGGTGGATGCTGCCCGTGGGGGTTGGGAGGGGAAAGCGGGCCTCGACGGTGAGCTGTCGGCCGTCCGTCCCCGCCTCGAGGTCCACCTCGGCCCAGAACTCCACCGCATCCCCGGTCCCGGCGGTGGTGAAGATGGCCGAGAAGAAATCCTCGGCCTGCTCCCGGTCCCGGACCTCCAGGCCGACGGCCTCGGTCAGGGCCAGGAAGGTTTTAACGATGCCGTTAAACTCGGGGGACACGGGGGCCGGTGCCGGGGGCGCCGTAAAGCGGCGGGCCGATGCCTGAGATAGACCACACAAAACCAGAAGTATTATACAACTTCCCGGAAGGGGATTCCGAAAGGCCATGCCGGGGCACTCGCAGGCCGTGCGGGCGGCAGACCGCCGGCTCGTCGTGAACGCCGATGACTTCGGGGAATCGGCCGAAGTCAACGCCGCGGTTGTGGCCGCCCACCGGGAAGGCATCATAACCAGCGCCAGCCTGATGGTGACGGGCGCCGCCTTTGCCGAGGCCGTCGAACTGGCCCGAAGTCACCCCACCCTGAAGGTCGGGCTCCACCTGGTGCTCATCGGCGGCCGGCCTTGCCTTCCGCCCGGGCGGATTCCCGAGCTGGTGGAGGCCTCCGGCTCCTTTCCCAGGGACCCGGTAAAGGCCGGGGTCCGCTGGTGGTTGCGGCGGGCGGCCCGGGACCAGCTCCGGGCCGAGGTCTACGCCCAGGCCGAGCGCTTTATCAGGACCGGCCTGACCCTTGACCACCTGAACAGCCACCTGCACTTCCACGTCCACCCGACGGTATTTGCCGCCGTGCTGGAGGTGGCCGAAGCCCTGGGTGTCCGGCAGGTTCGGCTTCCGGCCGAACCCTGGTTTTCCCTGCGGGTCGACCGGTCCCGGCCCGGACGGAAGCTCCTTTACGCCCTGGTATTCGGCCTTTTCGGCCGCCTTTACCGCCCCCGGCTCCAGGCCCGGGGTTTTGTGGTCCTTGACGGGGTGCTGGGCCTCTTCCAGACGGGCCGCCTGAACGAAAGCTACCTGTTGAGGCTTCTTAAAGCGCTGCCCCCCGGCCGCTTTGAGCTCTACGCCCACCCCCGGTTTGATACCCCCCAGGGGCGGGCCGAATTCGAGGCCCTGGTAAGCCCGAAAATCCGAAGGCTTATCGCCGAGCGGGGAATTATCCTCACCACCTACGGCGAGCTTGCGGCCGGGCGCATCCGGCCGTCGGGGGATACCAGGTAATCCCGGCCGGCCCAGTGGACCCGCCGTCCGGTAAAGCTTAAGGCCCAGACGCCGAAGCTGAAAAGGTCTTTAAAGGGAATGAGCCAGGCGTATTTCCAGAAGGGCCGCAGTCCCCCCAACTGCCCGTTGATCAGATACGCTTCGACCAGCCGGAAGGCCAAAATCGCGGCCAGCGCCTTCTGCCCTGGGCCGTCAAAGCCGCGGCTTAACCCCCAGGCCAGGGACCAGACCAGCAGGTGGGTTATGACGCTGAAAAACCAGCCCACCGGCTGGCAGACCCGGTTGGTTCGGGCCCAGCGCACCTGATGACGGAAGAGAAAGGCCGGGTCCATGGCCGGCAGGGTGTTTTCGACCAGGTAGGGTGCCAGGGCGAGGCGGAAGCCCCGGGCCAGCACCCGCCGGCCGAGCTGGTAGTCGTCGGCCAGGTATTCGGCCAGGGCCCGGAAGCCGCCCAGGTCGGCCAGCAGGCTCCGGCGGACGGCGATGCTTGCCCCGAGGGCGTATCTGACCCCGAAAAGGCGGCGGGCCACCAGGACGGCGGGGGCAAAGTCGACGTTTACGGCCAGGGCCTCGACGGCGGCGGCCCAGGTGGGCGCCCGGCGGCAGACGTAAAGGCAGGTGACCGCCCCAACCTGAGGGTCCTGAAAGGGCCGAACCGTCCGGGCCAGATAGTCGGGCCCAACCCGGATATCGTCGTCGCTCACGACCACCAGCTCCCCCTCGATTTCCCCCTCCAGCTGGATTAGCTGGTTAACCTTCGGGTTTACGGCCAGGCCCGCGGCGCAGGCCACCATTTTCACCCGGCACCCCGGGGCGCAGGGGCCGAAGTCCGGGGGCGGGTTAAGGTCTGAGCTCGGGCCTTTAAGGCCCACAACCAGCCGGAAACCGGGGTAATCTTGCCGGCAGAAGCTTAAAAGGTTGGCGTAGATGCGCCCGTCCCAGGCGGCCACCGGTTTGAGGACCGTGGCCGGCGGGGTGAATCCGTCGGGCCGGGCCTTCCGGCACTCCCGGACAAAATTTCTAGCCTCATAGAGGGCGAGCAGGTGGTAGGCCAGGCCGGCCAGGACGACGCCGAAGAGGCCGGCCTTAAGCCAAGGGGCCGTCGGGGACTTCATCGGGGCAGGTGACGCCGGAGGAATTCGGCCCTGGATACCCAGAGGCAACCCCGCTCGGCCGCCAGCAGGTTCTTCCGGCGCAGACTCGGCGGATTAAAAGCCCAAATGAGGGCCCAGGCGTACAGGTGCTGAAAAAGCCGGCCGACCCGCCCTAAAATCCCGCCCGGCGGCAGGGGTTTAAACTCAAACCCGAGGGCCTCCAGAAGCCGGGCGTAGCGGCCGAGGCCCGGCTGGGCCGGAAAGGAGACTTCGGCCCGGAGGGCAACCGCGTTATTTAAGTCGTCGTTGTCTGCTACGTATTCGGCCAGGGCGTGGAGGGATTTGCGGAGCCGGCGGTAAAACTTCAGGCCCCAGGCCAGGTCGGCCCCGGCCGGGCCGATGGGCGGAATGTGCTCGTTCCAGAAGTGGAGGCCGATAACGGGCGCGCCCCTTACGACCAGGGTGCCGTCGGCAAGGCGGACCGTCTCGGGGCTGGCCTCGACGGCAATTCGGAGGATGCACTCGGGGTCGGACGAGAACTCCCGGATGCCGTAGATGCGCCGCAGAAGCCGGTCTAGGCCGAGGATAACCCGCCGGGCCCCGGCCGCCGGCAGGCTTCCAAGTCGGGCCAGGAGACGAGGCGGCCCGGCCGGACCCTTAAGCCCGGGGAGGGCTCCTCCACGCCGGTTTTTAACCGCGGCCATAACTCCGCCCCATTCCCGGTCCGGGCCGGCGTGGGCGGACCGCGCCGGCCGCGGCAGGCTTTTACTTGATGGCGACCGGGTTTACCGGGCCGCCCACGGCGTTTTCCAGGGGCAAGGGGACTGCCACCACGAAGAACTCATAGACCCCGTCGGCGGCGCAGTCTTCGGCCAGCTCTTCCAGGTCGAAGATCTCCCCGACGGCCAGCCCGACCTGGGGGATGGCCACCCGGTGCCAGGGCTGGTTGACGGATTTGATTTCGTTCGGCCGAACCTCGACACCCCAGGTGTCGCTGGCCACCGCCGCCACCTGCCTTTCGTACAGCCAGCCCAGGGTGTCAAAGGTGAGCCCCGGCGCGTCCCCGCCGGCGTAATCGCCCCAGTCGCCCCGCTCCCGGCAGAGGGCGATGTGGCCGGTCCGGACCAGGAGGATATCCCCCCGGCCCACCGCCACCCCCTCGGCCCGGGCGGTCTCGGCCAGCTCGGCCGGGGCTATTCCGTAGCCCGGCTCCAGGTACTTAAGGCCCTTCGCCCTGGGCACATCCAGCAGAACCCCCCGCCCGACGACCCGGTTTCGGTAGCTCATAATGCTGTTCTTGGCGGCCCCGAGACTGCTTACGAGGGTGGCGTCGTAGCCGTTCCACATCTTGTTGTTAAAGATGATGTGGGCCAGGGCGTCCCAGTGGGTTGCGCCGTGGGTGGCCAGCAGCACCACATCGTCGGCCCCGCCGATGCCCGGGGGCATGCCCGGAATCGCCCCGACCACCACGTCGGAGCCGTCCCGGAGCATGAAGTGCATCGGGTTGAACCGGCGCAGGCCGCTCCGCTGGGGGCCGCTGGGGCCGAAGGGGATGGCCAGGGAGAAGACCCGGCCCTTGCGAATCAGCCGGGCGGCGGCCACGATATCCTCGGGGGTTATGTAATTAAGGGTTCCGGCCTCGTCGTCGGGTCCCCACTTCCCCCAATTGCAGTACTTCTGGGCGGCCTCAAAAAGGCGGGCCAGTTCGGGCGTGTCGTCGGCCATGGGTGCCTCCTCGGTGAGGTCGTCTGGGCAATTTTAGCCGATTTTACTATGGCTCTGCCGGCCCTTACCCGCCCTGCCACCAGTCCTTGCGGGACCGGGGGTCCATGAAGGCGCCCGTATCCCGGATGGCTATTTTTATTTCGGGCCCGTTGGCCCGCCCGAAAGGCTGCTGCCCTTTGAGGGCCGGGAGAGCCCACCGGCCGGCCGCATTTTGCTGCTGATAGAGGCTTAGAAGCCCCGGCTCGACGCAGAGTCCCTCCACGTGGATGGTATAGCCCTGGGCCACCGTATCTAGGCGGGTGTAGACAAAAGTTATCCGCTCCGTCGAGGCGTAAAGGACCAGGGCCCAGTAAACCCCCTGATAGATGTCGGGGGCATTGCGCCAGGGCAACCGCAGCACCTCGCCCCGGGCGGTGCCCATGCCGAGGAGGGTTACCGGCCAGGTGGCGATGAGGCCGCCCCGGGTATTCGTCTGCCAGTTCCAGTCGTAAACCTGGTAAACGCCGGAAAACTGGGGCACCCGGTTGTCTAAAAATAGGGTGTAAAGCTGGGGGGCGGCCGGGTCGGTGTGACCGCCGTAATCGACCAGGGTTTTCGGGGCGTTGGCGGGCACGTAGCCCCGGACGGCCAGGGCGTTGATGTCCGGATGCTGTTCGGCCGGCGGGCTGGTGGTGGGTGTTCCCACAATGGGTATGGCTTCATACTGCTGGCCGGGGATGGGGTCGCAGGCCGGGGGCTGGACGTAAGCGATGCCCGGCAAGAAGACCCGAAAGCCGGTCTGGACGGCCGGGACCCCGAAAGGCGCGGCCGGAGGCCGGGCCGGGGGCCGGGTTTCGGCCCGGCCGGTGGGGCCCGTGGCCGTCAGGATAAAGAGGCCGAGGGCCGCCAGAGAAAGCAGATAGACCCTAAGCCGCACCTTCGCTCCGCAAGCCGATATATATTATGGCATTATCCTTTATCGGCAGCCAGGGCCGAATGTATGAGCCCACGGCCCACGCCGATGCTGGCCGGGGTGGGGTTGCGGCCGGATTTGGGGCGGGTATAATTCTTTAGGGGCCCTGGTCCGCGCCCCGGTGGGCCGACGGTGGGTGTAGCTCAACGGCAGAGCGCCTGACTGTGGCTCAGGAGGTTGTGGGTTCGAATCCCATCACCCACCCCGCTCCCTTGCGCCCGTAGCTCAGCGGACTAGAGCATCTGGCTTCGGACCAGAGGGTCGGGGGTTCGAATCCCTCCGGGCGCGCCACAAACAGTTTGCCCCCCGGGATTTTTATGCCCAACCTCGCCCGGTTGTGAGAGCACACGGCCCCACCCCTGCGGGTCGGCCGCCGGGAAAGCCTTTGACACCGGTTCCCAACGGCTGGTAGACTGAAATCGGCCGGCCATGAACGACGTCATGCGCTTCACCGTAGTGGACTCCGACGGCACCGTAAGTTTCGTCGCACCCTGCGATGCCCTCCCCGCCTTGGTGGCGGCCTGCTCCCGAAACCCCCGCACCCTCCGCCAGTTCCTCGCCTTCGCCGGCGAATACTACCCCTGGCTTCGGGAATACGTCGAGGCCGGCCTGGCCGTCTTCGACGAACATAATACCCCCGGAAACTACCGCCAGATCCACGAGGCCCTGGCCCGCACCTCCCCCCGGGAGCAACCCGTCTTCCGGGTCGTCGACGAGGTAACCCGGGAGGCAAGCCTGAGGCCGGCCCGGGCTGGGGTCGTCCTCTTCAACCTGAACGCCCGACGGATCGTCCAGATTCAGAATACTTACGCCGAGATCCGCCGGGTCGGCCGGGTTCGGGTCCGGGCCGAGGACGGCTCGGTCCGGCGGGTGCTGCGCTACCAGCTCCCGGTGGAGTGGACCCTGGTCCCCTGAATCACCGCCTGGTCTGGGCCGAAGTTGACCTCGACGCCGTCGCCGCCAACACCCGCCGCATCGCCCGCCTGGTAACCCCTGCCCGCCTCTTTGCGGTGGTGAAAGCCGACGGCTACGGCCTCGGGGCGGGGCCGGTGGCCCGAACCGCCCTGGAAAACGGGGCGGCCGGCCTGTGCGTCGCCCGGCCCGAGGAGGGCCTCGCCCTCCGGGCGCAGGGAATCGACGCCCCCATCCTCATCCTCGGCCCCACCCTGCCCTCCCTTGCCCCCCAGGTCGTCCGGGCCCGGCTTACCCCGACCGTCTGCGACCCCGACCTGGCCGATGCCCTCGCCCGGGCGGCCGGCACGGAGCCGGTGGCCGTCCACGTGAAGGTCGACACCGGCCTTCACCGCTACGGCATCGCCCCGGCCGAAGCCGGCCCTTTCATCCGGTGTCTGAGTCGATACCCGCAACTCCGGGTCGAAGGCCTCTGGACCCACCTGGCAACGGCCGACGAGGCCGATAAAAGCTTCGCCTACCGCCAGCTTGCCCTCTTCCGGGAGGTTCTGGCCGGCCTTCCGCCGGTCCCCCTCCGGCACGCGGCCAATACGGCCGCGGCCTTAGACCTGCCGGAGCTCCGGCTCGACCTGGTGCGGGTCGGCCTCGGAATCTACGGCTATTACCCCTCGAGATATGTCGGCCGGGGCCTTCCCCTCCGGCCCGCCCTCACCCTTAAAAGCCGGGTCGTCCGGGTGCACGAGGTCGGTCCCGGCGAAGGCGTAGGCTACGGCCGGACCTGGGTGGCGTCCCGGCCGGCCCGGGTGGCCCTGGTGGCCTGCGGGTACGGCGACGGCTACCCCCGCCGCCTTTCCAACCGGGGCTCCGTCCTCGTTCGGGGCCGGCGCTGTCCGGTGGTGGGCCGGGTTTCCATGGACCTGCTCACCGCCGACGTAAGCGGCCTACCGGAAGTGGCGGTGGGGGATGAGGCGGTGCTGGTGGGCCGCCAGGGCGATGAAGAGATTCGGCTGGAGGAGCTGGCCGACCTGGCCGAAACCATCCCCTACGAGCTTCTTACCCGGCTCACCCCCCGGGTGGTCCGGGTCTATCGAAAGGGTTAGCGGAGGGCCTCGAAAAGGATCTGGGATAAAAACTGCAAGAGCAGGATCGCCACGATGGGGGTTATATCCATCACCCCGCCGATGGGCGGGATCACCCGCCGGAGGGGCGCCAGAATGGGCTCGGTAACCCGGTCTAAAAAGACCACCAGGGGATTGTCCCGGCTGATGGGAAACCAGGAAAGCAGGGCCCGGATGAAGATGGCCGCACTCAGAAACTGAAACAGGTAAGCAACGAAGGTTATCAGCAACGGCTCGAAAGACATCTACCGTCCCAGATTTCGGGATTTTTCGTAGGCGGCGGCGATCCCCCGGATGATGGCCGCCCGGATGGCCGCATCTTCCATCATTAAGAGGCCCTCAGTGGTAGTTCCCCCGGGCGACGTCACCATATTTTTAAGCTCGGCCAGGTGCCGGCCGCTCTGGCGGGCAAAAAGGGCCGCCCCGACGAAGGACTGGATGACCAGCTCCCGGGCGACCTCCCGGGGCAGGCCGATGTGGACGGCCCCGTCCACCATCGCCTCCATGAAAAGAAAGATATAGGCCGGGCCGCTGCCGCTTACGGCCGTGGCCATATCGATGTAGGCCTCGTCCGGGACCCAAACCTCCCGCCCGAGGGCCCCCAGAATCCGGCGGGCAACCTCCCGCTGCTCGGCCGAAACCTCGGGGGCGGCCGTCCAGACGCTGACGCCCTCCCCGATCTGGGCCGGCAGATTGGGCATCACCCGGACGATGGGCCCGTGGTCGAGGCCCAGGCTGAGCTGGGCCAGTCGGGCGCCGGCCACGATGGAGATGACCAGCTGGCCCGGGTCCAGCCGGCCCCGCAGGTCGGCGTAGACCTCGGGCAGCGACTGGGGTTTTACGGCCAGGATCACCACATCCCGGCCCCGCACGCACTCGACGTTGTCGGCCGTAACCCCAACCCCGTACCGGCCGGCCAGCTCACAAAGCCGGTCTTCCCGGATGTCGCTTACGGTGACCTCCGACGGGGCCGCAATCTGCCGGCCGGTGAGGCCGACGACGAAGGCCTCCCCCATCACCCCGCCCCCAATGATCCCCAGCTTCATCCCGCCGGCCGCTCCCCGAAAATCGCCCGGCCCAGCCGGACCATGGTCGCCCCCTCTTCCACGGCCACCTCGTAATCTTCGGTCATGCCCATCGAAAGCTCCGGCAGGCCGAGCCTTTCGGCCAGCTCCCGGAGCCTGCGGAAGACCGGCCGCACCTCCTCCGGGTCGTCCGCCTGGGGGGCGATGGTCATAAGGCCCCGAATCTCCAGGTTGGGCAGGCCCCGGATAACCTCCCAGGCCGCCCAGAAAAGCTCCCGGTCGGGCAGAACCGGCTCTAAAATAAAGCCGCCTTTGGTCGCCTCGGCCGCCACGTTGACCTGCAGTAGGACCGGCACCGGCCGGGCCGCCTGCCGGGAAATCTCCCGGGCAAGCCGGACCGAATCGACCGAATGAATCAGGTCAAAATGGGCCAGAACCCCCTTTACCTTATTGGTCTGCAGGTGGCCGACAAAATGCCAGGTGACCTTAATCCCCCGCCCCTTAAGCCACTCGATTTTAGGCAACGCCTCCTGCAGCCGGTTCTCCCCCATGTCGGCGACCCCGGCCGCCACCGCCTCGGCGATTTTTTCGGGCGGAAAACCTTTAGTTACGGCAACGATGCGCACCCCCTCCGGCGGGCGGCCGGCCCGGCGGGCCGCCGCCTCAATCCGGGCCCGCACGGCCGCCACATTCTCGGCCACCGTTCCGGCCGGAATAACCTTTCGGGAAGCCCTACCCGCCGGCAACGGCATCCTCCAGCCGGGCGATGATGAAGGCCAGGTCCGAGGCCCGGTTTAAATATTTTAAAATCTCCGGGTTGGTCACCGTCCCCTCGTGGAGAAGCCGGGCTACCAGCCGCTCGGCCCGGCGGATAATCGTCCGGGCCAGGTCGAAGGCGGCCCCGGAGACCGAGTCCCCCGGGATGACAAACTTCGGCCCGATCTCCACCCGGCCCTTTAGCTCCTCGATCCAGCCCTCAAGCCGGATCACGTCCTCGGCCGTTATCCGCCGGGGAAGCCGCTCCCGGGTTTCGGGGGTGGCGGCCAGCTCGGCCATCATAACGTAGAGGTCCTCCTGGACCCGGCGGGTGACCTCCCGGGCCCGGGGGTCCCGGCTCAGGGCCCGGGCCAGGCCCAGGGCCGAGGTGGCCTCGTCCACCGTCCCGTAGGTTTCGGGCTGGGGGTGGTATTTGGGCACCCGCGCCGGCCCGAGCAGGCCGGTATACCCGTCGTCCCCGGTGCGGGTAGTCACTTTAGCCTGGCGGGAAGGTTTATCCTTCGGGGCCAAACTTAATCTCCCCGGACCCTCACCTGGGTCCGATGCCTGGAAATTCAGCCCGGACGGAAGGCCGGAACCCCGTCCTCGGCGGGGGCCACCTCGGGCACCGGCCGGCCGACGAGCTCCCCGACCCGGGCCGCCAGGGCGTTCAGGTCGGCCTTAGAAAAGCCTTCGGATTTAAAGATGATTGTGCCGTCCGGGCCGACCAAAAAGATGGTCGGGGTAAAGGCCGGGTCGTAAAGCCGGGATACGGCATAATCCGGCCCGTCCAGGGCCACCGGGAGCCGGATGCTCAGCCGCTCCACGTAGGCCCGGGCCGACTCGGCCGTCTCCTGCCCGACGGCGATTACGGGCACCTCGGGCACCAGTTCGGCCAGCCGCCCCAGGTATGGAAAGGCCAGGTCGCAGGCGCGGCACCCGGCCTTCCAGAAGACCAGGACCGCCGGGCCACCCTTAAGAAGGTCCTTTAGCCGGAGGGTCTTTCCGTCCAGGGTCGGCAGGGTGAAATCCGGCGCCGTCTGCCCAACCTCAAGCGTTGCCACTCTGCCCTCCTTCGCCTGGGTGGTTTGGTCAGCCTAGCCGGGGAAAGAGGGGTTTCGGGACCGCCTCCACCCGCACCCGGGCCGGAAGCTGGCCCCAGCGGACCACCTCGGCCGGCGGCCGGGAAAGGTCCAGCTCAACCCCGATATACCGGCAGATGGTCTGGGCCGCCTGGGGCATAAAGGGGGAGACCAGGTGGGCCAGGACCCGCAGCACCTCGGCCTGGTTGTAAAGGACGGTGGCTAACCGGCCCCGGTCGGTCCGGGCCAGGTTCCAGGGCGCCGTCTCCTCGATGTAGCGGTTGGTCCGGGCCACCAGGCCGTTAATCGCCCCCACCGCCCCCGAAAAATCCAGCCCCAACAGGGCCGCCTGCAGGGCCTGCCCGGCCTCGGCCGCGGCCGCCTTCAGCTCGGCGTCGGGGCCCTCCTCCGGCCCCGGCTCGGGCACAACCCCTTCGCAGTAGCGGTTAATCATGGCCAGGGTCCGGTTGACCAGGTTCCCCAGGTCGTTGGCCAGCTCGGCGTTGTAGCGCTGGGCCATCAGGCTTTCGGAGATATCCCCATCCTGGCCGAAGGGAAACTGGCTTACCAGCAGCCAGCGGGTCGCATCCACCCCGAACCGGGCGGCCAGCTCCTGGGGACGGATGACGTTTCCCAGAGATTTGCTCATCTTCTGGCCGTTGACGGTGAAAAACCCGTGGGCGAAGACCCGCCGGGGCGGCCTGAGGCCCACCGCCATAAGCAGGGCCGGCCAGATGACGGCGTGGAACCAGACGATGTCCTTGGCCATCAGGTGCAGGTCCGCCGGCCAGTAGCGGCCGAAGGTTTCGGGGTCGTCGTGAAAGCCGATGGCCGTTATGTAATTGAGGAGGGCATCGACCCAGACGTAAACCGTCTGGTCCGGGTCGAAGGGCAAAGGAACACCCCAGGGGATCGCCCGGGAGATGCTTATATCCAGCAGGCCGGCCCGAATCTTTCCCAAAACCTCGTTGCGCCGGGCCGGGGGCTCCACCTCGTAGTGGTTCGGGTCCTCGGGGTTCTCGATGGCCGCAATCAGCCGGTCGGCGTATTTAGACAGCTTGAAGAAGTAGTTATCTTCGGCGTACCAGACCGGCGGCCGCAGGTGGATGGGGCAGAGGCCGTCGGCCAGCTCATCTTCGGAGTAAAAGCGCTCGCAGTTGACGCAGTATTTGCCCTCGTAGCGGCCTTTATAAATCTCGCCGCTGGCGTAGAGCTTCTCCAGAAAGGCCCGAACCCCGGCCTCGTGGCGGGGGTCGGTGGTGCGGATAAAGTAGTCGTGGCTTATCAGCAGCTCCGCCCAGGCCCGCTTAAACTCGGCGGCGACCCGGTCCACCCACTCCTTGGGGTCGACCCCATGGGCCGAGGCGACCTGGTAGATGTTAACCCCGTGTTCGTCGGTGCCCGTCAGGAAGAAGACGTCATCCCCAAGCCAGCGGTGGAAGCGGGCAAGGACATCGGCCGCGACGGTGGTGTAGGCGTGGCCGATGTGGGGCACGTCGTTGACGTAATAGATCGGGGTGGTGACGAAGAACTTGCCCATTGCCGCTCGAATAGAAGTATCGGGCACGGCGGGGCGGGGTGTCAAAATCCCGAGGCCCGGCCGGTTGCGGCCGGGGAATCCCCGCTGTTATACTTCCGTCCGGTAAAATTGACAACTTTTCCGCCCGAGTGACCGCAATGGGGAGATTGGTCGTCCAAAAATACGGGGGTTCTTCCCTGGCCAACGCCGAACGGATTAAAGCCGTGGCCCGCCGAATCGCCGCCGCCCGGGACGCCGGCAACGACGTGGTGGTGGTCGCCTCGGCCATGGGGGACACCACCGACGAGCTCATCGCCCTGGCCTACCAGGTTACCAGGCGCCCCCCGGAGCGGGAGCTGGACCTGCTGCTGCACACCGGGGAGATCGTCTCCTGCACCCTGCTGGCCATGGCCCTGCGGGACCTCGGCTACGAGGCGGTGGCCCTGACCGGCTTCCAGGCCGGCATCAAGACCGAGCGGCGGTTCGGACGGGCCCGAATCCTGGCGGTAAACCCCCACCGGATCATCCAGGAGCTTTCGGCCGGCCGAATACCCATCGTCGCCGGCTTCCAGGGCTTTACCGACGAGCTGGATATCACCACCCTGGGCCGGGGCGGGTCGGACACCACGGCCGTGGCCCTGGCCGCCAGCCTCGGGGCCGAGCGGTGCGAAATCTACACCGACGTCGAGGGGGTCTACACGGCCGACCCCCGGGTCGTGCCCGAAGCCCGTAAGCTCCAGGATATATCCTACGAGGAGATGCTGGAGCTGGCCTTCCAGGGCGCCCGGGTGATGCACACCCGGGCCGTCGAAATCGGGGCCATTTACGACATCCCCATTCTGGTGGCCTCCAGCTTTACCGACAGCCCCGGCACCCTCATCCACGGGGAGGTTGACATGGAGAAGCGCAACAAGGTGCGCGGCATCGCCCACGACACCGACGTGGCCAAGGTGACCATTCTCGGGGTCCCGGACCGGCCGGGAATCGCCGCCGCCATCTTCGAGCCCCTGGCCGAGGCCGGCATCAGCGTGGACGTCATCGTCCAGAACGCCAGCGTCGACGGCCTGACCGACCTTTCTTTCACCGTCTCCCGCAACGACCTGGAAAAGGCCTTCAGCCTCGTTCAGCCCGTGGCCCGGGCCATCGGGGCCCGCGGCTGCGTGAGCGCCACCAACCTGGCCAAGGTGAGCATCGTCGGGGCCGGGATGCAGAACGCCCCCGGCTACGCAGCCCGGATGTTCCGGACCCTGGCCAACCACAACATCAACATCGAGATGATCACCACCTCGGAAATCCGCATCACCTGCATCATCGCCGAAGACCGGGTCTTCGAAGCCGTCCGGGCCCTCCACAAGGCCTTCGAGCTGGAAAAGCCCGACTAAAAGTTTCCCCTAAAGTTTCGACAACTAAACGGACCCGCGGCCGGACTATTTAGTCCGGCCGCGGCCATTTTGGGGCCGGCGTACCATAAGGCCCCAATATCTTGTGTTCCTTGCCCCGGTTCGGCCGGACTTTTAGCAAAGTCAAAATCGAGGCTTGTTTGCCTGCGGCCTTCGGGCCCGTATAATCTCCCCGAGAAGGGCAGACGGTTGGCCGATTGAAATGACGTTTACCCATCTGCACGTTCACAGCGAGTACAGCCTTCTTGACGGCCTCTGCCGGGTGGGGGCGCTGGTCGCCCGGGCCCGGGAGCTGGGGATGGAGAGCCTCGCCCTCACCGACCACGGGGTGCTTTACGGGGCCGTTGAGTTTTACACCGCGGCCGTCGAGGCCGGCCTCAACCCCATCATCGGGGTTGAGGCTTACCTGGCGCCCAGGGGGGTTGAAAGCCGCGGCCCCGACGACAAGCAGCCTTACCACATCGTTCTGCTGGCCAAGAACGAAACGGGCTACCGCAACCTGCTGGCCCTGGTAACCCGGGCCCACGTCGAAGGTTTTTATTACAAGCCCAGGCTGGACCGGCGCTGGCTGGTGGAGCGGTCCGAGGGCCTCATCGTCCTTTCGGCCTGCAACAACGGGGAGATTCCGCGGCTTCTGGCCGAGGGCCGGCGGGAGGAGGCGGCGGCCGCCGCCCGCTGGTACCGGGAGGTCTTCGGGGACGACTTTTACCTGGAAATCCAGGAGCACGGCAACCCCGACCACCGGGCCGTCTTTAATCAGGTGGTCCAGCTGGGCAAAGAGCTGGGCATACCCGTCGTTGCCACCAACGACGTCCACTATTTAAATCGCGAAGACGCCCCCATCCACGACATTCTGCTCTGTATCGGCACCAACACCACCATCCACGACGAGAAGCGGCTCCGGCTGGAAGGGGACTCGTTTTATTTAAAGAGTCCGGCCGAGATGGCCGAGCTTTTCGCCCATCTGCCCGAGGCGGTCGAGAACACCCGCCGGGTGGCCGAGAAGTGCCGGCTTAAGCTGGAGTTCGACCGGCTCCACCTGCCCGAAGTCGAGACGCCCCCCGGCCTGACCCCCTTTGATTACCTGGCCCGGATGGCCCGGGAGGGCCTCCGGCGCCGCTACGGGGAGCCCTCCGAGGAGCTGTGGCGCCGGCTCGAATCCGAGCTGGACGTCATCCGCCAGACCGGCTTTGCCAACTACATCCTGGTGGTCTGGGACCTGGCCCGGTTTGCCCGGGAGCGGGGGATCCTCTTCGGGGTCCGGGGCAGCGCCGCCGCCAGCCTCGTCCTTTACTCCCTCGGGGTGACCGAGGTCGACCCGGTGGCCAACAAGCTCGTGGCCGAGCGGTTTTTGAACCCCGAGCGCAAAGAGATGCCCGACGTCGATATGGACTTTGCCGACGACCGCCGGGACGAGATGATCGAGTACGTGGTCCGAAAATACGGCTACGACCACGTGGCCCAGATCATCACCTTCGGGACCCTCGGGGCCAAGGCGGCCGTCCGGGACGTGGGCCGGGCCCTCGGGTTCTCCTACGCCGAGGTGGACCGGGTGGCCAAGCTCATCCCCCAGGTGCTTAATATGACCATCGCCCGGGCCCTTCAGGAAAACCAGGAGCTGGCCGAGCTTTACCGGACCGACCCCAAGGTCAGGGAGCTTTTAGACACGGCCCAGAAGCTGGAAGGCCTGGCCCGCCACGCCAGCACCCACGCCGCCGGGGTCGTCATCTCCAAAGACCCCCTCATCCACCACGTTCCCCTCCAGCCGCCGGCCCGGGGCAACCACCGGCGCCGGGCCGGGGAGGAGGCCGAAGGGGACGGGGCATCCCCCCAGACGCTGGTAACCCAGTACGATATGAACTCCATCGCCCGCATCGGCCTCCTCAAGATGGACTTTCTGGGCCTTACGAACCTGACCATCATCGACAAGACGGTCAAGCTGGTGGCCAGGACCCGGGGGGAGGTCATCGACCTTAACAAAATCCCCGAGGACGACCCGAAGACCTTCGAGATGCTGGCGGCCGGGGAGACGGTGGGGGTGTTCCAGCTGGAAGGTGGCGGCATGACCCGCTATCTTAAGGAGATGAAGCCCCGCTCCGTGGCCGACCTGGCGGCCATGATCGCCCTTTACCGGCCCGGCCCCATGGAGCATATCCCCGAATACCTGGCCGCCCGGGAAGGCCGCACCAGGGTGACTTACCTCCACCCGGCCCTGGAGCCCATCTTAAAGGACACCTACGGGGTCATCGTCTACCAGGACCAGGTTTTATTCATCGTTCAGGCCATCGCCGGCTACACCCTGGGCCAGGCGGATATCTTCCGCAAGGCGATGGGCAAAAAGGTCCCCGAAATCATGCGCCAGCAGCGGGAGGCCTTCCTGGCCGGAGCCCGGGCGAAGGGAATCCCCGAGGAGGTCGCGGCCCAGATCTTCCAGCTAATTGAGCCCTTTGCCGGCTACGCCTTTAACAAGGCCCACGCCTTCTCCTACGCCCGGCTCGCCTACCGGACGGCCTACCTTAAGGCCAACTACCCGGCCGAGTACATGGCCGCCCTGCTTTCGGCCCAGATGGACTCCCACGAGAAGATTGCCAGCTCGGTAGCCTGCTGCCAGCGGATGGGGATTAAGGTTCTGGGGCCGAGCGTAAACCGAAGCGACGTGGAGTTTACCATTGAGGCCGGGAGCATCCGCTACGGCCTGGGGGCGATTAAAAACGTGGGCCGGGCGGCGGCCGAAGCCGTCGTTGCCGCCCGGGCCGCCGGCGGCCCCTTTAAGGGGGTTGAGGATTTCGTCGGCCGGGTCGACCCCCGGGCCCTCAACCGGCGGGTGCTGGAGAGCCTGATAAAGGCGGGGGCCTGCGACGAGTTCGGACCCAGGGGCGCCCTCCTTTCGGCCCTGGACGAAATCGTGAGCCTGGGCCAGAGCCTCCACCGCCAGCGGGAGGTCGGCCGGGGGCTTATCCCCGACATGTTCGGCGACCTGGTGGAGGTTCCCGTCCGCAAAATCGACCTTAAGGGCCCCGATGCCCAGCCGGCCGAAAAGCTGGCCTGGGAGAAGGAGCTTTTGGGGGTCTATTTCTCCGAGCACCCGCTGGTGGCGGCCGTGGCCAGGCTTCGGGAGCAGGTCACCACCTTCTGCGGCCAGGTGGACGCCGAAATGGTGGGCCAGCGAATCACCGTGGCCGGCCTGGTCAAGTCGGTGCGAACGGGCCTTAACCGGGAGGGCCGCACCTTTGTTACGGCCGTCATCGAGGACTTAGACGGCAGCCTGGAGGTCACCGTCTGGCCGGAGGTGTACGACCGCACCCGGGAGCTCTGGCGGGAGAACAACATCCTGCTCGTCCACGGGCGGGTCCGCCAGCGGGCCGACCGGCTGACCCTGGTCTGCGAGGCGGCCCAGCCTTATTCGGCCGAAGACCCGGCCCCGGAGGCCCCTTCGCCCGCGGCCGAGGGGGCTAAATCCCCCGAAACGGAGCATTCGATGGGCACCAACGGCGCAGGCAACGGCACCACTTACCGGCTCATTATCACCTTTAACCGCGGCCCGGACGACGCCGCCGACCTGGAGAAAGCCCGGCAGGTAATGGCGGCCCTGAAGGAGTTCCAGGGGCCGGACGAGGTGACCTTCGCCGTGGCCAACGGCCACGGGGTGGTCTTTGTCCGGGTGCCGGTGACCACCCGGTACTGTCCCGCCCTCAGGCGGCGGCTGGCCGAACTGCTGGGGGAGCCGGCCGTGACCGCCCACCCGGTCTGAATCAGTCCCGGCCGAGGCCGGCCTCCCGGTAAAGCTGGGCCTTGCGGATATAGGTTTCGGCCGTCCGGCGGATCAGGTCGATGTGGCGCTCGGCGACCTCCCCCTTAATCTCGGCCGGGACCCCGGCCACGAAGGACCTGGGGGGAATAACCGTATTTTCCCGGACGACCGCCCCGGCCGCAATCAGGGAATACTCCCCGATTTCGACCCCGTCGTTGACCACGGCCCCGTTGCCGATCAGGACGTAACTGCCCACCTTCCGGGCGTGGCAGACGACCCCGTGGCCCAGGGTCACGTAGTCGCCGTACTCGGCGTCGGCGTCCGAGTGGACGGTGCAGTTGTCCTGGATGTTTACAAAGCGGCCGATTTTTATCCGGCCGCTGTCGCCCCGAACCACCGTTCCGGGCCAGATGCTGGAACCCTCCCCCACCTCCACGTCCCCAACGACGTAGGCGGCCTCGCTGATAAAGGCGGTCGGGTGGACCCTGGGAGTTTTTTCTTTAAGCGGCCTCAGCATCGACGTCCTCCTGGAAGGTTGCGGGTCTATGATAACTTACTACGGCATCGGCCAAAAATTGTGCCGGAAGGAGGGTGAACCTTGGACAGGGTCGAAGCCAGGCTCGCCGAACTCGGTCTTGAACTTCCGGGCCCCCGCAAGCCGGTGGCCAACTACGTGCCCGCCGTGCAGGTGGGGAATCTGCTCTTCGTTTCCGGCCACGGCCCCTTTACCCCCGAGGGTCAGGCCTACCGGGGCAAGGTGGGCCGGGAGCTCACCCTGGAGCAGGGCTACGACGCCGCCCGCCTCACCTGCCTGAACTGCCTGGCCTCGGTAAAGGGTGTTCTGGGCAGCCTGGATAAGGTTAAGCGGGTGGTCAAACTGCTGGTGATGGTCAACAGCGCCGAGGGCTTCAACCGCCAGCCGGAGGTGGCCAACGGCGCCTCGGACCTGCTGGTGGCCCTCTTCGGGGAGAACGGCCGGCACGCCCGCTCGGCCGTGGGGATGGCCGAACTGCCCAACAGCATCCCCGTCGAAATCGAGATGATCTTAGAAGTCGAAACTTAACCTCAGGCGACGGCGGCGGGGACGGCCAGGGACCCCTGCAGGGCCCAGGGGCCCGTCTTCTCGATGCGGACGTGGACCAGCTCGCCCAGCAGGTTGCCCTCGGCCGGGAAGAAGACCAGCTTGTTGGTCCGGGTCCGGCCGAACCACCGGTCCTTCTGCCGGCCCTCCACCAGGACCTCCACCGTCTGGCCCAGGAGCCGAGCGTTGATCTCGGCCGCAATCTTCTCCTGAAGCTCCTCGACGGCCCGGTGCCGCCGCTTTTTCTCCTCGGGGGGCACGTCGTCGGGGAGGAACTTGGCCCCGAAGGTCCCGGGCCGGGGCGAGTAGCGGGCCACGTGGACCACGTCGAACCTGACCTCGGCCAAGAGGTCCAGGGTGCGCTGGAACTGCTCCTCGGTCTCCCCCGAGAAGCCGACGATTATGTCGGTGGCCAGGCTGCAGCCCGGAACCTTCTCCCGAATCCTGGCGATGAGCCGCCGGTAGTCGTCCACGGTGTAGCCCCGGCGCATCCGGCGCAGCACCTCGTCGTCCCCGGCCTGAACGGGCACGTTGAAATGCTCGCAGACCTTGTCTAGAGAGGCCACCGCCTCGATGATCCGGTCGGTCATATCCGACGGGTGGGACGTCAGGAACCGGATGCGCTTTAAGCCCTCAATCTCGCTCAGGGCGTAGAAGAGGTCGGCCAGGTCGGGCTTGCCCGGCAGGTCGTGGCCGTAGGAATCGACGTTCTGACCCAGGAGGGTGACTTCTTTGACCCCCCGCCAGACCAGCCCCTGAACCTCCCGGCGAATCTCCTCGATGGGCCGGCTCCGCTCCCGGCCCCGCCGGTAGGGGATGATGCAGAAGGTGCAGACCTTGTTGCACCCGTGGATGACGGGAACGTAGGCCGTCGGGCCGAGGGCCTTGGGGACCAGGTCGAAGGGGTTGATTACCCGTTCTACGCAGCCCCTTTCTTTAAGGAGGTCCAGGAGGGGTTCGTATTCCTGGGGGCGGAGAAAGAGGTCGACGTGGGGAAAGCGGGCTTTAAGCTCCTCTTTGTTTTTCGGGCCGACCATGCAGCCCATCAGGGTGATGACCTTCTGCGGGTCCCGACGCTTGAGGGGCTTAAGCTCCCAAAGCTTCGAGACGACCCGGTCCTCGGCCTGCTGGCGGACGACGCAGGAGTTGACGACCACGACCTCGGCGTCCTTCGGCGACCCGACCTGGCGGTAGCCGAGGAACTCCAGGGCCGTGGCCAGGCGGTCCGAGTCGGCCTGGTTCATCTGACAGCCGATGGTCCAGATATAAAACGTGCGCATTATTCCCACAACCACCCTTCAGTTAAAAGGCCCGTCCCAACGGGCCGGACGGGCCGGTGGCGGAGGGTGCGGGACTCGAACCCGCGAGGGGAAAACTCCCCCACCCGCTTAGCAGGCGGGCGCACTAGCCGCTATGCGAACCCTCCAGACCGCTACCAGAACCGATTATAGCAGTTTGTCCCGGCCCCGACAACCTCCGGCGGCGGGCTCCGGGTCTACCAGGTGAGCATCCCCAGGCCGGCCACCACGGCGTGGGCCAGGGTCGGGACCCGCCGGACGGCTTGCTCCAGGCTGGGGGCAACGAAGCGGAGCTCCCCGTCGGCGTACTCCAGGCCCAGGTCCCGGGCGATCTGCCGAAGCTTTTCGTAACGGGCCCTGGCCTCCTCCTCGAAGCGGGAGAAGATCGTAACCGTTCGGCTGGTATAGCCCCCGTCCGAAACGACCACTTCCTGCTCCGGCCCGAGGCGCATATAAACCCGCACGAGATGGCCGTCCGGAAGCATAAAAGGGGTCTCCAGCCGGACGGCCCCGTCCTCGGCAAAACATCGGGTGCTCTGGGCAAGCACCTCGACAAACATGTATTTCACGATGGCGGGGTCCAGCTCCCGCGGAAACAAGGCCTTTCCCTCCCCGCTTTGGGTTTAGCGTGCCCGCTGATAGGCTGAAAATTGCCCGGCTGCTGTCCGATCTCCAGGCGGCCGACCCGCGCCGGCCCAGGCCCACTTAACAGGCCTGGTCGCAAAATGTTACCCGAAACGCCGGCCGAGTTCAAGCAAAAAGCTAAGCCGGCGCAAACCCTAGTGAGGCCGGCGGTCCGGTTGGGCGGAGGGCTGGGCCTCCCCGGCGGCCGGCTCCGTCTCAGGCCGGCCGCTAATGGGCGTCGGCCCGAAAGGCTCCCAGCCGAAGGCCCTGAGCTGAAGGCTTACGACGTCGAACCGGGAGTAGTGGCCGGCGCTGTCGAAGTAGGCCTTGGCCAGCAGCCGGTCCCGCCGGCAGATTTCGGCCCAGACGATGGTTTCCTGGCCGAAGACGGGCTCCCGCAGGTAAAGGCCCGAGGGGTTAACGATACAGCTTCCGCCCACAGCCAGGTTGTAACGCATAAGCTCTTTCAGGTCGGCCGGGACGGCCTCCGGGGGCAGGTACCAGCTGGCGCTCACCACAAAAACCTGGTTTTCGACGGCATATTCCCGGATGGCCGCGTCGATTTCGGAACGCAGGTTGGTGGGGTCGCCGTATTTGGCCCCCAGGTGGCCGTCCATCGACCACCAGCCCGGCCACACTCCCACGTGCACCTCCTCGCCCATAAACCCCAGGGCCGCCCGGAGCAGGCTCATGTGGTGCTCGTAGCAGATGAGCCCCCCGACCCGGGCAAAATCGAACTCAAAAACCTTAAGGTCCCGGGCGTCCCCCATCCCCCAGTAGACCCGCTCCGAGTGGGTGGGCATCAGCTTCCGGTGCCGGCCCAGTATTCGGCCGTCCCGGGAGATAAAAACCAGGGTGTTGTAAACGGTCTCGCTTCCGGTCCGGTCGTCCTTTTCGTTGATGCCGATGACCACGTTGGTCCCGGCCTCCCGGGCCGCCCGGGCGACGGCCTCCATCTCCGGGCCGTTCCAGCGGACGGCCGACTCCATCAGCCGGACGGCCAGCTCCGTCGACTGCCGGACGCTGACGCTTCCCCGCCAGTAAGGGTAGGCCGTAAAGTAAGTTTCGGGGAAGACGAGCAGGTCGAGGCCGAGCCGGCCGGCCTCGGCGACGGCCTTTATCGTCTTTTCCAAGGTTGCCTCCACATCGAAAAAGACGGGCGCCACCTGGGCGGCCCCAACCCTGGCAACCTCGCGCATCGCACCCTCCTCGGGGAACCCGGTTTTCTTCCTAATGTTAGCACGCGGGGCTTTCGGCAGATAATACCCGGTCCAATAGGCGGCCGCGCCCCGCACGGAAAAGCCCTGAACGCCGGGGTTGTTTGACCGGCGAGCCGGAAATCTGCTAACTTAACCGTGCGTGTCCAAAATTTTTAGCTGGAGGTTGGGAGGAATGGCCCTCGAACGGTGGGAGCCTGCCCGAGAACTTGCAACCCTGCGGGACCTGGTTAACCGCATCCTCGAGGAGACCTGGACCCGGTTCGGCCGGTTGCCCACGACCCTGGAGGTCTTCGGGCCGCCCATCGACCTTTCCGAGACCGATAACGAAATTGTCGTCAGGGCGGCGGTTCCGGGCCTCAAGCCCGAGGACCTGGAAGTCTCCATCGACGACGGCCTCCTCACCATCCGGGGCGAGACCCGGGAGGAGAAAAAAGAGGAGGGCGCCCGTTATTACTACCGGGAGCTCCGGTGGGGGCGGTTTGAGAGGTCCGTTCGGCTGCCGGCCCCGGTGGACGAGAGCCGGGCGGAGGCCAAATTGGAGCACGGCATCCTAACCATCAGGCTGCCGAAAGCCCAACCTTCGGCCCGGCGGACGATCAGGATTCAGACGGCCTGAAAAGTTAAAACCCGGCGGTTTCTTGCGGCCTTAAGGCGTAGCGGCGTCTTTACTGAATGATACCCATTAAAGATACGGTTCGGGCGACCCAGTTTCCCCTAGTCAACACGGGCCTTATCGTCGTTAACTCGGCCGTCTTTCTTTACGAGGCTTCCCTGGGCCGCCGCCTGCTGGAATTTGTCGACACCTGGGGGCTGGTGCCGGACCGGTTTTTAAGGTCCCCCGACGACCCTTTCCAGTGGCTGACCCTCTTCACGTCGATGTTTCTGCACGGCGGCTGGTTCCACCTGATAAGCAACATGTTGGCCCTTTACATCTTCGGCGACAACGTCGAGGACCGGATGGGCCACCTAAGATACCTGGTCTTTTACCTGCTGTGCGGGGTTGCGGCCGGCCTCACCCACGTCTTTTTAAACCCGGACTCCCCCATTCCCACCGTGGGGGCCAGCGGGGCGATCTCCGGGGTGCTCGCCGCCTACCTGGTCCTCTTCCCCACGGCCACCGTCATCGGCATCGTTCCGGTCTTCTTTTTCGGGTTTCTTACGGAGATTCCGGCCGTCTTTTACATCGGCTTCTGGTTTATATCTCAGCTGTTTAACGGGCTTTTCAGCCTGCTTGCCCCCGACGAACTGGGAACCCTGGGCGGGGTGGCCTGGTGGGCCCACGTGGGGGGATTCGTCGCCGGCCTGGGCCTGGTAAAATTCTTTGCCAGGCGTCGAAGCTATTATTATTTAGACGAGTACTGGCCCTGGTAGGCGGAGTTTATAACCGATGACCATCTTTGACCTTTTCTGGCTCTTTTTCATCCTGGTGACCCTTCAGCCGCTGGTCCGCCAGCGGATGCTCGAGGCGGCCCGGGTCCGGCTCATCCACGAAATCGAGCGCAAGCGCAAGAGCCGGGTCATCGCCCTGATCCACCGGCAGGAGACGATGAGCATCCTGGGCTTTCCCATTTTTCGCTACATAGACATCGACGACTCGGAAAACGTGCTGAGGGCCATCAAGCTCACCGACCCCGAGCTCCCCATCGACCTCATCCTGCACACGCCGGGTGGCCTGGTCCTGGCCGCCGAGCAGATCGCCTTCGCCCTGAAGAAGCGGCCCGGAAAGGTTACGGTTTTTGTGCCCCACTACGCGATGTCCGGCGGCACCCTGATTGCCCTGGCCGCCGACGAGATCGTGATGGACCCCAACGCCGTCCTCGGCCCCCTGGACCCCCAGGTGGGGCAGTTTCCGGCGGCCTCGATTTTAAAGGTCCTGGAGCTCAAACAGCCCAAGGATATCGACGACCAGACCCTGATTTTGGCCGACGTGGGCCGAAAGGCCATGAGTCAGGTCGCGGCGGTGGTTCGGGAGCTGCTGTCGGAGCGGATGGAGCCGGCCCAGGCTGAACGGGTGGCGGCCCTGCTTACCGGCGGAACCTGGACCCACGACTACCCGATAACGGTGGAGCAGGCCCGGGAGCTGGGCCTGCCCATCTCCACCGACATGCCCCCCGAGGTCTACCAGCTGATGCGCCTCTTCCCCCAGGCCCAGCAGGCCCGGCCCTCGGTTACCTATATCCCGGTCCCCTACCGCGCCGCCCCCCAGCCGCCCTCAGGTCGACCTGTCGGGCGCGGCTCCCTCGACGCCCACCTTTAGGGCAAAGCGGCGCAGGGCCTCCCACTGCCCGGCGGTGAGGGCGGCCGCCTTCCGGGCGGCTTTTACCTTCCCGAAGGCCTCGGCCAGGCTGAGGCCCTCGGCCATCAGGAGGGCCGTGGCGAAGCAGGGGCTCCGACCCAGGCCCCCCTGGCAGTGAACCAGCACCTTCCGGCCCCGGGCCCACTGCTCCCGGACCCAGGCGATCCCCCTTTCCAGCTGGGCCGGCGACGGCGCCTCCCCGTCGGGGACGCCCAGGTGCAAAAACCCGATGCCGTATTTGCCCAGCAGGTCCGGGTCGTCGGCCGCCTCCGCCCGCAGGTCCACGACGGCCCCGATGCCCTGGGCTTTAATGAGCCCCAGCTGGTTCGGGCTGAGGGCCGCCCCAACGGCCAGCCGGTCGTCAACCCAGTCGATGTCTAAATGCGAGTTCGGGCTGTAGGTATAACCGACGGGTTCCACGGATTTGCCTCAGGCTAAGACTTTATCCGGTTTAAGGCCGCTTCAAGGCTGAGGGTCTCCTGCCGGCCGGTGGCCAGGTCCCGAAAGACCACCTGGCCCTGCCGGTATTCTTCCTCCCCCAAGATGATGGCGTAGTCGGCGCCCAGGCCGTCGGCCAGCCGAAGCTGGGCCTTAAGGCTCCGGTTTCCGAAGGCGTGCACCCCGATGAGGCCGGCGGCCCGGACCCGGCCCACCACCTCCACGGTGGCCAGCCGGGTGGCCTCCCCGGTGTAGGCGACGAAGACCAGGGGGACCTTCCGGTCCGGGGGGATTATCCCCTGCGCTTTAAGCTCCAGGATCACCCGTTCGATGCCGGTGGCAAAGCCGATCCCGGGCGTGGGCTTCCCCCCCAGCTCCTCGATGAGGCCGTCGTAGCGGCCCCCACCCCCCAGGGCCGTCTGGGACCCCTCCCGGGGCGGCTGAACCTCGAAGACCGTCTTCGTGTAGTAATCCAGGCCCCGGACCAGCCGGTGGTTGAGCCGATAAGGCACCCCGTAGCGGCCGAGCCAGTCCTGAACCCCCGCAAAGTGCTCCCGGCACTCGTCACAAAGGTAGTCCACCGAGCGGGGGGCGGCCTCGGCCAGGGCCCAGCAGGTGGGCTGTTTGCAGTCCAGGAGCCGGAGGGGGTTGCGCCCCAGCCGCTCCTTACAGTCGGGGCAGAGGCGGCCCACCAGGGGCTGATAGTAGGCCCGGAGGGCTTCCCGGTAGGCCGGCCGGCATTTGCCGTCCCCGATGCTGTTGAGCTCCAGAGTAAGGCCCTTAAGGCCGAGCCGGCCGTAAAACCGCCAGGCCAGGTCGATGACCTCGGCATCCAGCCAGGGGTCGAGCTCCCCAATGGCCTCGTAGTTAAACTGGTGGAACTGGCGGTAGCGGCCCCGCTGGGGCCGGTCGTAGCGGAAGACGGGCCCGGCCGTCCAGAGCTTCACCGGCTGGGGCCGGCTGGCCATACCGTGCTGAAGGTAGGCCCGGCAGATCCCGGCCGTAAACTCCGGCCGCAGGGCCATCCGGTCGCCCCCCCGGTCGGAGAAAAGATACATCTCCTTCTGGACGATATCCGTCGCCTCCCCAACCCCCCGGATGTAAAGGTCGGCGTACTCGAAAAGGGGGATATCGATGCGCCGGTAGCCGTAAAGCTCGGCCATCGCCCCGGCCGTCTCCAGCACGAAGCGCCAGTAAGGCTGCTCCTCGGGCAGGATGTCGGCAGTTCCCCGGGGGGACCTGTACTTAAGGTCGGCCATGGGCGGTTCCGGTTAAAAGGATAACCGAAGCCCGGACATCCGGTCAATTTAGAAACCGGTTATAATTCGGTCGGTAACGCCTTTTGGGGGGGGAAGCCGCCGGTGAAACTCAGAATCCTCCGCCAAGCCCAGGTTTCAGGCAAACGGGTCCTCGTCCGGGTGGATTTTAACGTCCCCCTTGACCCCAGCACCGGGGAGGTGGCCGACGATACCCGCATCCGGGCCGCCCTGCCCACCATCGAGTATCTGACCCAGCAGGGCGCCCGGGTGATTCTGATGTCCCACCTGGGCCGCCCGGAGGGCAAGGTGGTCGAAAAGCTCCGGCTCGACCCCGTGGCCCGCCGCCTTTCGGCCCTGCTGGGCCGGCCGGTTAAGAAGGCCCCCGACTGCATCGGGCCGGAGGTGGGGGGGATGGTCGCCGGGCTTCGGCCCGGGGAGGTCCTGCTTCTGGAAAACGTCCGCTTTCACCCGGGGGAGGAGGCCAACGACCCGGCCTTCGCCGAGGCCCTAGCCCGCCTCGGGGATATTTTTGTTAACGACGCCTTTGCCGCCGCCCACCGGGCCCACGCCTCCACCGTCGGGGTGGCCCGGTTTCTCCCGGCCTACGCCGGCTTTCTGATGGAAAAGGAGATTTACTACCTGACCAGGGTGCTGGAGGCCCCGGAGCGGCCCTACGTGGCCGTCATCGGCGGGGCCAAAGTGAGCGATAAGCTCCCGGTTCTGCGCAACCTGCTTCCCCGGGTGGACCAACTGCTGGTCGGGGGCGGGATGGCCAACACCTTCCTTAAGGCCCAGGGCCATCAGGTGGGGTCTTCCCTCTACGAAGAGGAGCAGGTTGGGGCGGCCCGGGAGCTTCTGGCCACGGGCAAGGTCTTGATTCCCGTCGACGGGGTCATCGCCGACCGGGTTGCGGCCGACGCCCAAACCCAGACCGTCGTCTTTGGGGACGTGCCCGAGGGCTGGCGCATCCTGGATATCGGCCCGGAAACCGTCCGCCGGTTTCAGGAGGCCCTGCGGCCGGCCCGAACGGTCCTCTGGAACGGGCCGATGGGGGTCTTTGAGCTGGAGCCCTTTGCGGCCGGCACCCGGGCCATCGCCGAGTTTCTGGCCGGCCTCACCGGGGCCGTAAGGGTTATTGGGGGCGGGGAGACGGTGGCGGCGGTTGAAAAATTCGGCCTCGCCGACCGGTTCGACCACGTCTCCACCGGCGGGGGCGCAACCCTGGAGTTTCTGGAGGGCCGGACCCTGCCCGGCATCGCCGTCCTCTACGAGTCCGCCTGACCGGAGGTTCCGCCGTGCAGGAAGTGATCCGCAACCTGGTGATTACCAACGGCTCCAAGCTCATCCTCTTCGTCATGGACGGCCTTGGGGGCCTTCCCCACCCCGTTACGGGCCGGACGGAGCTGGAGACGGCCCAAACCCCGAACCTGGACCGGCTGGCCTATCAGGGCAACTGCGGCCTTTCCCAGCCGGTGGGCCCCGGGATCAGCCCGGGGTCGGGTCCGGGGCACCTGGCCCTCTTCGGCTACGACCCCCTGCGCTGGGAGATCGGCCGGGGCGTCCTGGAGGCCCTGGGCATCGACTTTCCCCTTCAGCCGGACGACGTGGCGGCCCGGGGGAACTTCTGCACGGTGGACGCCGAGGGCCGCATCGTCGACCGGCGGGCCGGCCGCATCCCCACCGAAGTAAACGCCCGCCTCTGCGAAAAGCTGCGGCAGATCCGGTTGCCGGGGGTCGGGGTCTTCGTCGAGCCGGTCCGGGAGCACCGGTTCGTCCTGGTACTGCGGGGCCCCGGCCTACGGGCCGAACTCACCGAAACCGACCCGACCCGGGAAGGGGTTCCGCCCCTGCCGGTTCGGCCGACCCGGCCCGAGGCCGAGGCCACCGCCGCCCTGGTGAACCGCTGGGTGGAGGAGGCCCGCAAGCTCCTGGCCGGGGAGCACCCGGCCAATATGGTGCTCCTCCGGGGCTTTGCCAAGCACCCCCAGCCCCCCACCTTCGGGGAGGTTTATAAGCTTAAGGCCGCGGCCGTGGCCACCTACCCCATGTACCGGGGTCTGGCCCGGCTGGTGGGAATGACGGTCCTGCCCACCGGCCAGACCCTGGCCGAGAACTTCCAGACGGTGGCCGACCACTTCGCCGAGTTCGACTTTTTCTTCGTCCACTTCAAGCGGACGGATACGGCCGGGGAGGACGGCAATTTTGCCGCCAAGGTTGCGGCCATCGAGGAGGCCGACAGTCTGCTTCCCAGGCTCCTGGACCTCCGGCCGGACGTGGTGGTGGTGACCGGGGACCATTCGACCCCGGCGGCCTACCGCTCCCACTCCTGGCACCCGGTGCCGGTGGTCCTCTGGTCCCGCTGGTGCCGGCCCGACCGGGCCGAAAAATTCGGGGAGGCCGAATGCCGGCGGGGCGGGCTGGGCCTTATCCCGGCCACGGCCCTCATGCCCCTGATGCTGGCCCACGCCGGCCGCCTCACCCGCTTCGGGGCGTAAAGCCGATGCGCCGGCCCCTTATCGCCGCCAACTGGAAGATGCACACCACCGTTGCCGAGGGGCTGAGGCTGGTCGTCGCCATGGCCGACCGGCTGGTGGAGCTTTCCCGGGACGTGGACGTCGCCCTCTGCCCGCCCTTTACGTCCATCTACCCCATTTACCAGCTCCTGATGGATACACCCATCGCCCTCGGGGCCCAGGACCTCCACTGGGAGCCTAAAGGGGCCTACACCGGGGAGGTTTCGGCCCCCATGCTCCGGCCCTTCTGCCGCTACGTCATCGTCGGCCACAGCGAACGGCGCCGGTATTTCGGGGAGACCGACGAGACGGCGGCCCGGAAGCTACGGGCCGCCGCCCAGGCCGGCCTGGTGCCCATCTTCTGCGTGGGCGAAAACCTGGCCGAGAACGAGGCCGGCCGGACCCTGGAGGTCGTTACCCGCCAGGTCGAGGCCGGCCTTAAGGGGTGGCCGGCCGACCGGGAGCTGGTGGTAGCCTACGAGCCGGTCTGGGCCATCGGCACCGGCCGCCCGGCCACCGGGGCCCAGGCCAACGAGGTGGTGGGGCAGATCCGGGCCCTCCTCGGCCGAAGATTCGGGCCCGACTTCGCCGGCCGGACCCGCATCCTTTACGGCGGCAGCGTCTCGCCCGAGAATATCGGGGAGTTCGTCGGCCAGCCAGAGGTCGACGGGGCCCTGGTGGGGGGCGCAAGCCTGCGGGCCGCCGATTTCGTCGAGGTCGTCCGGATAACCGCCGCCCTTGCCGGCGGGCGGGGGGGCTGAGGTGGGCCCGAGGCTGAGCCGGCGGGAAGCCCTGGGCCTCCTGCTCGGGGTTGGGGGACTGGCGGGGTGCCAGGTTTCGGGCGCCCGGAACGCCCCCGCCGAGGCCGGGCCCGCCCTCAGCCCCCGGCCGGGGGGTATCCTCAAGGTGGGCTACCACACGGACCCGGCCAGCCTCGACCCCCACGGGGGGACGCCGGCCGCCCTGCCCCTCATGGGCCTTGTTTACTCCCGCCTGGTGCGCTTCCGGACCGGGCGGGAGGTCCACCCCAACCAGCTCATCCCCGAGCCCGACCTGGTGGAGAGCTGGGAGCAGACGGACGAGGTCACCTACGCCTTCCACCTGCGCAAGGGGGTAAGGTTCCACCCCAAGCCCCCGGTCAACGGCCGGGAGCTGGTGGCCGACGACGTCAGGGCGACCCTTGAGTGGCTGATGGCCAGCCCCGACCCCCGCCACCGCCTTCACTTCGGCCGCATCGACCGGGTCGAGGTCCCCGACAAGTACACCGTCAAGGTTATCCTCAAGGAGGTGACCGCCCCCTTTATCCACTACCTGGCCGGACCCTACGGCTGGGTCCTGCCCCGGGAGCTGGTGGGCCGGCGGGCGGCCCTGAAGAATTTCCCCGTCGGCACCGGTCCCTTCGTCCTTTACGAGCGGTTCCCGGGGATAAGCCTTATCTTTAAGAAAAACCCCGACTATTTTCTGCCCAACCGGCCCTACGTGGACGAGGTCCACTGGCTCGTCATCCCCGACGAGACCGCCCGGCTGGCGTATTTCCGGGCCGGGGCCCTGGACATCATCCCCCCGAGCGTGCCCACCTCCCCCGACCGGTTCGAGGCGGTCCGGCAGGCCCGGCCCGAGCTCCAGGCCGAAGAGGTTGTGGGGGCCGAGGCTTTTTATCTAAAAGTTCGGGCCGACCTCCCACCCCTGGCCGACCGGCGGGCCCGGCAGGCGCTGGCCCTGGCCGTCGACCGCCAGGCCCTCCTGGGCCGGCTGGGGCGGGGGCATGGGGCCCCCGTCGGCCCCCTGAGCCCGGCCCTGTCGGAATGGGCCCTGATGGACGAGCGCCTGGGACCGGCCGCCCGGTATTATCAGCCCGACCCGGAGCTGGCCGGGGAGCTGGCGGCCGAGGCCGGCCTGCGGGGGCTCGGCCTTAAGCTCCGGGCGGCCCCCGCCTGGTTCGAGGCCCTGCGGGAGCAGCTGGGCCGGGTCGGGGTGGAACTGGCGGTCGGGGACGGGTCCGCCGAGCTGAGCCTGGAGGCTTACGGCTTCTTCCTCGACCCCGACGAACAGCTCACCTTGATGTTCGCGGGGCCGGGTTCGGCCCCCGACCCGTTGCTGGCCGAGTTTATCCGCCGCCAGCGGCGGATTTTAAACAAGGCCGCCCGCAAACAGCTTATCGACGAAATCCAGGCTTACCTGGCCGAACAGCAGTATTTCATCGGCTTGATTTCTTTAAACCATTTCGGCCTCTGGCAGCCTTACGTGCGGGGCTACCGGCCCCACTCGGGGCCCGGCAGTTACGAGCTTTTGGACGCCTGGTTGGAAAAATGACCGAAGAGCGGTTTTTGGTTACGGGCAGTTCCGGCTGCATCGGTTCCTGGGTGGTAAAGCTTCTGGGGGAAGCGGGCATCCCCGTCGTGGGGGCGGATATCGACCCCGAACCCCGCCGGCTGGCCGAGCTGGTCCCCCCGGAGGCTTTGCCCGCCGCAACCTTTGTCAGGCTGGACGTTACGGATTTTGAGGGGGTGCTCCGGGTCCTGGGGGAGCACCGGGTAAACCGGGTCATCCACCTGGCCGCCCTCCAGATTCCCTTCTGCCGGGCGGACCCGGTCCGGGGCGCCCTGGTAAACGTGGTGGGGACGGTGAATATTTTCGAGGCGGCCCGGCGGCTGGGGATCCGGTCGCTGGTCTACGCCAGCTCGGTGGCCGTCTTCGGCCCCCCGGAGTTTTACCCGGGGCCCGGCCCCCTCCCCGATGACGCCCCCCAGCGGCCCGAAACCCTCTACGGGGTCTACAAGCAGGCCAACGAGGGCACGGCCCGCCTCTACTGGGAGGATTACGGCGTCCCGTCGGTGGGCCTTCGGCCCTGGGCCGTTTACGGGGTCGGCCGGGACCAGGGCCTTACCTCGGACCCGACCAAGGCCGTCAAGGCCGCCGTGCTGGGGGTTTCCTTCAAAATCCGGTTCGGCGGCCGGCTCGACCTCCAGTACGCCGAAGACGTGGCCCGCATCTTCATCGCCGCCGCCCGCCGGGCGGCGGCCGGGGCCCCGGTCTTTAACATCCGGGGCAGCGTGGTCTCGGTGGGGGAATTTCTGGCCGAGCTCGGGGAGGTCTTGCCCGAAAGCCGGGGCCTTATCGGCTTTGAGGGCCCGCCCCTGCCCCTCCCCCCCGAGCTGGACGACGGGGGGCTCCGGGAGTTCCTGGGCGGGCAGGTCCCCTATACGTCCCTGGCCGAGGGCATCCGCCGGACGGCCGAAATCTTCCGGGCCCTTAAGGCGGCCGGGCGGCTGGACCCCCGCATCGACTGATGGCCGGGCGGCCGAAGCCGGTGGTCATCGTCGGGCCGACGGCCACCGGCAAGTCCGACCTGGCCGTCGCCCTGGCCGAGCGGTTCGGGGGCGAAATCGTAAACGCCGACAGCCGCCAGGTCTACCGCTGTCTGGACATCGGGACGGCCAAGCCCCCGGCCGAGGTCCGGCGGCGAATCCCCCACCACCTCTTCGACGTCGTCCGGCCCGACGAGGAGTTCAGCGTCGCCCTCTATACCCGGCTGGCCCGGCAGGCCGTCGAAGATATCGCCTGCCGGGGGCGGCTCCCCATCCTGGTGGGGGGCACCGGCCACTACGTCTGGGCCCTCCTCGAAGGCTACCAGGTCCCCCCGGTCCCCCCGGACCCGGAGCTTCGCCGCCGCCTCCGGGAGCGGGCCGAGCAGGAAGGCCCCGAAGCCCTCTACGCCGAGCTTAAGGCTTTAGACCCCGAGGCCGCGGCCGGAATTGACCCCCGGAACCTGCGGCGGGTCATCCGGGCCCTCGAGGTTATAACCAGAACCGGCCGGAAGTTTTCCGAGCTCAGGCGCAAAAACCCGCTCCCCTGGGACCCCCTCATTATCGGCCTTACGTTGGACCGCCAAAAGCTTTACGGGCGCATCGACCGCCGGGTGGAGGAGATGGTGGCCGCCGGGTGGTTGGACGAGGTCCGCCGGCTCCTGGAAAAGGGCTACTCGCCAGACCTTCCGGCCCTTACCGGCCACGGCTACCGCTGGCTCATAAAACGCCTAAAGGGGGAAATCTCCTTAGAAGAGGCCATCGCCCGCACCAAAAGGGAAATCCGCAACTACGCCCGCCACCAGTACGGCTGGTTCCGGCTTAACGACCCCCGGATAACCTGGCTGGAGGCCGACGACCCTGACCTGGTCGGGAAGGCGGCGGCCCTGGTGGAGGGGCACCTGGCCGGTAGAGGGTAGGGCCGGGGCCGTGGTATCCTAAAGGCGAGACCCGGAGGAGAAGGCAACCGTGCGGTTTTATAAGGTCCACGGCCTGGGTAACGACTTTATCCTGTTGGACGCCCGGAACCGCCGGCTCGACTGGCACCGGCTGGCCCCCAGGCTCTGCGACCGCCACTTCGGCATCGGGGCCGACGGCCTCCTGCTGCTGGAGGCGGGCGAAAAGGCCCCCTTTAAAATGCGCATCATCAACGCCGATGGCTCCGAGGCCGAGATGTGCGGCAACGGCATTCGCTGTTTTGCCAAGTACCTGGCCGACCACAGCTACATCCCGGCCGACCAGGACGAGCTGGAGGTGGAGACCCTGGCCGGAATCCAGCGCTTGCGGCTGATCCGGCGGGGCGGGGTGGTGGAGGCCGTCCGGGTCGGGATGGGCCGGCCCCGCCTTAACCCGGCCGAAATCCCGGTGGACCTGCCGGGCCCCGGGCCCATCATCGACTACCCCCTTACGGCGGACGGCCGCCGGCTGGCCCTCACCTTCGTCTCCATGGGCAACCCCCACGCCGTCGCCTTCCTGGACGAACCGGTGGAAGCCTTTCCCTTAGAAGAGGTCGGGCCGAAGGTGGAGCACCACCCCCTCTTCCCCCGGCGGACCAACTTCGAGGCGGTCAACCGGCTCGCCCCGGACCATTACCGGGTCCGGGTCTGGGAGCGGGGGGTCGGGCCCACCCTGGCCTGCGGCACCGGGGCCTGCGCCGTGGCCGTGGCCGCCCGCCTGAAGGGCCTCGCCCCCGACCGGGTTCGGGTTGAGCTGCCCGGCGGAAGCCTCGAAATCGAATGGGACGGCCAGGGCGAGGTGCTGATGACCGGCCCGGCCGCCGAAGTCTTCGTCGGCGAGTGGTTCGAGGATTGAACCCCCGCCAGGAGGCCCCAAAGATGAAAACCTCACGCCGTCTGGACTTACTGCCCCCTTACCTTTTTGCCGAAATCAGCCGGACGGTGGGCCGGCTGCGGGCCGAGGGCCGGGACGTGGTCAGCCTGGGCATCGGCGACCCCGACCTGCCCACCCCGGAGCCGGTTATCGAGGCCCTCATCCGGGCCGCCCGGGACCCCGTCAACCACCGCTACCCCGAAAGCGAGGGCCTGCCCGAGCTCCGGGCCGCCATCGCCGACTGGTACCGGCGCCGCTTCGGGGTAAGCCTGGACCCCAACTCGGAGGTGGTGCCCCTCATCGGCTCCAAAGAAGGGATCGCCCACATTCCCCTGGCCGTTATCGACCCGGGGGACGTGGTTCTGGTGCCCGACCCGGGCTATCCCGTTTACACCTCCGGGGCGGTCTTCGCCGGGGGGGAGGTTTTCTACCTGCCCCTCAAAGAAGAGCGGGGCTTTCTGCCCGACCTGGGGGCCGTCCCGACGGAGGTGGCCCGGCGGGCGAAGCTCCTCTGGCTCAACTACCCGAACAACCCCACCGGGGCCACCGCCGACGGGGCCTTTTTCCGGGAGGCCGTCGAGTTTGCCCGCCAGTTCGATATCGTCGTCTGCCACGACGCCGCCTACACCGAGGTCGCCTTCGACGGCTACCGGCCCGGCTCCTTTTTGCAGGCGGCGGGCGCCCGGGAGGTGGGGGTGGAGTTTCACAGCCTCTCAAAGACGTATAATATGACCGGGTGGCGGGTTGGGATGGCCGTGGGCAACCCGGAGGTCATCCGGGCCCTCACCCAGGTGAAGACCAACTTTGATTCGGGAATCCCCCAGGCGATCCAGTGGGCGGCCGTAACTGCCCTGCGGGGCCCCGACGAGTGGGTTAAGGCCAATAACCGGGTCTACCGGCGCCGGCGGGACCTGGCCGTCGAGGCCCTCCGGGCGGCCGGCTTTGAGGTCCGGCCGCCGAAGGCTGGCTTTTACCTCTGGGTCCGCACCCCCGACGGCCAGCCCTCCGTGGAGTTTGCCCTTCGGCTCCTCGAGGCCACCGCGGTGGTGGTCACCCCCGGCGTCGGCTTCGGGTCGAACGGCGAAGGCTATTTCCGAATATCCCTGACCACGCCGGACGACCGCCTCGAAGAGGCCCTGCGGCGGCTGGTCGCCTGGAAAAAAAATGGCTGAGATGACCGCGGTCGAAAAGGCGATTTTAGTCGGCGTCGAGCTCACCGGCCGGCAGAACGGCTGGCCCCTGGATGAGTCGCTGGCGGAGCTGACCCAGCTTGCCCGGACCGCCGGGGCGGAGGTGGTGGGGGTCGTCCGGCAGCGGCTGGAGGCACCGAACCCCGCCTTTTACATCGGCCGGGGAAAGGCCCAGGAGGTTGCCGACCTGCGGCGGGCCCTCGGGGCGAATCTGGTCATCTTCGACGACGAGCTCAGCCCCAGCCAGCAGCGCAACCTGGAAAACGCCATTCAGGCCAAGGTAATCGACCGCACGGTGCTCATCCTGGACATCTTCGCCCGGCGGGCCCGGAGCCGGGAGGGCCAGCTTCAGGTGGAGCTGGCCCAGCACGAGTACCTGCTGCCCCGCCTGGCCGGCCAGTGGTCCCACCTGGAGCGGCTGGGCGGCGGCATCGGCACCCGGGGCCCGGGCGAGAGCCAGCTGGAGACGGACCGCCGCCTCATCCGGGACCGGATCGCCCGACTGCGCCGGGAGCTGGAGGCCGTCCGCCAGCACCGGGCCCTCTACCGGCGCCGGCGCAAGCGCAGCGGCACCCAGGTGGTGGCCCTGGTGGGCTACACCAACGCCGGCAAGTCCACCATCCTCAATGCCCTGACCGGGGCCGGGGTTCTGGCCGAGGACAAACTCTTCGCCACCCTGGACCCCACCACCCGCCGGCTGGTCCTGCCCGGGCGGCAGGAGGTGCTTCTTACGGATACCGTCGGCTTCATCCAGAAGCTGCCCCCAACGGTAGTGGCCGCCTTCCGGGCAACCCTGGAAGAGCTGGCGGAGGCCGACCTGCTTCTGCACGTGGTGGACGTCTCCCACCCAAACGCCGACCGGCAGGTGGAGGTGGTGCTGGAGACCCTGGCCGACCTCAACCTGGACGATAAGCCGGTGCTCACGGTCCTCAACAAGGCGGACCGGCTGCCGGGCCCGGCCGGCCCCGAGCGGCTGGCCGAGCTCTGCCGCCGCCTCGGCCTCGACCCGGCCGGGGTGGTCCTTACGTCGGCGACCACCGGCCGGGGCCTGGACGAACTGCGCCGCCGCATCCAGGAGGCCCTGACCCAGCCCATGGTGGACGTCGAGCTGGAGATTCCTTACGAGGCCGCCGGGGTGGTGGAGCTCGTCCGGCGGCAGGGGAGCATCCGGACCGAGCGCCACACCCCGAAGGGGACCGTGCTGGTGGGGCGGGTTCCCCACCACCTGGCCAGCCGCCTGGCGGCCTACCGGGTCGGCTAACGGCCCAGAATCAGCCGGACGAGGACCTCGACCAGGAGGCCGCCGACGAGCAGGAGGCCGAAGCGGCGGTTGTGTAGAAAGGTGCCCCCCACGTACCAGAGGGGCCGGTCGGGCGGCCTCGGCTGCTCGAGGAACTTTAAGGTCTTAAAAGCCCCGCCCAGGTTGAGCAGAACGGCCAGCATCCCGGGGAAGCCCTGCCAGAGGGCCGCCCCGACGGCCGTAACGTACATTAAGACGACGCGCCCCTGGGTTAGCCGCCGGGCCCCGGCCTCCCCCAGGATTACCGGCAGGGTTCGGACCTGCCCACCCCGGTCGAAATCGACCTTGTCGAGGTGCTTGCCCAGCAGGACGGTGGTGACCCCCAGGGCGTAGGGGAGGGAGCCGAAAAAGACCCAGGCCGGGACGAAACCCGCCTGGCTGTAATAGGTGCCCCCGACCATAAGGGGACCCCAGACGATGAGGACGGCCAGCTCCCCCAGGCCCACATATTTTAAGGGCAGGGGGCCGCCCGTGTAGCCCAGCAGGGCGAAGGCCAGCACCCCCGGCCCGGCCGCCAGGGTTAAATAAAGGCCGGCCAGGGCGGCCCCGGCCAGGCTGAAGGCGGTGGCCAGGAGCAGGCCGGTGGGGGAGGCCCCGTGGTGGGCCAGGGGGTGGGGCCCGTACCGGACCCGGGGCGACTCGGGGGTATCCTTGCCCTGAATAAAGTCAAAATAATCATTGGCCAGGTTGCTGGCAAAGTGGGCCAGGAGCAGGCCGCAGGCGGCCACCAGGAAACGGACGGGTTCGAAGACCCCCCGAAAGCTGGGCGAAAAGGCCACCCAGGACCGCCGAAACGGCCGTCATCACCAGCACGGCCGCCCGGCCCATAATGAGCCACCGGGCCACGAAGTCGGCCTCCCGCAGGGAGGCGACGTCGGGCACGGTGTAAAGGGCCAGCAGCCAGAGCCTGAGCTTCGGTCCGGCGGCGATTTTCATCCCTGCTCCCCGGGGAAGTATAACGGATTTTAGACGACCTATGGACGGCCCTCTGAACCTGCCCGTTGACGTCCTCATCGTGGCCGCCGACCCCCTGGTTCGGGACGGCCTGGCCGCCCGGCTCGAGGACCGGCCCGAACTGGCCGTTCTCGGCCGGACCGGTCCGGACGATGCGGCCCTTTTCGCCCCCCAGGCCCGGGTGGTCCTCTGGGACCTGGGCTCGGCCCCCGAACCGGACCTGGACCCCCTGCTGGGGCTGACGGCCTCGGGGGTGCCGGCGGTGGTTCTGGTGGGGCGGCCGGAGCTGGCCGCGGCCGGACTGCGGGCCGGGGCCCGGGGAGTCCTCGGGCGCACGGCCGCCGCCGACCGCCTTGTCCTGGGCCTGCTGGCCGCGGCGGGGGGACTTATCGTCCTGGACCCGGAGCTTCTGCCGGCCGCCGGCGTTTTGCGGCCGGCCGGCCCCGGCGAACCCCCCGAGGCCCTCACCCCCCGGGAGCTGGAGGTTCTGAGCCTCGTCGCCGACGGCCTCTCCAACAAGGAGATTGCCCGCCGGCTCGGCATCAGCGAGCACACCGTAAAGTTCCACGTCAACACCGTCATGTCCAAGCTCGGGGCCCGGAGCCGGACGGAGGCGGTGGTCACCGCCGCCCGCCTGGGGCTTATTGCCATCTAGCCTTTTTTCCGGGGTGCCACCTCCCCGAATTACCGATGCCCCGGGCCCGGCCCCGGCCTTAAGCTCTTTGTAGAAAGCCCAGGAGGTTTTAAGCCGTGTTTGACCGAATCAAAGCCCTCTCCGAGGAGCTGGCGGCCCTGGTTCAGACCGCCGGGGAAAGTGTGGTTCGGGTGGGCGCCCGGGCCCATTTCGGGGCCAGCGGCATCGTCTGGTCCGCCGACGGGATTATCGTCACCGCCGACCACGTCATCGAGCGGGAAGACCGGATTGAGGTCGGCCTGCCCGACGGGCGGACGGTGGGGGCCAGGCTGGTCGGGCGGGACTCCTCCACCGACCTGGCCGTCCTTCGGGCCGAAGCCTCGGGCCTCAAGCCGGCCCGGATTGGGGGCATCGAAAACTTAAGGGTGGGCCACATCGTCGTGGCCGTGGCCCGGCCCGGCCGGGAGCTCCAGGCCACTTTGGGGATCGTCAGCGCCGTCGGCGGGCCCTGGCGGACCCTGCCCGGCGGCCAGCTCGATAACTACCTGCAGACCGACGTGGCCATGTACCCGGGCTTCTCGGGCGGGGCCCTGGTGGCCGCTGACGGCGCCGTTGTCGGCCTCAACACCTCCGCCCTGGCCCGGGGCGTAAGCGTGGCGGTGCCCGGCAACACCCTCGGCCGGGTGGTGGAGGCCCTGCTGGCCCACGGCCGGGTCCGCCGGGCCTACCTGGGGATCGCCTCCCAGCCGGTGCGCCTGCCCGACGCCGTTCGGGAGCGGGTTGGGCGGGCGATGGGCCTTATCGTCGTCTCGGTGGAGACGGGCAGTCCGGCCGACCGGGCCGGCCTCACCGTCGGCGATGTCATCATCGCCGTCGGGGACCAGCCGGTGAGCCTGCCCGACGAGCTGCTGGCCCAGCTTACCCCCGACCGCATCGGCCGGCCCCTGACCCTGCGGGTTCTCCGGGGCGGGCAGCCGGCCGAAATCACCGTTATACCGGCCGAAAGGCCTTAATCGGAGGCGGGGATGACAAAGCTCTTAGCGCGGCTTAACGACGAACTTGCAAACCTGGCCGCCACCGCCCGGGCCGGTCTGGTCCGGGTCGGGGTCCGGGGCGTCTTCGGGGTGGGCTCGGGGATTATCGTCCATCCCCAGGGCCTTATTCTCACCAACGCCCACGTCGTCCGGGCCGAGCCCATCTGGGTGCGGCTGGCCGACGGGCGGGAGTTTGCGGCCAAAATTCTGGGCCGGGACCGCACCGGCGACCTGGCGGCCCTCCTGGTAGAGGCCGCCGGCCTGCCGGCCCTGGAACTGGCCCCTTCGGAGCCGGCCCCCGGAAGCCTGGTCCTGGCCCTGGGCCACCCCTGGGGGGTTGAGGCGGCCGCAAGCTTTGGGGTGGTGGCCGGGGTAACGACCGACGAGGCCGGCCGGGAATGGGTTCTGGTTAACCTCCGGCTCCGGCCGGGGAATTCGGGCGGGCCCCTGGTGGACGCCGCCGGGCGGGTGGTCGGCATAAACACGGTAATGACCGGGGCCGAGACGGGGGCGGCCGTGTCGGTCCGGTCGGCCCGGGCGTTTCTTAAGCGGGTTCTGGCCGAGCACCTGCGGCCGGCGGCAGCCGCCGGCTAAGATCGGCCCAACCACGGCCGCGGCTTAACAGCCGGGCGAGGCGTTCCGGATTACCGGGAAGAAGGTCCGGAAGCCCCCATTTAAGGGCGCCGCCTGGGCGGAGGTTGGGGTCGCCATCGGACAGCCCACCTGGACCGCCACCGGCGGGCTCCACTCCCCCGTAAGGCCGGCCCAGTCCCGGGCCCGGACCCGGAACTCGTAGGCGCGGCCCCACTGCCCCTGGAATTCCGCCGCCGTTGCCCCGGTGTCCACCAGCCACCAGCCCCAGCTGGGGCTGCCCTTTTCCCGGACCTGCACGTCGAAACCCATCACCCCCCAGCCGCTGTCCGAACCGGTCCAGCGGACGGTGAACCGTTCGGGCACCGGCCCGGCCCACGGGCTTACGGCCGCCACCGGCGGGGTGGTGTCGGGCGGGACCCGCTCCAGGATGATATAAGGCTCGCCCATGCCCAGGTCCGGGTTGGTTACGGGGGGCAGGCCGATGCGGTAGCCGCCGGCCAGAGACTGAAGCCCCGGGGCCGGCTGGCCGTATTTGTCCAGGACCGAGACGGCCTGGGCCGCCGGGGCGGCCGCAAGCCAGTAGGTTACCGGCCCGGCCGAGCGGTTCCAGACCACGCTGACCCGGTATAAGCTGTCCCCCAGCCGGACGCCCCCCAGGGTGACCCGGTCGGCCGGCCCCTCCTCCCGACGCCGGACCGTCACATAATTCGAAAAATACCGGGTGGCCGTCCGGTAGGCGGCGTAGGCCGGCCGGGGGGAGGCGTCGTTCCGGACCACCCCATACCACTCCTGGTAGCCGACGTAGTCGTCGTAAAGCTGAAAGATTAAGAGCCTTTCGAGGTCGTAGGCCGCCCCTAGGGCCCCCACGGCCAGGGCAAAGGACGCCTGCTCCGAAGGGCTCCCCCGCCACTTCTGGGGGCAGGGCAGGTAGGGGCTCACCTTATCGTCCCCGCAGACAGGGATATTGGTTTCATTTACCCAGATGGGCTTCGGGGGAATCTGAAAGCCGGCCAGGTAGTTTCGCACGGTGTCCACCAGGTAGGTCAGGGCGTAGGGGGAGATGTAGGGGTGGACCGGCAGGGCGTCGAAGAAATAGTTGCTGGCCGGGGCCTGGGGGTCGGCCCGAATGACCCGGAGCACGTCGGGGAAGAAGGTCTGGTCGGTCCAGAAGGCCAGGCCGCCGAAAAGAACCCGGGCCCCGGGGTCGGCGGCCTTGGCCGCCAGGTAGGCAACTTTAAGCAACCGGGCGTAATCGGCCCGGCTTCCCGACCAGAACCGGAAGGTGGCGGGCGGTCCCAGGTCCGGCTCGTTCCACACCTCCCAGGTCTGGATTCGGGGGGCGTAGCGCTTTACGGTGTTGTAGACGAACCGGGCCCAGTAGTTTTCGGGGTTTATCGCCTTGCCGGGGCCCGGGATATCGGTGCCGTCGGCAAAGACGGGCAGGTTTAAATTTTTGGGCGGGCTGGTTTCGGCCCCGCCCAGGGCGAAGGCCCCGTAGCGGCCGCCCGGAACCTGCTGGGCTCCGGTTGGGGTTGATGTTGCCGCCCAGGTTGGGGTGCCCATCAGGATGGCGTTAATTTTAAGGCCCCGGGCCAGGTCGGCGTTGACCACCTGGTCGACGGCCGAATAGTCGAAGACGCCGGGCTGCCGCTCGACGGTATACCAGTAGAAGGGCCAGCGGGTCCAGCGGGCCCCGGCATCCAGGGCCTGCTGGTAGCGCAGGTCGCTTACGGCGTAGGGCCGGCCGTCGGCCGTTATGCCGTTTATAAACGCAAAGCCGAAGCGGTCGGCGGCATCAACCGCCTGGAGGGCCGGCTGGCCCCAGGAGGGCCTGGCCGGCACCGCGGCCAGGCTGAGCAGGACCAGGCCCCACAAACCCCACCACTTATTCACAGCCCGGGCCGCTGCCGTAGGGAATGTCCGGCTGGGGCAGGTAAGTCCGGGCGTCGGCCCCGTGGGCCCAGACGGCCGCCGGCGCCGGGCTGCCCTCGACGACGGCAACGAAATAGTATTTATTCACCGGGTCCCGGGCGGCCTCGACGGGCACGTCGTTAAAGACCCAGCGCGGGTGGGGCGCGCCGCCCGCTTCCTGGACCTGGATTATGCCGTCGGCGGCCTTAAGGGGCCGAAGGATATCCGTATTGAGGCTGCCCAGCAGGAGCACCCGGTTGGGGAACCCGGCCGGGGCCGAGGCCCCCGTCTGCGGGTCGACCAGGTCCACCCCGACGTTCACCCGGGTTGCCCGGTCCACGGGGGCCGGCTGTCCCCCGGTGTGGGGCCAGACCACCTGGACCACGGGCTCGGCCTGGCCGAAGGGGCCGGCCGTTACCGGCCGCTGGGCCGGCAGGTAGGTCCGGGCGTCGGCCCCGTGGGCCCAGACGTTGCTCCGGTACGGGACGCCCTTAACCTCCGCCAGGTAAAAGTCCTTGCTTCGGGCCGGGTCGAGGCCGGGAGCCTCGAAGAACCCGACGGGAACGTCGTTGAAGACCCAGGCCTGAAAGACCTTGTCCCCCACCCGCCGGAGAACCGGCTGACCCGGCGGGCTCTGATACCGGGCCGGCACGTTCAGGGCGTTCCCGGCGGCATCCACCAGGTTCGAGGCCCGGCGCAGGCGGACCTCCACCGGCAGGTTGCACGCCACCGGCTGAAGGCTGTCGGCCTCGAAAAGATAGACCAAAACGTTCACCAGCGGGGCCTTATCCACCGGCTGGGGCCGACCGGCCTGGTCGTGGGGGAAAACCAGCTCGATTTTGGCATCCACCATTCCGGCGGCCGCGGCCGGGGATTGGGCCCGAAGGGTATAGGCCTTGCCGGGCTCCAGGTCGACCTGAACGACGCCGCCGGCCGGGTTTACCCGGTTGGACCCTGCCGGACCCGAAACCAGCACCCCCCAGCCGGGCTGCCAGCCGGGAATCAGCTTCCCCCCGGCCAGGTTCAGGGTGAGGCGGGTCGGGGCGCTGGCCCGGACCTCCAGCCGGTCAGGGGCTGGCCGCCAGATGAATAACTGGGCGGCCGAAACCGGGCTTTCCGCCGAGATGCCGACTTCCGGCAGGCTGAGAACCCGGCCCAGGGCCCAGCCGTTGTCGGCCGCCAGCCGGAAGGCCGGCCCCTGGGGGGTATCGAACCAATGGAAGCCGGCGGGATTTACGGCCCGGATGAATTCCGAGGCGGCCTTAAAGGCCAGGGCGCCGGGCTTCGGGGTGCCGTCGGGGTTGAAAAGGCCGTAGGTGTTTTCGGTGGGATTGGCCCCGACGGCCAGGTCGTTGGCCTGCCACTTAAAGGCTCCGGGCCGGCCCTGGGCAAAGGAGCGGAGCAAAACGGCCGACTCGTAGAGGGCGGCTTCGGCCGGGTCGAGCTGGTGGGTGGCAAACCCGAATTCTTCGAAGATAACCGGCCGGTCAGGAAAGATTTTGGAGAGGGTCTCGAGGGCCTGGAACATCCGGTTAAAGCTGACGGCCGTGGCCCCGGGGAAGCGGTGCCAGGATATGAAATCGAGGGCCCGGTTGGCCGGAAGGGAGGCCAGAATCAGGTCGCTGTAGCCGACGGTTACGGGCCTTTCCGGGTCGGCCTGCTTTACGGGCCCGAGGCGGGCGTTTATCCAGGCGGCCAGGGTCTGGTCCAGGGCCTGAATCAGGGGCTGCCATTTGGCCGCATCCGGGGAGAGGATGTAGTCGGCCGCCGAAACGGCGTAGTCCCGGGCGGCCACCCAGGCGGCGGCATCGGCCGCGAACTCCCGAAAGAGCCGGTAGTTATTGGCGTAATAATAGGCCTGGGTATCGCTGAACCCCTCGGGCACAAGGCCCCGGCCGTCTTCCTGCCGCCAGCGGGGAATATCGGACCGGGGGATGCGCTCCCCGTAGGCCCGGATGAGGGCGTCCGTCTGGAGGGGCGGGGGGCCGCCGGGGTAGCTGGCCACGGCCAGGTCGTGGAAATGGGGCTCGTTCTTTAAGTCGTAGCCCAGCACGGCCGGATTTCCCCGGTAGCGGGCGGCGACGGCCTGGTTGAGGGCGGCCTCCCGGGCCAGGTCGTCTTCCCGGTAATCGTTGAAAGTTATAAGCAGGTGTAAATTCTTCCGGGCCGCCAGGTTGACCACCGTGTCCAGCTTCGACCAGCGGCCGGCCCGGATATCCCGGGCCAGGGCCGACCGGATGAAAATCCGAACGGCCTTCACCCCGGCCGCCGCCAGCCGGTCGAAGTCGGCCGCCACCAGGGTCGGGTCGAACTGCCCGTCCTCCCAGTAAACCCAGGCCCGGTCGGCGGGGCCGGCGTAATTGGCCCCCACCAAGAACACCGACCGGCCGGTCGGGTCCACAAAGCCGGAGCCGGTGAAGCGCAGGGGGCTGATGTCGGCCCGGGCCGGGGCCGGCCCGAAAACCACCGGGCCTAAGAGCAGGCCCAGGAGGAGGGCCCAAGCGGCCCACCGGGCCCGCCGTTTCGCCTTCCGCCGCAAACCAGCCAAACCGCCCCCAAGTTTAGCCGGACGCCGGCGGTCCGTCAAGGCCCCGACGCCCGGGGTCCTTGGGCCCGGGGCCTTCCCGGTGGCAAACTTTACCCTTAAGACGGCCTGGCCATGGTGAGTTCGGGGGGAGGTTCCCGGGGTCTGACGGACGGCTGGTGGGAAATTTAATCGTTGGGGCGGCCGGCCGGCCGCCCCAACGATTATTTTGCGCCCTTTGGTTTACAGGAAGAGGGGCGACATCACCAGGGTGACGGTCGCCAGCAATTTGACCAGCACGTGGAGGGAGGGCCCGGCGGTGTCCTTAAACGGGTCGCCCACCGTGTCCCCTACCACCGCGGCCGCATGCACCGGCGTGCCCTTCTTGATGGGCTCGCCGTTCTCATCCAGCAGGTACCCGGCCTCGATGTACTTTTTGGCGTTGTCCCAGGCACCGCCGCCGTTATTAAGCACCGTGGCCAGCAGAATGCCGGCGATGGTCCCCACCATCAGCAGGCCGGCCGTCGCCTCGGCCTTAAGGAGAATCCCGACGGCCACCGGCATCCCCACGGCCAGAAGGCCCGGGGCCACCATCTCCCGCAGGGCCGCCCGGGTGGTTATGTCCACACACCGGGCAAAGTTCGGCCGGGAGGTTCCGGCCAGGATGCCCGGGTCGGCCTTGAACTGGCGCCGGACCTCCTCGATGATGGCGGAGGCGGCGTGGCCCACCGCCCGGATGGCCAGGGAGCTAAAGAGATAGACCAGCATCGACCCCAGCAGGGCCCCGACGAAGACCTCAACTTTAGAAAGGTCCACGGCCTGCAGGGGCCGCCCCAGCTCGGCCAGCCGGTCCAGGTAGGCGCTGAACAGCAGGAAGGCTGCCAGGGCCGCCGACCCGATGGCGTAGCCCTTGGTCAGGGCCTTGGTGGTGTTGCCGACCGCGTCCAGGGCGTCCAGGATGCGCCGGGCGGAGGCCGGGGCGTGGGACATCTCGCAGATGCCGGCGGCGTTGTCGGTGATGGGCCCGAAGGTGTCCATGGCCAGGATGTAGGCGGCCGTCATCAGCATGCCCATGGTGGCCACCGCCGTGCCGAAGAGGCCGCCGTGGGGCAGGCCCGACATGGTGCCGAACCAGTGGGCCGCCAGCAGGGCCGCGCCCACCACTAGGGCGGTGCTGGCCGTCGTCTCAAAGGCGACGGCCGTGCCCACGATTATCGTCGTCGCCGGGCCGGTGCGGGCGGCCTCGGCGATCTCCTTCACCGGCCGCCAGGTGCCCGACGTGTAGTACTGGGTGATGTAAACAAAGGCGATGCTGGTCAAAAGGCCGGTCAGGCCGGCGAAGAAGAACCACATCCAGGCGTCGCCCAGCATGGTCCGGGTCGTCACGAAGAGGAAGACGGCCGAAAGGACCAGGGCCACGTAGTAACCCCGGTCCAGCGCCCGCATCGGGTCCTCACCCTCCCGGCCCCGGACGAAGAAGAGGCCCGCCGCCGAGGCGATCAGGCCGAAGGCCCGGACCACCAGGGGGAATAAGATCCAGGCGTCGTTGCCCGTCGCCCGGGCCACCGCAACCCCCAGGATCATGGCCCCGATGTTCTCGGCGGCCGTCGACTCGAAAAGGTCGGCCCCACGGCCGGCGCAGTCGCCCACGTTGTCCCCAACCAGGTCGGCGATGACGGCCGCATTTCGGGGGTCGTCCTCGGGGATGCCCGCCTCCACCTTACCCACCAGGTCGGCCCCCACGTCGGCCGCCTTGGTGTAGATGCCGCCCCCCAGCTGGGCGAAGAGGGCCACGAAGCTGGCCCCAAAGCCGTAGCCCACGATCAGGAAGGGGGCCTGGCGCATCCCCTCCGACCCGAACATCGCCCCGTAAAGGGCAAAGATGACCGCAACCCCGATGAGGCTAAGACCAACCACCAGAAAGCCCGAGACCGCCCCGCCCCGCAGGGCCACGTTTATGGCCTCGTTAAGGTTGCGCAGGGCGGCGCTGGCCGTCCGGATATTGGACCGGACCGCCACGTACATGCCGACGAAGCCGGATATGGCCGAAGAGAAGGCCCCGACCAGGAAGGCAAGGGCGGTGCGCCACCCGAGCTCGACGCTCCGGTCGAAGTAGCCGATGATGACCCCGACAATGATGGCCGTAACCACCGCCAGGAGGAGAATCGTCCGGTACTGGCGGTTAAGAAAGGCCACGGCCCCCTCGTAGATCATGTCGGCCACGGCCTTCATGTCCGGGGTGCCCGTATCCCGCCTGAGGACGTCCCAGGCGAGGTAGGCCACCAGGAAAAGGGTTAAAAGGCCCGAAAACGGTACTACCCAGACCAGCTCCATGCCGGCGTACCTCACTTTTGCGGCTACCCGGAAGGGTAGCTCAAGGATTAGCTTTAAATAAAAAGCGGCGCCAGGACCAGGGAGACGATGCTCATAAGCTTTATCAGGATGTTAAGGGAGGGCCCGGCGGTGTCCTTGAAGGGGTCGCCCACCGTATCCCCTACCACCGCGGCCGCGTGCACCGGTGTTGATTTCCGAATCGGCTGGCCGTGTTCGTCCAGCAGATACCCAGCCTCAATATATTTTTTAGCGTTGTCCCAGGCCGCGCCGGAATTGGCCATGGTAACGGCCAGCAAAAAGCCGCTCAGAATCGCCCCAAGCAGCAGGCCCCCCAAGGCCCCGGCCCCCAGGGTGAACCCGACCACCGGCGGCACCACCACCGCCAGCAGGCCCGGCAGGACCATCTCCCGGAGGGCGGCCCGGGTGCTGATGTCCACGCACCGGGCGTAGTCGGGCGCGGCTTCCCCGGCCATCAGGCCCGGGATCTCCTTGAACTGGCGGCGCACCTCGTTGACGATCTCGAAGGCCGCCCGGCCCACGGCCGACATCACCAGGGCCGAGAAGATATAGGGCATCCCTGCCCCGATGAGGGCCCCGACCATCACCCGCACGTCCAGCAGGTTCATTATGTCCAGCCGGACGGCCTGGGAATACGCCGCCAGCAGGGCCAGGGCGGTGAGCACGGCCGAGCCGATGGCAAACCCCTTGCCGGTGGCGGCCGTGGTGTTGCCCAGGGAATCGAGGGCATCCGTCCGCTGGCGCACCTCCGGGGGCAGGTGGGTCATCTCGGCGATACCCCCGGCATTATCGGCCACCGGGCCGTAAGCATCCGTGGCCAGGGTAATGCCCAGGGTCGAAAGCATCCCCACCCCGGCGAGGGCCACCCCGTAGAGGCCGCCGAAAACGTAGGCCACGTAGATGGCCGCGGCCATAATCAGCATCGGCAGGATGTTGCTCAGCATCCCCACGGCCAGCCCGCTGATAATGACGGTGGCCGGCCCCGTCCGGGCCGCCTGGGCCACCTGCCGGGTCGGGCCGTAAGAGTAGGAGGTGAAAAACTCGGTGCTCAGGCCGATGGCCACCCCGCCCAGCAGCCCGGCCGCCGTCGCCCAGAAGAGGCCGAGGCCGACCCCCAGCCAGAGGGTCAGGCCCAGGGTGGCCAGGACCACCAGAACGGTGGCCGCAAAGACCCCGGCCCGCAGGGCATTCAGGAGGCGGCCCATCTCCGGCGTCTCCCCCACCCGGACGAAGAAGGTGCCGATAATGGCGGCGACGATGCCGGCCACCGCCAGCAGGATGGGCAGGCTGTAAGCGGCCTCCCCCCAGGGGGTCATGGCCGCCAGGGCGAGGGCCGCCACGATGGACCCCACGTACGACTCGAAAAGGTCGGCCCCCATCCCGGCCACATCCCCGACGTTGTCGCCGACGTTATCGGCGATGACCGCCGGGTTGCGGGGGTCGTCTTCGGGGATGCCCGCCTCCACCTTGCCCACCAGGTCGGCCCCCACGTCGGCCGCCTTGGTGTAGATGCCGCCCCCGACCCGGGCAAAGAGGGCGATAGACGAGGCCCCGAAGCTGAACCCGGCCACGATGTTCGGGTCGCCGACGGCCAGAAAGAGGGCCGAAAGCCCCAGAATGCCCAGGCTCACCACCGTGATCCCCATAACCGTCCCGCTGGAGAAGGCGACCCGCAGGGCGTCGTTAAGGCTGCGGATGGCGGCCGCCGCCGTCCTGACGTTGGCCCGGACGGCCACGTTCATCCCGATGAAGCCGGCCAGGGCCGAACAGAAGACCCCCACCAGGTAGCAGAGGGCGGTAAGGGGGTTGATTACCACGCCGAGGATGGCCGCCACAACCACCGCAAAGGGCACCAGGACCCGATATTCCCGCAGAAGGAAAGCCGTGGCCCCCACCTGGATCGCCCGGGAGATGCGCACCATCTCCGGCCGACCGGTCTCCCGCCTCAAGACCCAGTAAGCCATCAGGCCGGCAAACAACAGGCCAACCAGCCCCCCGATGGGACCCAGAATCGGCAGGCTCATCCCCGGTCCCCTACATTGGGAAAAATTTCACGAATATTTTAACCGAACCTACTCCTCCGGCGCTATTATATCCCGCGTGCCCAGGTATTTGGCCAGCTCCCACTGCCGGATGGACAGGGTCAGGTCGCCCCGGCTCCGCTCGAGGATGCCCCGCACCTGGTCGGTAAGCCGCCTTAAGCCCCCGGTCATGCCGTCGGGGTAGTCGAGGGCGACCAGCACCTCGTAGATGGCGTCCATCGCCCCCAGGATCTCTTCGGCCCGGCCGAGCCGGCCGGTCCGGATCAGGTCCAGGAGGTGGCGCCTTAGCTCCCCCACCGCCTCGGCCAGGCCCTGAAGGTAACTTAAAGGCTCCACATTGAGCTCCTCCGGCCCGGGGATGGGCCGGCCGGCGATGACGGCTAAGGTTACGTAAGCTTCGGCCAGCTCCTTGGCGGCGTCCCCGATGAAGCCGGCCCAGAGCACGTCCGGGTGCTCGGCCAGCAGGTCGGTGGCGGCCTGGAGCTTCTGGCGTCCTTCGGCCAGGAGGGCTTCGGCCGTCCCGAACTCACCCCGGTGGGCGGCCCGGACGGCGTTGGCCGCCGCCCGCACCACCTCCCGGGCCAGCTTAAGGGCCTCCTCCCGGGCGGCATACTTGGCGTCCAGGTGTTCCCGGATTCGGTCGATGGTTTCGTAAAATTCGGGCGTCCTAAGCATTTTTCACCTCCGGGCGGCTTCGGCCCGGGCGATAAGCTCGGCCGCCGCCGCGGCCGGGTCGTCGGCGGCGCAGACGGCGCTTATCACCGCAAAGGCGTCGGCCCCGGCCCGAACCACCTCGGCCACATTTTCGGGGGTGATCCCCCCGATGGCCACCAGGGGCAGGCCCAGGCCGGCCGCCTTAATCTGGCGGATGGTCTCGAGGCCGGCGGGCCGGGTATCCGCCTTGGTGGCCGTGGGGAAAATGGACCCGACCCCCACGTAGTCGGCCCCGTCGTCCCGGGCCTTGCGGGCCTCGGCCAGGTTGTTGGTGGAGCACCCGATAACCATCGTCGGCGGCAGGATGCGGCGCAGATTGGCGACGGGCAGGTCCTTCTGGCCGACGTGGACCCCATCGGCCCCGGCCACCAGGGCCAGGTCGGCGTGGTCGTTGACGATAAAGAGCACCCCGGCCTCCCGGCAGAGGTCCCGGAGCCGCCGGACCTCGGGCAACATTTCACCTTTCGTTTTTAATTTATCACGATACTGGACGACCCGGGCGCCGGCCCGGACGGCCCCTTCGGCAACGGCAACCACATCCCGGCCCCGGGTAGCCTGGGGGTCGACTATGAGGTAAAGACCCCGGACCTTTTGCCGGGCCAGCTCCAGGCTCGGGCGGGTTACGGGTTGGTGGTCCGCTCCGACCACGGGGTTTCGTACTCCTTGAGCAGTTCCCCGGAGCGGGCCTTCTCCACGACCTCGTCAAACCCGGGCGGGGGCTCGACGCCCAGCTCCTTAAGGCGCTTCTTGGCCCAGAGGCCGATGTTGCGGCTGTCCTTGTAGTACTCCTCGGTGGGGTGGTCGATGGCCGAACCCAGCTCCGCCATCCGGTCGGCCTCGGATTTGTGGACGGCGAACCGGGAAAAGAGCCGCTTAAGGCCCCGGCCCCCGCACCCGGGGCAGGCCGGTTCGGCCTCGGCCTGCCGGACCGAGAAGTAAAAGAGGCTCACCTTTCGGCCGCAGTGGGGGCACAGGTACTCGTAGATGGGCATCTTTAAAGCCCGTCCCCGTCCTCGCCGGCCTCGTCCCCGTTCGATTCGCCCCCCAGCTCCTCGGGCACCTCCCCGGCCTCCAGCCGGTCCACCATCTCCTCGAACTCCGGCCCCAGGTCCTCCCCGAGTTGCCTGCTGAAGCGGCGGGCCCAGCGGGCCACACTGCGGGGGTCGTTCTCGTCCAGGTCGGCGAAGTTGCTCAGGTCGGCCAGCTGTTCGAGGCGGTCCTCTTCGGAGCGGACGAAGGCGAAGCCGGAAATGAGCCTTCGGACGTCGTTACTGCCGCAGTGGGAGCAGGCCGGCTCGAAAACGGTGTATACGCTCGGGACGAATATGGTCGATTTACGCCGGCACTGGTTACAGCGGTACTCGTAGATGGGCATAGGCTAACCGGCCCACGGTTAAGGTTCGCAACCCTTTGATTATATCAGGCCGGGCGGGAGCTCCAGGATGTTTTCGATCTGTTCCAGCCGGCGGGGCCGGCCGGCCCCGTCCAGCTCCACCCCAATAAAGTCAAAGCGGACCTGGGGGGGGAAGTTCCGGCCGGTCTGCCCGGTACTCGAGGGCGGCCTGAACCAGCCGCCGAAGCTTGCGGGCGGTGACCGATTCGGCCGGCCCCACCAGCCCCCCGGCCCGCCGGGCCCGAACCTCGACGAAGACGACGCAGCCGTCCTTCTCGGCGATGATATCCACCTCCCCGAAGCGGGTCCGAAAGTTTACCTCCCGGACGGCATAGCCCCGGCCGACCAGGTATTCGCGGGCGGCCCGCTCGGCCCGGCGGCCGGCCTCACCCGTCCGGGACATCTCCGGCCAGCACCTCGGCCACCGGCCGGAACCGGCGCCGGTGGACGGGGGAGGGTCCCAGTTCGGCCAGCCGCCGCAGGTGCTCCTCGGTGGGGTAGCCTTTGTGGCGGGCAAAGCCGTAGCCCGGGTATTTCCGGTCGAGGCAGGCCATGAGCCGGTCGCGGGTCAGCTTGGCAACGATGGAGGCGGCCGCCACCGAAACCGACCGCTGTTCCCCCCGGACAAGGGGTATTTCGGGCAGGCCGATATCCAGGCACCAGGGCCCGTCCACCAGGAGGCAGTCCGGGGCGACCTTAAGCTCCCCAACGGCCCTGACCATGGCCAGCCGGCTGGCCCGGCCGATGCCGAGACTTTCGATTTCGTCCACTTCGGCCAGCCCCACCCCCCAGGCGCGGGCGCAGGCGGTGACCGCCCCGAAGGCCCGCTCCCGCTCTTCCGGGGTTAAAAGCTTGCTGTCGATAATGGGGCAATCGGGCCGCCAGGCCCAGGGGTCGGGCAGGATAACCGCGGCCGCCACCACCGGCCCGGCCAGGGCCCCCCGGCCGGCCTCGTCCACCCCGGCCACGGCCCGGAACCCGGCCTGGTAAAGGGCAAGTTCTATGTCCGCCGGCGCCGACATCATCTCAGCGCCGCCAGGGCGGCCCGCAAGACCTGGGAGGCCAGGGGGGCGGCAACCTGGGTGCTTGAGCCCCCCTCTTCGACCACCAGGGCCAGGACCACCCGGGGGTTTTCGGCCGGGGCAAAGCCGATGAACCAGGAGTGGGCCGGCCGGCCCGGGGCGGCCTCGGCCGTCCCCGTCTTTCCAGCCACCGTTGCCCCCGCCACCCCGGCCGGCCGGGCCCAGCCCTCGGCCACCGAAGCGGTCATATACGCTCGGAGCCGGCGGGCTACATCCGGCCGGATGGCCTGCCGCCAGGTTTCGGCCGGCCGGTCGGCCAGCAGGCGGGGCCGGGGAACGTTGCCGTCGGCGGCCACCGCCGCGGCCACCAGGGCCATCTGGAGGGGCGTAACCAGCAGTTCGCCCTGGCCCATGCCCGTCGAGGCCAGGGCGTACCGGCCCTCGGGGCCGGTAAAGAAGTCGGGCCGCTGCTGGAGCCGGCTCGGAACGGTGGGAAGCTCGAAGGGAATGGGGGACTCGAAGCCGAAGCGACGGGCGTAATCTAAGAGGGCCGGGGCCCCGAGCCGGAGGGCGAGGTTGGCGTGGGTTACGTTGCAGCTCCAGGCGTAGGCGCGGCCGACATCCAGCCTCACCCGGCCGCCCGAGGCCAGGGGGTAGATATTCCCGCAACTAACCAGGCCGTTGGTGTGCCAGGGGACCGGATGGGAAGCATCCCGGGGATTAAGCTCGTATTCGAAGACCTCGTCGGGCCTGACGGCCCCCAGCTCCAGGGCCGCCGCCAGGGTGACCGTCTTAAAAGTGGAGCCGGGGGCGTACTGGCCCTGGGTGGCCCGGTTGAGGAGGGGCGCCCCGCCGTCGGCCTGCAGGGTCCGGAGGTAGCCCAGGGCGGCCTCATCGGGCTGGCCGGCCCCCAGCCGGTTCGGGTCGAAGGTGGGGCTGGAGACCAGGGCCAGAACCGCCCCGTCGGGGGCCATAACCACCGCCGCCCCGGGCCGCCCCCCGAAAAGCCGGAACACCTGGGCCTGAAGGTTGGCGTCCAGGGTGAGGCGGACGTCCCGGGCGGCCACGCCGGCCTCAAGGGACCAGGGCCACTGGGGCCAGCGGACCCGCTGAAGGTCTTCGTCGGCCGCCGCTTCAACCCCGGCCCGGCCCAGGCTCGGGTTAAAATAGCCCACCACCGGGGCGGCTTCGGGCACCGGGTACTCCCGCCGGTAAATCCCGTCGGGCCCGGCCGCCGACCGGGCCAGCACCGTCCCGTTCCGGTCCAGGATGGCCCCCCGGGGGTTGCGGAGGACCAGCCCCAGGGGCCGGGTGTTTTCCGGCCGCTTAAGGAGCTCCGGGGCGGCGATAACCTGCCAGTAGCCGAAGGCGAGGGCCACCAGGGTAAGGCCGGCGTAGAGGGCAAGGCCGACCCGGTAGATGCCGCGGTTCGGGACCATCTCAGTAAAAGACCGTCCGGGTCCGGTGCCGGGGCAGGGCCTTGTACTTCGGCTCCTGGCCCCGGTTCCATAACAAATAGTCCAGCTCCCGGGCGGTGACCGTCCGACCGGCCCGGCGCAGTTCGGCCACGATAAGCTCGCCGGCATGCACGGCGCAGGCCCGGATCTCCACCTCTTCGGCCGAGCCCGGCGGGATAAGCTGGCCCCGGTCGATGCGCCCGGCCAGGGCCGGGTCGTAAATAAGGATGCCATCCACCCGCAAGACGTGGGGGACTAGGTTGTCGGCAAAGATGGTCAGCTGGTCGATATCCCGAAAGTAGCCGTAACCCTGACCCTGGAAAGCCAGCCAGAGGTCGGCGCAGGTGAGCTGGGCCCGCTTATAAAAGGCAACTTCGAGGCCGTCATAAAGGGCCACATCCCGGAAGAAGGGCATCTCGGCCAGGATGTAAATAAGCTCCTCCGCCGAGTGGTCGGCGGCCGTGACCAGCCGGACGAAATCCCCGCCGAAGTGCCGAAGGAGGAGGCGGCCCAGGTCGTTAAGGGCCTCGGCGAAGAGGCCCATAAGCTCGGTGCGGGGGCCCTCGTCCGGCTCCTGGCCGAAGATGCGGTGGCAGTCGGCCGGACTGATTTCGGCCAGGGTGTGGGCGTCCGGGGGTCCGTGGGCCCCGAAGTAGTCCTTAAGGGCGGACGCAATCGTAAAATAGCCCGAGAGGCCGGGCCGCTTTTGAAGATAAGGAAAATATCCCGAGCCGAAATTAATCGTATCCAGGGTGATGATATAGGCCAGGGTGGCCTCCGGCTCCCCAACGTAATGATACCTGGGGTCGAGCTGGGGTTTCTCCGGCCGGTCGATGGGGAGGCCCCGGGCGTAGGGGCCGACCCGGTCGACGGCGACCCGAACGAACCTGGCCCGCTGGGCGACCTGGGCGCAGGAGTGCCTGACCCGGTCGAATACGGTCATCGGCCCGGCGGCCCGGGTTGTAGAATTTCAGGGCGGGCTGATACCGGCCGCACGATCTCAATTTTCCGACAGCCCGACCCCGGTTCTCAAATTTCGGCGGAACAGGAGGCACACCGATGGGAGAGGTTACCAAGATCTTCGTCGCCGGGGAGTGGGTCGAGGGCGAAGCCGACCTTATCGAGGACAAGAACCCGTACAACGGCGAGACGGTGGCCCTGGTCCGGCGGGCAAGCCCCCGGCAGATGGAGCGGGCCATCGAGGCGGCGGCCGAGGCCTTTAAATCCTACCGGCGGATGCCGGCCTACAGGCGGGCGGATATGCTGCTGGCGGTAAGCCAGAAGATTGCCGCCCGGCAGGAAGAGCTGGCCCGAACCATCGCCCTGGAGGTGGCCAAGCCCATCCGGACGGCCCGGGCCGAGGTTGCCCGGGCAAGCTACACCTTTCGAATCGCCTCGGAGGAGGCCCGGCGGGTTGGGGGCGAGTACGTGCCGATGGATGCGGTCCCGGCCGGGGAGGGGCGGGTCGGGTACTTTTACCGGCAGCCGGTGGGGGTTGTCGGGGCGATCACGCCCTTTAACTTCCCCCTCAACCTGGTCGCCCACAAGGTGGCCCCGGCCCTGGCGGCGGGCAACACCGTGGTGGTAAAGCCCACCGAGAAAGCGCCCCTCATCGCCCTCAAGCTGGCCGAAATCCTCGAAGAAGCCGGCTTTCCCCCCGGCACCGTAAGCGTCGTGCCGGCCAGCGCCGAGGTGACCGATATCCTGCTGACCAGCCCGAAGGTGCGCAAGGTAAGCTTCACCGGCAGCGTCCCGGTCGGCAAGTATATTCGGGACCGGGTCGGACTCAAAAAGGTCACCCTCGAGCTCGGGTCTAACTCGGCCAACGTCATCTTCCCCAGCGCCGACCTGGACCGGGCGGTGGATGCCACCGTCCTGGGGGCCTTTGCCCACGCCGGCCAGTCGTGCATTTCGGTCCAGCGCATCTACCTTCACAAAGATATCGAGCAGGCGTTTTTGGACCGGTTCGTGCCCAAGGTGGAGGCCCTCAAGCTGGGGGACCCGCTGGCCGAGGAGACGGACGTGGGGCCCATGATCGACGAGCCGGCGGCCCAGAAGGTCGAGTCCTGGGTCATCGAGGCCCGGGAGGCCGGGGCGGTGCTCCTTACCGGGGGACGGCGGGAGGCCAACATGTTCTGGCCGACGGTCCTGACCCGAACCACCCCGGAAATGAAGGTGGTGTCTGAGGAGGTCTTTGCGCCCCTGGTGGCCGTGGCCACCTTCAGCACCGTGGATGAGGCCATCGAGCAGGTGAACCTGTCAAGGTACGGCCTCAACGCGGCCGTCTTTACCCGGGACCTGGGGGAGACCCTGCGGTGTATCGACGAGCTGGAGGTGGGCCAGGTGATCGTTAACGATGCCTCCAACTTCCGGGCCGACCACATGCCCTACGGCGGGGTGAAAGAGAGCGGCCTCGGGCGGGAGGGGGTCCGGTACGCCATCGAGGAGATGACCGAGATTAAGCTGGCCGTCCTCCGGCCCTAGGATACGCCCGCCGTCAACGGCCGGACCGGCCGTCAGGGCCCACGGCCGTGGGCCCCGACAAAACTAGCCGGGGATAAAGGTCAGGGTTGGCGGCCTGCCGGGTTGACGAACGGGCAGGGGCAGAGTATAATCGGGCAAAAATCCCACCGCCTTGTGGGAGGAGGGCATTCAGCAATGGCCGGTGATGACCGGAACTGGGCTCACCTTTTGGGACGCAGGCTTTCGCGGCGGACTTTGCTTAAGGCGGGGGCGGTCTCCGGCTTAGGATTGGGCCTCTGGGGCTGCGCCCCCCAGGCGGCCCCGTCGGCCCCCCAGGCCCAACAGCCAGAAGGACCCAGGCGCGGCGGCACCCTCCGGCTTAACCTGATGACCGAAAACCCCCCGACCCTGGACCCCTATCTGAACGTTTCTTACCGGACCAAGATCTTCTCCGGGTTCGTCTACAGTCGGCTCCTCAAGTTTAAATACGGCCCCAACGTTGGGGCCAACGCCTTCATTCCGGGGGAGCCGGACCTGGCCGAACGCTACGAAGTCTCCCAGGACGGCACCACCTGGACCTTTTATCTTCGCAAGAACGCCCGCTGGCACAACCGGCCGCCGGTGAACGGCCGGCCCGTCACCGCCCAGGATGTGGTCTGGGCCTTTAACCGCTTTATGAAGGAGTCGGCCGAGCGGAACGTCTTTGCGCAGGTAACCGACGTAAAGCCCGTGGACGATTATACCGTCCAGTTCAAGCTCAACCGGCCCTGGGCGCCGTTTTTAACCAACATCTCCTCGTATTTCTTCTGGGTGGTTCCCCGGGAGGTGGTCGAGCAGTACGGGGATGCCAGCAGGGTTGTGGTGGGCAGCGGGCCCTTTATGCTGGAAAACTTCGAATCCGGGGTCGCCTTCAACTTCGTGCGCAACCCCGATTACTACGAGGAGGGCCGCCCCTATGTCGACAAGGTGGTCGGTCTGATCATCCCGGACACGGCGACGGCGATGGCCGCCCTCCGGGCCCGGGAGGTAGATATGGCCGGGGTGAACCCCCAGGACCTGGGGAACTTCAAGCAGACCGTCCCCGACGCCAAGATCTACCAGTGGGAATATCTCCTAATCCCCTTCATGTACTGGCGGGCGGATAAGCCGCCCTTTAACGACCCGAGGGTCCGGCAGGCGGTCTCGATGGCCATCGACCGGGATGAGATCCTCAAGGTGGTCTATAACGGAGAAGGCGGCTGGAACAACTTCATCCCCTGGGCCCTCCCGTCCTGGTGGCTGGACCCCAAGAGCCCGGAGATGGGCCCGGCGGGCAAGTATTTTAGATATGACCCCCGGGCGGCCCGGGAGCTTCTGGCGGCGGCCGGCTATCCCAACGGCCTCAAGACCGTGCTTATAAGCACCCCGGGCTACGGGACTGTCTGGGTCCAGTATGTGGAGCTTATCCACGCCCAGCTTAAGCGGGCCGGCTTCGACGTCGAGCTCCGGATGCAAGAATACTCGGCCTATATCTCCACCACCTTCTTGGGCAAGTTCGAAGAGGGGATGGTCTGGGGCCTCCAGACACCATTTCAGGAGCCGCATGACTTTCTCTTCGGGATGCTCCACTCGAAAGGCAACCGAAACCATGCCCACATCAACGACCCGGTCCTGGACCAGATGGTCGAAAAGCAGGCCGAAACCCTGAACATGGAGGAGCGGCGCAAGCTCATCTTCGACATCCAGCGCTACGCCGCCGACAAGATGTA
>DAOTYJ010000096.1:0-2879 GCA_034434875.1 Dehalococcoidia bacterium | reverse complement strand
CTTGACCGCCGGCGCACGGTGATGGCCCTGGGCATCGCGGCCTCGACGCCTTCGGGGGTGCTTCAGAATTTTGGGACCCACACCAAACCCCTGCATGCCGGGCTGGCGGCCCGCCATGGGATTATGGCCGCCCTCCTGGCCCGGGATGGATTCCTTTCCAGCCCCGATGCCCTGGCCGGGCCCATCGGCTGGGCCGCAGCCTACCTGGGGGAGGGCAGGTACGACGTAGAAAAGATGGTCAGGGACCTGGGAAAGGTCTGGCTGAGCCGGGAGCGCATCGTCATCAAGAAGTACCCGTGCTGCGGGAGCAACCACAGCGCCCTGGACTCCCTGTTGGGACTTATGAAAGATTATGGGTTTAAGGCCGAAGATGTCGAAGAGGTGGAAGTTTACGGGCTTCCGGGGATCGCCCACGTTCTTCTGTACCCGGAGCCCGAGTATGCCTTCCAGGGCAAGTTCAGCATAAACTACTGCCTGGCCAGCGCCCTGGTGGACGGGCAGGTAGACATCGGGAGCTTTAACGACGAGAAGCTTGCCCGGCCGGAGCTCAAGGAGGCCCTGGGTAAGGTAGAAGTTAAAATTCTGCCCAGGTGGGACCCGGCCTATTCCCACCACCCGGCCGAGACACCGGTGGTGGTCAGGCTCAGGGACGGGCGGGTCTTAAGGCGTTCCACCAACCGGCACACGATGCGGGGTTCGGTGACCGATCCCCTGACCGCCGAAGAGCTCTGGGCCAAGTTCCGGGCCAATGGGGCGCGGTCCCTGCCCGAAACCCAGGTGGAGAAGGCCCTCAGGCTCTGGTGGTCCCTGCCCGAGCTTTCGGACCTTAAGGCGGCCGCCGCCAGCGTCGCCCGGGTCTGAGGGGGCTGCCAGCAGCAGCCGATTTTGTTATCATGTACTCAGCCGAACGTATGTAGGATAGGATGGGGGGTTAAGCAGGCTTTTCGCTCTTGAGCTGGATCCGAATGGGGCGCAGCGGGTCTTGCCGACCAAACCCGGGGGACGACCCGCTTCGCCTACAACTGAGGGCTTTCCCGCTGTCTTGAGGCCTTAGAAAGCGGCTAACGTGTTCCCACGGCGGCGGAGCCCCACAGGGCGTGGAATGTCTGGAAGCGGGAGGGCGCCCGCTGGTGGGTGGAGGTCTCCAGGTGCGCGCCCCAGGAAGCCTTCCGGGACCTTGAGCGCGCCGGCGGCTTGCCGCCGCGGCTTAAGGGCCGGGCGGGTAGGCCCCGCTTCAAGCGGAAGAAGAGCCTGGATGACAACAAGGCCCGCCTTACGGGTTCGGTCTGGGTTTCCCCCAGGCATGTCCAGCTTCCCCGCATCGGCAAGGTAAGAACCAAAGAGCCCACGGAAAAGCTTCTTAAGCTTCTGGCCGAAGGCAAAGCCCGGATTCTTTCGGCCACCATTTCAAGAGAGGCTGACCGCTGCCCCAACGCCTACCTGGTGCCCCGGGGGCCAGCCGTGGGCCGACCCCTGCGGGATGCCGGCCTGTTCTGGGGCCGCGCCGGCCGGCACCTCATCGCCGAGCGCCTCCGGCTCAACACCCACCGGCTGACGGCCGGGCGGACGGATGTGCCGGTTCTGGGCAACGTCTGGTGGCCCTGCCGGCCCCGGGAGGGCGTGGGCCCGGCCGAGGAGAAGGCCCTGTGTCTGTGGCTAAATTCGACCCCGGGACTCATCGTCCGGCTGGCCCACCGGACGGAGACCGAGGGCGCCTGGGTCAAGTTCAAGAAGCCGACCCTGGCGGATATGCCGGTGCCCGACCCGGGAGTTGCCGCCGCCCTGGCCGGGGCCTTTGACCGGCTCAGGGACCGGGAGCTGGGGCGGCTTCGGGAGCTGGCCCAGGACCCCGTCCGGGCCGAGATAGACGGGGCGGTGGAGGCGGCCCTGGGCCAGCTCCCGACCCTCGAGAGCCTGAGGGAGCTTCTGGCCCGGAAATCATATGTCTGGGCGCCGGTTAGGGAAGGCCGTCCGGAAGTTATCTGGTTTCTGCTCATATTGCTCGTCACAACGGGACTGAAGACAGCATATTTGCTCCTGACGGGGAGCGAGCGGGCTTCGACCTGGGCGGTTGTGGCCCAGGCGGTGGCGACGGTGATTCTGGTGTTCGTCGCCTGGGTGATGGCCTATTGGTTGGTCGGCGGAGAACGTCGAGGCGACTAAGAGGATGGCAGAGCGCATGGCCGACGGCCTGCGGTCGGTGCTGATACCGGAAGGGGGAATAAGACCGCGGGGTGAACCGGGTAAACTTCCCCCGGGGAGGCTTTATATCCTTGGCCGCTGGCGGGCCACCATCAGGCTGGAATACCGGCGCCTCACCCGGGACTTGGACACCGAGCGGGAAGCCCCGGCCTGGCTGGCCGAAATCCGCCTCAAGGCCGACCGGGGGGCTTGTGCCCGAGCCCAGCCGGGTGACCGTCGGCGAATACCTGGCTTTCTGGCTGGAAAACGGGGCAAAACCCCCGGTGAAGCCCCCGACCTTCCGCCAGTAGGAGCAGTATATGCGCAATCATCTCCTTCCCGTCCTGGGTAATGTCAAGCTTCAGGCCTTGAAGCCGGCCGACATCCAGGCCCTCTATGCCGACCGGCTCAGGGCCGGGCTCTCCCGGCGGTCGGTGCAGATAATCCACGCCATTCTGCACCGGGCCCTAAACCAGGCGGTGGACTGGGGGCTTATCGGCCACAACCCGGCCGACCGGGTCAGACCCCCCAGGCCGGAGCCCGGGGAGATGCGGGTCTTAAGCCCGGAGGAGGCCCGCCGGTTTTTAGAGGCGGCCCGGGAGTACGACTACTACCCGCTCTTTGTCCTGGCCTTAACCACCGGGATGCGGCTCGGGGAGCTTCTGGGCTTAAAATGGGCGGATGTTGACCTGGAGGCC
>DAOTYJ010000095.1:0-5168 GCA_034434875.1 Dehalococcoidia bacterium | reverse complement strand
GATGCCGGCGGCGAGGATAAAGACTACCTGGCCGATATCTGCCGGATGGGGTGTCTGGGCGAGCCGTCGGCGCTGGCCCGGGAACTGCACGCCGCCTGTCTGGAGGTCCAGGACCTGGTTCGCCGGGAAATCCGGCCCGGCCTGCCGGGCAACGAGCTCCTGCGCCTCGGCCAGGCGGCGGTGGCCGCCCTGCCCTTCGGGGCCTACGGCCGGTTCGTGGCCCACGGCATCGGGATGGTTTCCCACGAGGAGCCCCACATCGACCCCGCTAACCCCCGTCCCCTTGAGCCGGGGATGGTCCTCTCGGTCGAAACGGAGTTCCGCCACCCCGAGGTGGGCCACGTCAAAATTGAGGATGCGGTGGTGGTAACCCCGGCCGGGTGCGAGGGCCTCGGCGACCTCGGCCGGGAGTGGCAGATTATCGGAGGTTGAGATGGGTGCCAGAAATCCCAAAGGCCCCGGACTCTGGGAACCCGCCTTCACGCCGGCCACCGTGGCCGAGATGCGGTCCCTAGCCGAGCCGAAGGTCTCCCCCGACGGCCGCTGGGTAGCCTACCTGGAGTCCTACGACGGCCGGGGGGCCATTATGGTTGTCCCCCGGGCCGGCGGACCGGCCCGGCCGCTGACGACCGACCCGCCGGCCTCCCCGGCCGCCACCTACGGGGGCGGGGCCTTCGAATGGTCCCCTGACGGCCGCTGGGTCGTCTATTCGGCGGCCGACGGCAAGCTCTGGGCCGTGCCCGTTGATGGCAGCCGGGCCTGGCGGCTCGCTGAGGGCGAGGGCCGCCAGCGGGCCCCGGCTTTTTCCCCGGATGGGCGGCTGGTCGCGTTTCTGGCCGAGCGGGAAGATGCGGCCGACGTGGCCGTCGTTGAGTTCAGTCCGGGGGTGACCGGCTGGCCCTGGCGGGCCACTGCCGGGGCTGACTTCGTGCTGGACCCGGCCTTCTCGCCCGACGGCCGGTTTCTCGTCTGGCACGAGTGGGACCGGCCGAATATGGCCTGGGACGGGAGCCGAATCGTCTGCCTGGACCTCACCACCCGGGAGCGGCGGGTGGTGGCCGGGGGCGATGAGGTCGCCGTGAGCCAGCCCCGCTACTCGCCCGACGGCCGGTACCTGACCTTTCTCTGCGACGCCGGGGGCTGGCTCAACCTGTGGGTGGCCGACCCCGACGGGGGCAACCCCCGGCCCCTTATACCGGAAGAATTCGAGGCCGGACCCCCGGCCTGGGGCCCCGGGGCCAGAACCTACGCCTGGTCCCCGGACGGCAGCCGTCTGGTCTACGCCCGCAACGAGGCCGGCCACTGGCGGCTTAAGCAGGTGGCCGTCGCCGAAGGGGCCGGCCCCCGGCCCATCGGGGACCCGGAACTGCCGGGCAGTTTTGCCGCCCTATCCTGGGCCCCCGACGGGACCGAGGTTATCGGCCTCTATTCGGGCTCGGCCGCGCCCCCCCAGGTGGTGGCCGTAAATCCCGAGGACGGCCGGCGCCGGGTGCTGGCGGTGGGAGCCCCGGCCGGCTTCGAGAACCTGGGTCTGGTCTGGCCGGAGCATATAAGCTGGCGGGCCCTGGAGGGGGCCACCATCTACGGCCAGTTCTACCGGCCGGTCCGGGACCCGGCCCCCTACAGGCCGCCCCTTCTGGTAGACATCCACGGGGGTCCCACCGGCCAGCGGGGCGCCCGCTGGGACCCGGGCCTTCAGTATTTCTTACAGCGGGGCTGGGCCGTCCTCTGCCCCGAATACCGGGGCTCCACCGGCTACGGCCGGGCCTACACCCAGGCCCTCCGGGGCAACTGGGGCGTCCACGACGTCCACGACACCCTGGCCGGCATCGACCACCTGGTGCGGGCCGGGCTGGTGGACCCGGACCGGGTGGCGGTGATGGGCGGGAGCGCCGGGGGCTACACCGTGCTGATGCTTTTGGCCGTCGCCCCCGACCGGGTCAAAGCCGGGGTGGACCTGTTCGGGGTCACCGACCTGCTGGCCCTGGGCGAGACCACCCACCGGCTGGAGGCCCACTACCTGGATACCCTCATCGGCCCGCTGCCCGAGGCCTACCCCAAATACCGGGAGCGGTCCCCCATCAACCTGGCCCACAGGATCCGACGTCCCCTCCTGGTTCTGCAGGGGGCCGAGGATAAGGTTGTGACCAGGGACCAGTCGGACGCCCTGGTCCAGGCCGTCCGGGCGGCCGGCGGAACCGTGGAGTACCAGGTCTACCCGGGCGAGGGGCACGGCTGGGCCCGGGCCGCCACCATTCGGGATGCCCTGAACCGCATCGACCGCTTCCTGGTAAAGCATGTGGTCCTGGCTTCCTGAGGTTTGCCCGCCCGAAAGGTCGGGTCCGTTTGACACGCCCCAGGCGGCCTGCTTATCATTGCAGTGACCGAAACCACCGAGGGGAGGTTGCCAGATGCCTTATCCTTTCACCCTGCCCCCAATGCCCTACCCCTACAGCGCCCTCGAGCCCCACATCGACGCCCAGACCATGGAGATCCACCACACCCGCCACCACCAGGCGTATATCAATAACCTAAACGCCGCCCTGGAAAAGCATCCCGAGCTTCAGGGCTGGACCTTAGAACAGCTTCTGCGGCGCATAAACGAGGTTCCCGAGGACATCCGCACCGCCGTCCGCAACCACGGCGGCGGCCACGCCAACCACACCCTCTTCTGGGATATCATGGGGCCCGGCGGGGGCGGCCAGCCCGGCGGTGAGCTGGCCGATGCCATCAACCGCCACTTCGAAAGCTTTGAGAAGTTCAAGGAGCGGCTGAGCCAGGCGGCCGTCGCCCACTTCGGGAGCGGCTGGGGCTGGCTGGTCGTAAACCCGGACGGCAGCCTGGAGGTCTTCAGTCGGCCCAACCAGGACAGTCCCCTGATGGAGGGCAAGGTCCCCATCCTGGGGGTGGACGTCTGGGAGCACGCTTATTATCTAAAATACCAGTGGCGCCGGCCGGATTACGTGGCGGCCTGGTGGAACACCATAAACTGGGCCAACGTCGCCCGCCGCTACGAGGCCGCCCTCCAGGGAAACGCCGCCTTAGGCCAGTAAAGGCCGAGCCGTGGCCGAATTCGACCTCATTATCCGCAACGGGACGGTTTTTGACGGCACGGGCCGACCGGGCTTCCCGGCCGACGTCGGCGTAAGGGGCGACCGCATCGGGGCGGTGGGCAACCTGGCCGGGGCGGTGGCGGCCCGGGAAATCGACGCCGCCGGCCTATACGTCGCCCCCGGCTTCATCGACATCCACACCCACTCCGACTGGGCGATGTTCGGCAACCCCCGGATGGAAAGCAAGATCCGGCAGGGGGTTACCACCGAGGTGGCCGGAAACTGCGGCACCAGCCTGGCCCCCCTGGTGGGGACCGCCCGGGAGTCGGCCGCCCGGACCCTGGGCCGCATCGGCCGGGAGCCCGACTGGACCACCCTGGACGAATATTTCGCCCGGATTGAAGCCAACGGCATCGCCCAGAATTACGCCACCTTCATCGGCCACGGCACCCTGCGCCAGGCCGTAATGGGCTTTGAGATGCGGCCGCCCACCCCCGAGGAGCTCGGCCGGATGAAGCGGCTGCTGGCCGAGGGGATGGAGCAGGGGGCCCTGGGCCTGGCCACCGGCCTGATTTACCCGCCCGGCTGTTACGCCGAAACCGAGGAGATAATCGAGCTTGCCAAAGTAATCGCCCCCTACGACGGCATCTACGCCACCCACATGCGCAACGAGGCCGACCGCCTCCTGGAATCCGTTGCCGAGGCCATCCGGATTGGGAAAGAGGCCGGGGTCTCGGTCCAGATAAGCCACCACAAGGCCGTCGGCCGGCGCAATTGGGGCAAGGTGAACGACAGCCTCGAGCTTATCGAGCGGGCCCGGTCCCGGGGCGTCCGGGTCGACTGCGACCAGTATCCCTACATCGCCTCCAGCACCAACCTGGGGGTAGTCCTGCCCCGCTGGCTCTTTGAAGGGGGCAACGAAAAGCTCCTGGCCCGGCTGGCCGACCCTGAGGTCCGCCGGCGGGTGGCCGCGGAGGCCGGGGAAGAATACGAGAACGCCGAGAACTTAAGCCGGGGAGCCGGCTGGGATGGGATCCTCATCGCCGACTCGCCCCAGGCCTCCCAGTACGAGGGCCGGACGGTGGCCCAGGTGGCCGCGGCCGAGGGCAAAGACCCCTTAACGGCCGTCTTCGACCTTTTATTGATAAACGGCGGCTACGTCGGGGCTATCTTCTTCGGCATGTGCGAAGACGACGTCCGGACGGTGATGCGCTACCCCCACACCGTCATCGGGTCGGACTCCTCGGCCCGGGCCCCCTACGGAATCATGGGCTTCGGCAAGCCCCACCCCCGGACCTACGGGACGTTTCCCCGGGTCCTCGGTCGGTACGTGCGGGAGGAGAAGGTTTTAACCTGGGAGGAGGCCATCGCCAAGATGACGTCGAAGTCGGCCCGCAAGCTCCGCCTCCGGGGCCGGGGGGAGGTCAGGCCGGGCTACTTCGCCGACCTGGTTGTGTTCGACCCCAACACCGTCATCGACCGGGCCACCTTCACCGACCCCCACCGGTACCCGGCCGGCATCGAGTACGTGGTGGTTAACGGCACGGTGGTCATCGACCGGGGCGAACATACCGGCGCCCTGCCCGGCCGGGTCTTGAGGCTGGGAGGCTAGCCGGCCCGGACCCGCCCCATCTAATCCGCAGTCTGGTTGCCGGGGCGCCCGGCCGGGCGCCCCGCGGCTTCAGCCCCGAAAGCCCCGGGTCCGGTACGGTCGTACCCGCAGGTGAAAACGTTTACTGAAGCCGGCCTGGCGGCCGTCCCGCCGCCCCTCAAGTGGGCGGGCGGAAAGCGTTGGCTTCTGCCTTATCTTCGGCCCCTTTACGAGCCCCACCGCCATCGGCGCCTGGTGGAGCCCTTCTGCGGCGGCCTTTCCGTCACCCTGGGCCTCCTTCCCGAGACGTCAATCCCCACCTTATCAACTTCTTCCGGCAGCTTAAGGCCGGCCTTAAAATCACCCTGCCGTTCTGCAACGCATAGTCATTTATTTCACCGCCCGGGGTGAACTAAATGGCCGGTTGCTTCCTGCTTCAGCGACCCATGACTCGTAGACCGGACGGCGGCTTCGCCGCCCGTTCCGCCGCCAGAGGGGTCTCCACCAACTCGACATAATCTGTC
>DAOTYJ010000094.1:0-58251 GCA_034434875.1 Dehalococcoidia bacterium | reverse complement strand
TGATGGGCGGCTACACCAGGTTTTTGCCCGATGAGGACCGGAGGCTCTGGACCCGCTCCCAGTTTCTGGACAACCTGGCCGCCATGCTCGGCGGAAGGGCCGCCGAGGAGGTTATCTTTGGGGAGGTAACCACCGGGGCCGAGGACGACATTCAGAAGGCCACCCGCCTGGCCCGGCGGATGGTCACGGAGTTTGGGATGAGCGACCGGCTGGGCCCCCGGACTTACGGCAAGCGGGAGGGCCTGATCTTCCTCGGCCGGGACGTGAACGAAATCCGCAACTACAGCGAAAAGGTCGCCGAGGAGATCGACGCCGAGGTCGACCGGCTGATTCTGGAGGCTTACCAGCGGGCCAGGGAGATCCTCCTGGCCAACCGGCCCAAACTCGAACGCCTGGCGGCCCACCTGCTCAGGCATGAGACGGTGGAGGGGGAAGAGTTAAGGCATCTTCTGGCCGACGGGCCGGCGGGGCCGGAGGATTCCCGGGCCGCGGCCGACTGAGTGGAGGCGCCCCATGGAAGAGGTTACCGCCCGGCTGCAGCCGGGCCTTGTCGGGGAGCTGGAGGCGGAGGTCACCGAGGGGATGCTGGCCCCGGGCGGGCGGCGGGTCCTTTCCACCCCGGCCATGGTCGGCCTGATGGAGGGGGCCGCCAACCGGGCCGTGGAGCACCTGCTCCCGGAGGGCTGGCTTACGGTGGGCTACCTGGTGAACGTCCGGCACCTGGCCGCCGCGCCCCTGGGGAGCGTGGTTCGGGCCCGGGCCGAGCTGGTGGAGGTGGATGGCCGCCGGCTGGTCTTTAAGGTGGAGGCCTGGCAGGGGGAGAAAAAGCTGGGGGAGGGAACCCACGAGCGCCGGGTGGTGGAGCTGCGCCGGTTCCTGGAGCGGGCGGCGGCCAAATGAGGACCGTTTTCATCCACGGCTCGGGGGGGATGGCCGAAAGCTTTTATTTTCAGCTCCGGGAAATTCCCGGAAGTGAGGCCGTGGACCTGCCGGGCCACCCCGAGGGCAGGCCGTGCACCAGCGTCGACGCCTACGCGGAGTGGGTTCGGGGCTACCTGGCCGGGCGGGGCTACCGGGGCAACGTCGTCCTGGGGGGCCATTCCCTGGGCGGGGCCATCGTCCAGCTCTACGCCTTAAAATACCCGGAAGAGCTTAAGGGGATAATCCTCATCGGAACCGGGGCCCGCCTCCGGGTCCACCCCAACATCCTCAACGACCTGGAACGGGCCCTGCGCAACCCGGAGGCCTGGGCCGAGCAGCAGCGCCGGGAGTTCGGGTTTAACTCCTTGCCCCCGGCGGAGCGGGAGCGGCTTTTGCAAAAGCGGCTGCGCATCGGCCCGGCCGTGCTTTTAAACGACCTGCTCTGCTGCGACCGGTTCGACCTGCTGGACCGGGTCCACCTGATCCGGCTGCCCGCTTTGATTATCGTGGGGACCGAGGACACCCTCACCCCCGTCCGCTACGCCCGGTATCTGGCCGACAAAATCGCCGGCTCCCGGCTGGTGGTGGTCGAGGGGGCCACCCACCACGTCCACCAGGAAAGGCCGGTGGCGGTCAACGCCGCGATCCGGGAGTTTCTAGAGGGGCTGGCCGAACCAGGAGGCTGAAAGGAGTCCGGCCGCCAGGGCCAGGGCGAGGCCGGCCGCGACGAAGGCGAAGGTCACCTCGGTCCGCTGTTTTTCCCAGCCGATGGTGCTCCCCAGGTTCTGGTAGATGGCCGAGAGGTCCCTGGCCGTGGGCGCAAAGAAGTACTCGCCCCCGGTGACCTCGGCGATCTGCTGAAGGGTCCGCTCGTCCAGGAAGACCCGCAGAAACTGGTTGCCGTAAAATAAAACTCCGCCTTCCCGGCTGCCGACGCCGATGGTGTAAACCCGGACGTTCCGCTGCTGGGCCTGGGCGGCGGCCTCGATGGGGTGGACGCCCCGGTTGTTGGCCCCGTCGGAGAGGAGGACGATGGTGGCCGCGGGGGATTGGCCCCGGGCCTGGCCGTTGGACCCCCGGCCCTGACCGTCGGCCCCGGGGAGGACGGAGAGGGCGGCCATGATCCCGTCGCCGATGGCCGTGGCCGACATGGTCCGCAGGTTGTCGATGGCCTGGTTCACCAGCTCCCGGTCGGTGGTGGGCGGGACCAGGACGCTGGCCGTCTCGCTGAAGCTCACCACCCCGACCCGGGCGTCGGGGGGCAGGGACTCCACCAGGTTTTTGGCCGCGGCCTTGGCGGCGGCCAGCCGGTTCGGGGCGATGTCCGTCGCCTCCATGCTCCGGGAGACGTCGATCACCAGAACCACGGTGACCTGTTTTACCGGCACCGAAACGAGCCACTGGGGCCGGGCGACGGCCAGGGCGAGGGTAGCGAAGGCCAGGGAGTAAAGGGCCGGCGGCAGGTAGCGCCGCCAGGCCGCCGGCGACCGACTGAGGGCCTTGATGACGGCCAGGTTGCTGTAGGTAAGAAAATACCTGCGCCGGCGGCGCTGCTGCCAGAGGTAAAAGGCCAGGAAGGCCGGGCCCAGAACTACGAGGGGTAGGGCGGTCGGCCAGAGGAATTCCATCGCTTCTTTCGCCCCCGTCTTAACAGAACAAACCGGAGGACCGGCTCTAAGAGGCCGCGGTCCGTCCAGAGGTCCAGAACATCCACGCCGCACCGCCGGAACAGCTCGTCTTGCTCGGCCCGGTGGGACTCCATATAGGCCCGAAGCCGATGCCGAAGGCGCCGGTCGGAAAGGTCGACCCAGAGCTGCTCCCCGGATTCCGGGTCCTGCAGGCGCAGCAGGCCCATGGGCGGGGGGTCCACCTCGGCGGGGTCCTGAATCCGCACCGGTATCACCTCGTGGCGCAGGGTGAGCAGGCGGAAGGGGGCTTCCCAGTTGTTGGGCCCCAGGAAGTCGGAGACCAGGAAGACCAGGGAACGGCGCCGGAGGATTCGGCCGATGGCGGCGATGACCCCGGCCAGGTCGGTGGGGACCGGCCGCTCCCAGTCCCAGGTCTGGAGCTCGTGGACGACCCGGACGGCCTGGTTCCGTCCCGACCTGGGGGGCACCAGCCGTTCTATCCGGTTGGAGAAGCCGGCCAGGGCCACTTTGTTGCCGTGGCGGACGAAGAGAGAGGCGATGAGGGCCGCAAACTCGGTGGCCAGCCCGGACTTGAGGCGGCCGGCCCAGCCGAACCGCATCGACCCGCTCAGGTCCACCGCCAGCCAGACGGTGACCTCCCGCTCCTCCACCGTCTCCCGAATGAAGGTCCGGTTTAGGCGGGCGGTCACGTTCCAGTCGATCCGCCGGGCCTCGTCCCCCGGCTGGTATTCTCGCACCTCGGCCAGCTCGTAGCCGGGGCCCGGCCAGAGGCCGGTGTAGTCGCCCTGAAGGATGCCGTCCAGCCGCTTAAGGACCGTGAACTGGACCCGGCGCAGCAGGCGCTCGGCCTCCCCAATGGGTACCTCCCGCAGCCTGGCCGGGTCGGGGGCCGCCGTCATCCCTCGCCCACCGGTTCAGGGGTGCGCCGCTCGATGAGCTCGATCCGGGGCGGCCGGACCACCTCCATAACCCGGCCGAGAATCTGCTCGGGGGTGACCCCCTGGGCCAGGGCCTCGTAGGTTAAGATCAGCCGGTGCCGGAGGGTGTCCATCACCAGGTAAGTCATATCCTCGGGTAGAACGTAATCCCGGCCCCGGAGGGTGGCCAGGGCCTTGGCCCCGGCGATGAGGTAAATGGACCCCCGGGGACTGGCCCCGTAGGCCACGAAGCGGCCCAGCTCCGGAAGGCCGAATTCGGCCGGCCGACGGGTGGCGGCCACCAGGGTTACGGCGTAGTCTACCAGCTTCGGGTCCACGTAGACCCGGTCGGCCACCTGCTGAAACCGGATAAGGTCCTGGGGGGTAAGAACCTGGGTCACCTCGGGCAGGCGCTCGGCCGTGACCCGGGCCACGATGGCCGCCTCCTCCAGCCGGGTCGGGTAGTCGATGACGACCTTAAACATGAAGCGGTCGACCTGGGCCTCGGGGAGGTTGTAGGTTCCCTCCGACTCGATGGGATTCTGGGTGGCCATCACGAAGAAGGGCTCGGGCACCCGGTAGGTTTCGTTGCCGATGGTGACCTGGTGCTCCTGCATCACCTCGAGGAGGGCGCTCTGAACCTTGGCCGGGGCCCGGTTGATCTCGTCGGCCAGCACCAGGTTGGCGAAGACCGGCCCCAGCTGGGTGGTGAATTCCCCGGTATGCTGGTTATAAACCCGGGTTCCCACCAGGTCGGCCGGGACCAGGTCCGGGGTGAACTGAATCCGCTTAAAGGTCCCCCCAACCACCTGGGCCAGGGTCTTCACGGCCAGGGTCTTGGCCAGGCCGGGGACCCCCTCGATGAGGAGGTGGCCCCGGGCCAGCAGGGCCACCAGCATCATCTCCAGCAGGTGCTCTTGCCCGACGATTATCTTTTTAACCTCAAAGAGGGCGCGCTCCAGCCGGTTGTCCGTCGGTTCGGCTACCATCGGTTCCTTCCAACCTCCGGGTTCATTTTGGTCATATTTAACAGCAGAAGTCAAACGGTTGCGGGGATAGAAGTCCCTCGGGTAGAATGGGGAGGTCCTGGCCGATGGTCCGCCACGCCTTCGAAGGTATCAAAGTTCTGGACCTGACCAGCTACATCGCCGGCTCCTTTGCGGCCACCTGGCTGGCCGACCTGGGGGCCGATGTGGTCAAGGTCGAGAGCCCCACCGGCGACCCTTTCCGGGTAACCCGCGGCTTTCTGGCCTGGAACCGCAACAAGCGGGGGATCGTTCTGGACCTCAAGCATCCCGACGGCCTGGCCGCCTTCTACCGGATGGTGAAGCAGGCGGACGTGGTTATGGAGAACTACCGGCCGGGGGTGGCCGACCGCCTTGGGGTAGGCTACGACAAGCTTCGGGAGCTTAACCCCCGGATTATCTACTGCTCGGTCTCGGGCTACGGGCAGACGGGCCCCTATAGCCAGAAGCCGGCCTTCGACCCCCTCCTTCAGGCCCTGGGCGGGGTTATGGCCGGCCAGGGCGGCCCGGGAAACCCGCCGGTCTTTCTCCGGGTCGCCGTCTCGGACTACTACGCGGCCGCCCTGGCGGCCTACGGGGTGGCGGCCGCCCTCTACGTCCGGGAGCGGACCGGCCTGGGCCAGCGGGTGGAAACCTCCCTGCTGAACGCCGTCATCGCCATCCAGGCCTGGCCCTTCCTCCGGCTGGAGGACGACCCCGAGCCCTTCCGCCCCGGCTCCGGCCTGGTGCCCTACCAGCTCTTTCAGACGGCCGACGGGTGGATTTTCATCGCCTGCGGCAACGACGGGTTCTGGCGGAACCTCTGCCGGGCCCTGGATATCGAGGCCTTCGCCGAGGACCCCAGGTTTGCCACCCAGCCGGCCCGCTACCAGAACCGGGAGGAACTGCTGGGGATTTTGCAGGATATCCTGCTTACCCGGACCACGGCCGAGTGGCTGGAAGTCCTCGAGGCCCACGACGTACCCGCCGCCCCGGTCCGGACCATCGAGGCCCTCTTCGACGACCCCCAGGTGAAGCACAACGGGATGGTCGTCGAGCTCCGGCACCCGAAACTCGGCCGGATCCGGCAGATGGGGGTCCCCGTCCAGCTGAGCGCCACCCCGGGCCGGGTGGTGCGGCCGGCGCCCATGCTGGGGGAGCACACCGAGGAGGTGTTGCGGGAGTACGGTTTCGGCCCGGAAGAGGTCGCCGAACTCCGGGCGAAGGGGGTGACCGAACCCCGGGGTCAGGCGGGGTACGTTTAATCCTTTGGGGCCTGGCGGCGGACGTAGAGGATGCGCTGGAGGGTGGTCAGGGCGCCCAGCAAGGTCAGAAGGCCCAGAACCTCCCTCACCGGGCCGAGGATGAGCCCCGCCCCCAGCAGGGCCACCCGAACCCCCCGGTCGGCCAGGCCGACGCTGGCCTTGAGGCCCAGCCCTTCCGCCCGGGCCCGGACGTAGCTGGTAAGCAGGCCGAAAACGGCGGCCCCAAAGGCCAGGCCGACCCCCGCCTCATCCCCGCCCCGGGCAAAGACCAGGGCCAGGGCCCCCAGCACGGCGGCCTCCGAAAGCCGGTCCAGGGTCGAATCTAGAAAGGCCCCAAACCGGGTGGTTTTACCCGTCAGCCGGGCGAGGCCGCCGTCCAGCAGGTCGGTTAATCCTCCCAGCCAGAAGACGAGACCGGCCGGGACCTTGTGGCCGGCCAGGACGAAAAGCCCCGCCCCCAGGCTGAGGCCGAAGCCGGCGAGGGTAACCAGGTTGGGGCTCACCCCGGCGGCGGCCAGCAGTCGGAGGACCGGGTTGAGAATCCGGTTGGAGAGGGGCCGCAGTTTCGCGGCGGTCACGGGCCCGAGGCCAGGACGAGCCGCTCGGGCCGGGCCGGCTGGGCCGCCGGCCGGCCGGCGGCGGCGTAGACTTCCAGCACCTGTCGGGCCACCCGGGCCCAGTCGAATCGGGCCGCCCACGCCTGCCCCCGGCGGCCCAGCTCCGCCCGCCGGTCGGGTTCGGTCAGGAGGGCTGAAAGCTCGGCCGCCAGCCTTGCGGGCTCCCGGGGCGGGACCAGGACGGCCCCGCCGGCCTTCGGCGGGCCGGCCACCTCCCGGTAGCCGGGAATGTCCGAGGCGACCACGGGCAGCCCGGCGGCCATCGCCTCGAGGAGGACCAGGCCGAAGCTTTCGCCCCCGACGGCCGGGGCGCAGAAGACCCAGGCCCGGCGGTAGCGGCGGGCGACCTCGTCGTCAGACAAAAACCCCAAAAACTCGACCCCGTCGAGCCGGTGGCGCCGGACGTAATCCTCGGCCCGCCGCCGGAGGCCCCCGTCCGGCCCGACCACCTCAAGCCTGGCCGTGGGCAGCCGGCCTTTCACCAGGCGGAAGGCCTCGAGGAGGACGGGCAGGCCCTTGCGCCGCTCCAGGCGGCCGACGAAGAGGATGGTCGGTTCGGGGTGGGGGTTGGGGGGCAGGCTTGCAAAGCGGCCGAAGTCGACCCCGTTGGGAATTACCCGGTATTCGCCGGGGAAGAAACTGCTTACAAAGCGGCGGGCTGTCTCCGATACGCAGATCCGGCCGTCCAGCCGGTGGTACCAGCGCCGGACCAGAAACCCGGCCAGCCGGTAGCCCAGGTTAGGGGTCGAGGTCCGGCTGCCGCAGGCGGCGTGGAAGGTGGCCACGTTGATGCTGCGGGAGTATTCCAGGACGGCGAAGGGCAGAACGGGGACCAAAGGCTCGTGGAGGTGGACCACGTCGAAGGCCGCCGCCCGCAGAAACCTTCGGACCCCCAGCCAGCCCCGGACCGTGAGCCCGATGCGGGCCACCGAACCGCTGGCGGGGACGGGCAAAGGTTTGCCGCAGGTAACTACCGGCAGGTCCGGGGGGAGTCGGTCCGGCCGGGAGGCCGGGGCGAGCAGGGTCGGGTCCCAGCCCAGCCGGCGCAGGGCCCGGGCGAGGCTTACGGCGTGGGATACGACCCCGCCGGGGTGGGCCAGGTCGTAGGGTAGAACCACCAGGAGGCGTCCCAAGGCGAAACCTTAAGGCTTAAACTTCCACCGGCCGCTGGGGGCCCTCCGGGGCGGCCACGGTGCTGTCGAGGCCGATTATAAACTCTTCGACCCGACGCCGGGCCTCGTCGTCGGGCATCTGGACGGGGGGCGACTTCATGAAGTAGGCCGAGGGGGCCACAATGGCCCCGGCCAGGCCCCGGTCCATCGCCAGCTTGCAGCACCGGATGGCGTCGATAACCACCCCGGCCGAGTTGGGGCTGTCCCAGACCTCAAGCTTGAGCTCAATGTTGAGGGGGACGTTGCCGAAGGTGGTCCCCTCGATCCGGATGTAGCACCACTTGCGGTCGCCCAGCCACGGCACGTAGTCGCTGGGGCCCACGTGGACGGCCTCGGGGGGCAGGGGGTAGTCGAGCATGGAGGTTACCGCCTCGGTCTTAGAGATTTTCTTGGACTCGAGACGCTCCCGCTCCAGCATGTTGAGAAAGTCGGTGTTGCCCCCAAAGTTGAGCTGGTACGTCCGCTCGATTTTTACCCCCCGCTCCCGAAGCAGGCGGGTGAGCACCCGGTGGGTGATGGTGGCCCCCACCTGGGATTTGACGTCGTCGCCGATGATGGGAAGGCCCCGGTCTTTGAACCTTTTCTGCCAGTACGGCTCCCGGGCGATGAAGACGGGGATGCAGTTGACAAAGCCGCAGCCGGCGGCCAGCACCTGCTCCACGTACCATTTGGTGGCCTCTTCGGCCCCCACCGGCAGGAAGGAGACGACCACGTCGGTCTTAGTCTCCCGGAGGATGCCCACGATGTCGTCGGTGGGCCCCGGGGCCTTCCGGATGACGTTGCTTAAGTACTTGCCAATGCCGTCGTGGGTCATTCCCCGGGCCACCCGGACCCCCAGGTAGGGGACGTCGCAGAATTTATAGGTGTTATTTGGGGGCGAAAAGATGGCCTCAGAAAGGTCGCGGCCAACCTTGTTTACGTCGATGTCAAAGGCGGCAACGAAATTTATGTCCCGAACGTGGTAGCCCCCCAGGTTGACGTGCATCAGGCCGGGGACGAAGCCGTTTTCGGGGGCGTCTTTGTAAAAATAAACCCCCTGGACCAGGGCGGAGGCGCAGTTGCCGACCCCAATTATGGCGACATTAATCTTGCCCAAAGGTAGACCTCCTGTGCGGTTAAAGGCTCGGCGCCGAGGTGAAAGCCAGCCTCTTTTAAAAGTTTCGCAGGTCCCGGGTTCCCCGTCAAACCGGGCCGGCCTTGACCGGGGCGGCGCCGGCAGCCGATACTTTAGACGCCAGACCACCGAAGGTGAGGTGCAACCAGATGGTTAATCGCCCCGCCCGCGCCGGCCATATCCGGGTGGAAGACCTTGCTCGCTTGCCTACGTTCGTGCTGCCCACCGTCTCCTGGTCGGGGGATAAGCTGGCCGTCTACTGGGACAGGACGGGCCGCTTTGAGCTCTATGTGCTGGACCTGCGGGCGGGGGAAGCCCGGCAGGTGAGCCGCGGGGAGGTGCCCCGGGCTATCCGGGCCGGTTTTGCCTGGGACCGCTCCGACCGCTTCATCGTCTTTGCCAAGGACTTCCAGGGCAACGAGCAGCACGACCTTTACCGACTGGATACCGAGACGGGGGAGGTGGTCCAGCTTACCTCCGACCCCACCTGTCAGGAATACCCCGTGGAGTTCAGCCCCGACAACGGCTGGCTTACGGTGCTCACGAACCGCCGACTGCCCGAGGTCCCCGACCGGCCGGGCCAGCTCAACCTCTGGAAGCTCCGGGCCGACGGGTCCGAATACATTCCCCTCACCCGCTCCCCGTTCCCCGTTTGGGGCGGGTTCTGGAGCCCCGACGGGGAGTGGGTGGCCATCGTGACTAACGACGACCCGACCAACCTCAAGAACCGGGACGGGTATATCCTCCGGCCGGACGGGAGCGGCCTTAAGAAAGTCTTCAGCGTCCGGCCGGGGTCCCAGGATTACCTGGTGGCCTGGCATCCCGACGGCCGCCGGCTGGCGGTGAGTAGCGACGCCTTCGGGGTCCGACGGGCCGGAATTCTCGACCTGGCCACGGGGTCCGTCCGGTGGCTCGGCCCGGAGGACGTCGAAGAGACGGCCGTCCAGTTCTCCCGAAGCGGCCGCTACCTGCTGGCCCTCCGCAATCAGCAGGCCCAGATTCGGCCGGTGGTGTACGACCTGGAGACGGGGGCTGGGCGGTTGCCGGAGCTGCCGGCCGGGGTCGCCCTGGGGTCGGCCTTTGCCCGGGACGACTCGCGGCTAATTTTGACCTACACCACCCCGACCACCCGGCCCGCCCTCCTCGCCTACGACCTGGCCACGGGCCGAACGGAGACTTTGATCCCGGCCGAATACGGCCCCTTCGACCCGGATATTTTCGTCGGGGCCGAGCACATCTACTACCCGAGCTTTGACCGGACCCCCATTCCGGCCATCCTTTACCGGCCCCGGGAGATTCCGGCGGGCGCCCGCCTTCCGGCCCTCATCCACGTCCACGGAGGCCCCACGGCCCAGTGGTTCCTAGCCTTCGACCCCTTCGCCCAGCTCCTGGTCGACCGGGGCTTTGTGGTGCTGGCACCGAACATCCGGGGAAGCACCGGCTACGGGGTGGCCTTCCGGGACGCGGCCCTTAAGGATTGGGGCGGCATCGACCTGGAGGATGTGGCCGCCGGGGCCGAATACCTTAAAGGCCTTGATTACGTGGACCCGGAGCGGCTGGTAGTCTTTGGGGGAAGCTACGGCGGCTACATGACCTTTATGGCCGTTACCAAGAAGCCGGAGCTCTGGCGGGCGGCCGTGGCCTGGGTGGGGATAACCGACCTTAAGCGAATGTACGAGTCCAGCATGGAACACTTTAAATATTTTCTCCGGGAACAGATGGGCGACCCCGAAGCCAATGCCGACCTGTGGGCCGAGCGGAGCCCGATAAACTTTGCCCAGAACCTGCGGGCCAAACTGCTTATCGTCCACGGGGCGAACGACCCCCGCTGTCCGGTGGAGCAGTCCCGAATCTTCCGGGACCGCCTGCTGGAGCTGGGCTACCGGGAGGGGGTTGACTTTGAGTACGTCGAGTTTGAAGACGAAGGCCACGGCAGCAACGACATCGAGCAGAAAATCCGGACTTACCGGCTCCTGGTGGACTTTCTCGAAAGGGTCCTTTAGGCCGGTGTGACCCTTGAGCTGACCGTTAGCCCCGCTGAGGACGGGCGTCCCGAAACCCTGGCCGACCCCGGGGCCCTCAGCCGACTGCCTGCGGGAATTCCCTTCTGGCTCGACGTCACCGACCCGGCCGACGGGGAGGTCGAGGCCGTGGCCGGCCGCTTCGGCCTCCACGGGCTAGTGGTGGAGGGCGTGTGTCGGGGCGGCCGGCGCCCCAAATTCGAAGAATACCCCGAGTACGGGTTTCTGGTTTTTTTACCCCACCCGGTGGCTTCCCAGGGAGGCCGGCCCTGAATCCCTTGAATGTGCCCTGATTATCGGCCCGCACTACCTGGTGAGTTTTCACCGCGGTCCCCTCTGGCCCCGGGATGAGGTCCTCGAAGGGTGGCGCTCGAACCTCGACCGGATTTCAGACCCGCGGGCGGCCCTGGTCCACGCCTGGCTGGATACGGCGGTGGACGAATATTTCGATGTGGTGGACCGCCTGGCCGAAGAGCTCGGCCTTATCGAGGAGGGTATCCTTGACTCGCCCGGTCGTCCCCAACTGGGCCGCCTCTTTGGCCTGCGTAAGCTGGCCTTCGGGCTGCGGCGGCTTTTTGGGGCCGAACGGGACGCCCTGAGCCTGCTTATCCACCGGCACCGGGACGCCCTCGGCCCCGAGGCGGCCCGGTACCTGTGGGACGTCTATGACCATATACTCCGGGTCGTGGAAAATCTGGAGATGCAGCACGAGCTGCTGATGGGCCTTACGGAAGCTTACCTGTCGCAGGTGTCCAATCGCCTCAACCAGACGATGCAGACCCTTACGGTGCTTTCGACGATTTTGATGAGCGCCGGCCTGGTCGCCGGCATTTACGGGATGAACTACCGGCTGGTGCCCCCCGACGGGGAGTCGGCCTTCGGGTTTGTCTTCGCCCTCGGGCTTATGGCCGCGGTGGGGGCGGCCTTGTTTACGGTCTTTCGGCGCCGGGGCTGGATTTAGGCCGGCCGGCGGGAGCGGCGGTCGGGCGGGTGCTCCTGGCGGTCGATGCGGTAGTCCGGGGCCAGGATGGTAACCACCGTGCTCAGGCGGCGGTCGCTCATCCGGGAGGCCAGCCGGGGGTCCACGTCTTCCAGGCGGTGGTTGCTGGTTATCACCGTCGGCAGCCGGGCATTATAGCGGTAATTTATCAGCTGGTAAAGCTTCTCCTGGGCCCAGGGGCTTGAAGAGTGGGCCCCCAGGTCGTCCAGGATCAGGACGGGGGCGGTGCGCAGGCCCTCGAAAAGCTCGTCGTAGGTGATCCGGCTGTCCGGGTTAAACGTAGACCGCAGGTAGTCCAGGAGGTCGGGGACGACGGCAAAGACCACCGGCTGGCGGCGGCGCAGGCGGTAGTTGGCGATGGCGGCCGCCAGATGGGTCTTGCCGCACCCACAGGTTCCGAGAAAAACGAGCCAGCCTTCGGGGTTTTCGGCAAAATTTCGGGCCAGCTCGTAGGCCGTGGCCAGGCTCTCGGCCTCCTCCGGGTCGAGGTCGCCCCGGAGCTCGAAATTTTCAAAGGTCATCTGCTTTATCAGTTCGAGTTGGAGGGGGTCGAAAAGGCCGGCCCGAAGGGCGGGCCGAACCGGCCCCAGCTCCACCACCCGGGAAAGCTCCCGGTCGGTCAGGCGCATCCGGAGGCGGTCCGCCAAGAGGTCCAGGGGCCCGGCCACCACGACCACCGTCGGCCGGCGGGCAACATAGCGGTAATTAATAAGCTGAAAGAGCTTTTCGTGGGCCCAAGGGGTTCCGGCGTGGGCGCCGAAATCGTCCAGCACCAGCAGGTCCACCTGCCGCAGGTATTCAAAGAGCTCGTCGTAGCTTACCTCGCTGGACGGCCCGAAGGTTGCCCGCAGGTAGTCGAGCAGGTCCGGGGTGACGGCAAAGTAGACGGCCAGCCCCCGGTCCAGGGCGCGGTTGGCAATGGCCGCCGCCAGATGGGTCTTGCCGGTGCCGCTCGCCCCGGTAAGGACCAGCCAGCCCTCGGGATTTTCGGCGTAGGCCCGGACGGCCTCGTAGGCGTTGCGAAACCGGGCCTGCTCTAAGGGGTCGTCGGTGCGGCCTTCCGGCCGGAGGTTCTCGAAGGTGAGCCGCTCGAAGGGCCCCAGGTTGCTCCGCTGGCGCAGGATCTCCCGCCGCCGGGCCTCGAACTGGCGGGCGGTGCACTCGCAGGGGACGGCCTTGCCGAAGTCGGGGTGGTCGACGGGAACGTCCCGGTAAACGTAACCGGCCCCCTTGCAGAGGGGGCAGGCCCCTTCGAAGGGCTCCGGGCCCTCGTCGGGGACACCCGACCCGTCACCCCCGGAGGCCTCGCCCCCCCGGGCCAGCCGGCGGAGAATGAAGGCGAAGCTCTCCATCAGTTATACGGGCCTCCCCGGGTAAGCTCCAGGTTGACGAACTTGGTGAGCCGGTCGAAGAAAAGCAGACTCACCTGGCCGGTGGGACCGTTGCGGTGCTTGGCGATGATGATGTCGGCGATGCCCTTCGGGTAGGGCTTGTTGGGGAAGCGGCGCTCCCATTCTTTCTCAGTATAGTAAACATCTTCCCGGTAGATAAACATGACCACGTCGGCGTCCTGCTCCAGACTGCCCGATTCCCGCAGGTCCGAAAGCATGGGGATGTGGGGGGAGCGGGCCTCCACCGCCCGGGATAACTGGGAGACGGCCAGGACCGGGATATTAAGCTCCCGGGCCAGGCCCTTGAGGCCCTGGGAGATCTCGCTAATCTCCTGGACCCGGTTGTCGGAGCGGCCGCTACCCCGGGCCAGCTGAAGGTAGTCCACGACCAGGAGGTCGATGGGGTGCTCGCTGTGCAGGCGGCGGGCCCGGGACCGAATTTCGACGATGGGGATCATCGGGGTGTCGTCGACATAAATTCGGGCCTCGGCCAGCACCCCGATGGCGGCCATAACCCGGCGCCTTTCGGCGTCGGAAAGCTGTTCGAGCCGGATTCGCTGGGAGTCGACCCCGGCCTCGATGGCGATGAGCCGGTGGGCGATCTGCTCCTTGGACATCTCCAGGCTGAAGATGGCCACGCAGGCCCCCTGCCGCATGGCCGCATGGTGGGCAATATTTAGGACAAAGCTGGATTTTCCCAGGCCGGGCCGGGCGGCCAAGATAATGAGGTCGGAGCGCTGGAGGCCGCCCAGGATCTTGTCGACCTCGACGAAGCCCGTGAGGACGTGGGGGAGCTCCCCGGGGGCCGGGGTGGGCGGGGAGAGGATGGCCTCTTCCAGGTATTTTTCCAGGACCTGCCGGATGTGGACGAAGCCGGTCAGGCTTTCGGCCCGGCGCACGCTGAAGAGGGCCTGCTCGGCCCGGGCCAGGACGGAATCGACGCTGGGTCCCCCCTCGTAGGCGAGGGTAGCGATTTCGGCGGCGGCCTGGAGGAGGCGGCGGTAGACGGCGCACCGGTGGACGATCTGGGCGTAATCCTCCAGGTGGAGGGTGGAGGGAACGGCCGCCACCAGCCGGTGCAGGTAGGCCACCCCCCCGGCCTCGCTCAGCTTGCCCCGCCGGTTGAGCTCGTGGGCCACGGTGACGGGACTGAGGCCCTCGCCCCGGTCGTAGAGGTCGACGCAAACCCCGTAGATGAGCTGGTGGGCGGGGTTGTAAAAGTCGTCGGGCTTTAGGAAAGTTATCACCCGGAGAATGCCCTCGGGGTCGAGCATGATGGCCCCCAGCACCGCCTCCTCGGCCTGGAGGTCGTGGGGGGGCAGCCGCTCCTGGGCCAAGGCTTACTCCTCCCGGCCCACCACCGCCACGTTGACCCGGGGGGCCAGGTCCCGCCCCAGCCGGACCACCACCCGGTACTCGCCGGTCTTGCGGATGGGCTCGGCCAGCTCCACCCGGCGGCGGTCAATGGGGCGGCCCACCTGGGCGGAGATGGCCGCGGCGATGTCGGCGGCCGTCACCGACCCGTAAAGGCGCCCCTCTTTGCCCGCCCGGGCCTGAAGGGTGACGGTGAGTCCCTCCAGCCGGGCGGCCAGCTCCCGGAGCTCCTCCGCCTCCCGGGCGGCCCGCCGGGCCTCGGCCGCCTGCCTGGCCCTCACCTGCTCGATGACGGCCTCCGTTGCCACCACCGCCAGGCGCCGGGGGATAAGATAGTTGCGGGCGTAGCCCTCGGCCACCTCTTTGATTTCCCCGGCCCGGGCCACCCCGGGCACGTCTTGAAGAAAATAAACCTTCATGGCAGAACTCCTGTTCTATTTATAGCCGTGGGCCGGCTTGCTGTCAACGGCGGGCCGTATCCGTATTCCCAAGTATATTGGGGGCCGCGGCCGTCGGCGGTTGGGGTTTTGGGCCGAATTTTCCCCAGGGCCGGGGGTCGAAGGCGGGGTTTCGTGGAAAGGGCCGGCTTCGGCCCGGCTATTCCTCGTCCTCGTCGGGCTCGGGGGTCGGGACGGCCGGGGTCGGGGCGGGGGCCGCCGGGGGCGGAACGGTGACGACGGGCTCTTCCGGGCCGGCGGCCCTGCGCCGGGGCAGTTTATCGGCAGCCTCCTGAAGTCGGCCCAGCTCCTCCAGGCGGTCGGCCGCGGCCGGCACCACCAGCCCCACCACCCCGGCCTCCCGGAGGGCCGGAAGCTGAGCGGGGCTCGGCAGACCCCCGGGCTCGTAAAGGACCGGTTTGCGGCTGACGGCCGCAAACTTCAGGAAGACCGTCAGGTCCGAAACCGTAAGGGGTTCGGCCCCCGCCGGGACCCGCAGGCAGAAGCCCTCCACGGGCAGGAGGTCCAGGGACCGGAGCAGGCCGTCGGGAAAATCTGGGGTGAGGCGGAGATAGCGGCCCCCCTCCGGGCCGAGAAGCTCCACCGGGGCGGTGGGGTCGAGGAGGACAAAGTCGGCCCCGGCCGCCAGGTAGCGGCCCACCAGCTCGGCCGTCGGCGCGCCGGCCAGTTCCACCCCCCAGGTGAGGCCGGCCAGGGCTTCGGCTTCCGGGGGGCCCTCACCGCCCGGAAGGATTAAGGTGTCGATTCCGGCCGCCTTAAGGCGGCCGACCAGGTCGGGATTCCAGATCTCCAGGCGGCCGATGAGGACGATGGGGGGCACCCGGACGGTGACGGTCGGGACGCGGCCGAAGCCCAGGGGCCTTGGGGCCTCGGGCCGGACGGCCCGGCGCAGCTTTTCCAGAAGTTTGCCCACGGAAGCCTCCCGGCGGACCGGATGTTTAGAGCCGACGGCGGGATTCGAACCCGCGACCTGCCGCTTACGAGGCGGCTGCTCTACCGCTGAGCTACGTCGGCGTCCGTTAGCAGTATACGGCCGGTTTAAGGCCGGCGCAACCCGACCCCCACCCTCCTGGTTTATAATCTACCCTGGCGGTGGCGATCCCGTTGGACCCCACGACGACCTACCGGACCGTGGTCCTGGGCATTGCGGGCAACCCGGCGGTCCGCAGGCTCCTTACCGTCAACGGCCGAAGGCTGGCTTTACGTTTTGTCGCCGGCGAAACTTTAGCCGACGCCCTCCGGGTCGCCGACCGGCTCCACGAAGAGGGCGTCTTCAGCACCTTAAACCTTCTGGGGGAGATGGTTACGGCCGAGGAGCTGGCCCGCCGGTTTAAGGACCAGATCCTGGAGCTGGTCGACGCGGTGGCCGACCGCCCCTGGGCCCGGTACGTCTCGGTTAAGCTTACCGCCCTCGGGGTGGACATCGGGGAGGAATTCGCCTTTCGCCAGCTCGGCGAAATCCTGGGGCGGGCCCGGCTGCGGGGCTGTTTTATCCGCATCGACATGGAGGACTCGGCCCACGTGGACGTAACCTTAAGGCTCTACCGGCGGCTCCGGGCCGAAGGGTACGACCAGGTGGGGATCGTTCTGCAGAGCTACCTTCGGCGGAGCGAGCAGGACCTGGAAAGCCTCCTGCCCTTGCGGCCCAACATCCGGGTGGTGAAGGGGGCTTATAAAGAATCGCCCAAGGTCGCCTTCCCCAGCAAAAGGCAGGTGGACGAAAACTACTTAAAGCTGGCCCGCCGCAACCTGGGCGCCGGAAACTACACCGCCATCGCCACCCACGATGAGGGGATAATCGCCCACCTGAAGGCGTGGACGGCCCAGGCGGGCATCGGCCGGGAGCTTTTCGAGTTCCAGATGCTTTACGGGGTCCGCCCCGACCTCCTGCGGGCCCTGGCCCGGGAGGGCTACACGGCCCGGGCCTACGTCCCCTACGGGCACGACTGGTACGGCTACTTTGCCCGCCGAATTGCCGAGCGGCCCGAAAACCTGCTTTTCGTTCTGCGGGGGATCGTCCGAAGCGCCCTTCGGCCGGCCAGGGTATAATATGACGGCCGAAAGATGACCGAGCCGTTGCCTGACCCCAACTTTCAGGTGGAGGAACTGCTCGCCCTCCTCAAGGCGACCTTCCCCGGCCGCATCCGCCCGGAGGACGAGGCCGACCTGCGCGCCCGGCTCCAGGCGAACGCGGAGCGGGCGGCCGAGCTCCGGCGCTATCCCCTCGACTTTACCGACGAGCCCGACTTCGTCTTCCGGGCCCGGCCCGATGGGGGCTGAGTTCGCCTTTCAGCCTGTCCGGGAGCTTGCCCGGCGGATAAGGTCGGGGGAGACCCGGCCCACCGAGCTGGCCGAGTATTTCCTGGACCGACTGGGCCGGCTGGGTTCGGCCTATAACGCCCTGGTGACCCTCACCCGGGAGCGGGCCCTGCGGGAGGCGGCCGAGGCCGAAGCCGAGCTTGGGGCCGGGCGGGACCGGGGCCTCCTCCACGGTATCCCTTACGGGGCGAAGGACCTGCTGGCGGCGGCCGGCTATCCCACCACCTGGGGGGCGGCCCCCTTTCGGGAGCAGCGTTTCGATTACGATGCCGCCGTCATCCGCCGGCTTCGGGAGGCCGGGGCCGTCCTGGTGGGAAAGCTGGCCACGGTGGAGCTGGCCGGGGGTATGGGCTACACCCAGCCCGATGCGGCCTTCACCGGGGCGGGAAAGAACCCCTGGAACCCGGAGTTCTGGAGCGGGGGTTCGTCTAACGGGCCCGGCTCGGCGGTGGCCGCCGGCCTCGTCCCCTTCGCCCTGGGCACCGAGACCTGGGGCTCGATTATCACCCCTTCGGCCTTCTGCGGCGTAAGCGGCCTGCGGCCCAGCTTCGGCCGGGTTAGCCGGTTCGGGGCCATGCCCTTAAGCTGGAGCCTGGACAAGGTCGGGCCGATGGGCCTTACGGCCGACGACTGCGGCATCGTGTTGGAGGCCATCGCCGGCCCCGACCCGGCCGACCCCACCACCGTGGACCGGCCCTTCCGCTGGGAACCTCCCGACCCCGGCCGGCGGTTCCGGGTCGGGGTGCTGAAAGGGGCGGCCGAAAACGCCCAGCCGGAGGTGGCCCAAAACTTCGAGGCGAGCCTGCGGGTTCTGGCCGAATTCTGCGCCCTCGAAGAGGTGGAACTTCCCGACCTGCCCTTCAACGGGCTGGCCGGAACCATCCTTTTCGCCGAGGCGGGGTCGGTTTTCGAGGACTTTATAACCTCGGGCCGGGTGGCCGAGCTCACCGCCCCCGAGGACCGCTACCGGCCCTATGTCTACCTGGTCGTTCCGGCCAAGGATTACCTGCGGGCCCTCCGCCTCCGGAAGAAGGCCGTAAGGCTCCTTAACGGCCTTTTCGACCCCTACGATGCCGTGGTGAGCCCCTCGCGGCTGACGGTGGCCGGGCGGGTCGACCAGGATTTTCGGACCTACTTCCCTCCCCGGACGGCCGGGGTGCCCATCAGCGCCGCCGAGAACGTGGCCGGCCTGCCGGGAATAAGCGTTCCCAACGGCTTCGGCCAAAACGGCCTGCCCACGGGGATTCAATTCACCGGGGCGGCCTTCGCCGAGGAACGGATTCTGGGCGTGGCCCACGCCTACCAGCTCCGGACCGACTGGCACCGGCGCCACCCGCCCGTCGGCTGAAGGCGACCCTTCCGGCTACTCGATGAGGTCTCCCAGGTGGCCGTTGCTCCGGGGGCAGACGTGGGTCTCCCCCAGGTTGATGGGCAGGTGGCAGAGGGGGCAGCGGGGCCGGCCGGCGGCCAGGATCTCCTGAATCTCCCGGTCCAGGGCCTCCAGCTGTTCCCGGTCCACCAGCAGGCTCACGGCCTGGACCTGCAGGCCCTCTTCGTCTTCGGCGGCGTCGGCGGCGATGACAAAGAGGTCCCGGCGTTCGTCGTAGCCGATGGCCAGCTGGCCCACCTTAAACTCGATCTGGTAGACCCCTTCCTCGGGCGGGCTGCTCCCGCGGCGGCCGACGCCGCTACGCACCAGCCCCAAAAGCTCGTTTATGGCCAGGCTCAGGGCCTCGAGCTGTTCCCGCTCCACCCACAAAAAGGCCTGGCAGGGGCCGCTTTCCACGGTCAGCCGGAAGGTGCGCTGACCGGGCAGGCCGAAAGCCTCGGCCCTGATCCGGTCGACGTGACCCAGGCCAAATCGGCGGGGCATCCGGGCTGGTCCCTCCCCTCAGTCGTTGGCCGAGGGGGCCTCGACGTTTTCCACGCTGTCCCGCTGCAGGAGCATGCTCCGGCCCATTTCGATGAGGTCCAGGTAGCGGGCCCGGAAGCCGACGAGCTGGGCGGCCCGGGCGTCCACCTCGGCCGGGTCGCCCACGAAGACCCGGCCGAAGGGCTCCACCCGGCCCCCCACCTGGCGTAGCCGGCTATCGATGACGCCGAGGTCGCAGGGCAGGGTAAAGTAAAGGTCGGCGATGAGGCCGTGGAGGTCCAGCCGGTGGAACTTCTCCCTCAGCAGGCTGAGCCCCGGGCCGTACTTGGCCGCCGGCAGCAGACCCAGCATATTTTTCAGCGTAAAGCCGCAGGTGGTCTCGTCCACCACCCGGAAACTGCAGACGGAGATGAGAAAGTCGCACGAGAGCACCACGTTGGGCACCCAGATGCTCTGAAGGACAAAGGGTTTCGGAAGCAGATTTTCGACCTCCACGTAGCTGCAGTCCCGAACGTCCACGGAGATGACCCGCGGAAAATCGTAGCCGAGCTGCCGGAAGATTTCGTGGGCCCGGTCGGGAACGCTGGGGCCCTCCAGGAAGATGATGTCGGCGTCGGAGTGGCGCCGGATGCCGGCCACCACCGCCGCCAGCGTCTCCCGGCTGGTCGTCGCCGGGTGGGCGGCCACCATGGACGCGTCCGGTTTAACAAGGATGCGGCGTGCGAAGGCAACCTTGCGGGGCGGGTTAAATTTGAAATCGTGGGCACTGTAAATCATCTTTGACTCCATTCCAGAGCTTCGTCGCTGTCCGGCCAGTGCAAGAGGATAACCTGAACGGTTTCCCCGGCCTTGATGCCGGGGCAGTCTTCGGGAACCACCGCCAGCCCGTTGGCCCGGGCCATCGACGTCAGGATCCCGGAGCCCTGGGGCCCCGTAAGCCGGGCCACATACCGGCCGTCGGCCTCCCGGCGGACGATAACCCGGGCGTAGACCCGGCGCCGGTCCCCGGGGATCTCCTCGGCGGCCACCGCCGTTATTACCGGCCGGCCGAAATGGGCCCTTCCCATCAGCTTCAGGACGGCCGGGCGGCCGAAAAGCTCATAGGTCACCAGGGCGCTCACCGGGTTCCCCGGCAGGCCCAGGTGGGGGACCCGCCGGACGGTGCCGTCGGGCCGGCGGTCGATGAGCTCCCCGAAGGCGAGGGGCTTGCCCGGCTTCATTCGGATGCTCCAGAAGTGCACTTCCCCCAGCTCGGCCAGCACCTCCTTGACCAGGTCGAAGTGGCCCACCGAGACGCCCGCCGAAGTAATCACCAGGTCGGCCGCCATGGCCGCCCGGATCTTTCCGGCCAGGGCCTCGTAGTCGTCGGGGGCGATTCCCAGGAGCCAGGGGATGCCCCCGTCCCGCCGGACCATCGCCCCGATGCCGTAGCTGTTGCAGTCGTAGAGCTGGCCGGGGCCCAAGGGCTCCCCCGGGGGAACGAGCTCGTTGCCGGTGGCCACCACCGCCACCACTGGCCGCCGGATGACCCGGACCCTGGGCCGGCCCACCGCCGCCAGCAGGGCCACCTGGGCCGGGCCCAGCACCTGACCCCGCCCCAGGACCAGATCCCCGGCCCGCACGTCCTCGCCCGGCGGCCGGATGTTGGCCCCGGCCGGCAGCTCTTTAAAGACCAGGACTTTTTCCCGCCGGACCCGGCCGTTGCGCATTTCGTCCGTAAGTTCGAAGGGGACCACGGTGTCGGCCCCGGGGGGTATCGGGGCCCCGGTGAAGATGCGGGCCGCCTGGCCGGGGCCCACCTCGAAATCGGCCGGCCGGCCGGCGGGAACTTCCCCGGTGACGGCCAGCTCCCGGGGGGATTCGGCGGAGGCCCCCCGGATGTCTTCCCAGCGGACGGCGTAGCCGTCCATGGCCGAGTTGGGCCAGCGGGGAATATCGAACCCGGCAACCACGTCCTCGGCCAGAACCTGGCCCAGGGCCTCCAGAATGGGCTTCTCTTCGGGCCCCAGGACCGGCACGTAGGCCAGAACCTTCTCCAGGGCTTCTTCCACGCTGAGCATTCCCATCACCGTCCTCCCAGGTACACCCACCGGACCACCTGGGGCGTCACATTGGCCTCCACGTAGGCCGCCGCCACGAACAGGGGAATCAAAAGCAGCCCGACCTTGAGCAGGTCGGCCAGGCCGAAGAGGAGACTCTGGCCCACGGTCTGGCCGGCGGGCGGGGCCATAATGGCCAGCCCCAGCCGCAGGCAGAAGGCCCCGGCCAGAACGGCCGCCGGGACCTCAAAGAGGCCGTGGGGAAGGATAAAGGCGGCCAGAAACAGGAGGGGGTCTTCGCCCCCGGCGGCCACCTGCCCGGCGATGAAGCCGGCGATGACAAAGGGTGCCGTGAGCAGTAGGAGGGCCGCCGCCCCGAAGCTGAAGACCGAGAGCACGGCCGTGATCGCCATCGCCCGCAGGTTATGGGCCAGGATCCATCCGAACCCCACCTCCGGGAGGCCCGACCCGACCCCAAGGGCCGCCCTGACCCTGGCCCAGTTCACCTGGTAGGGGCTCTGGGTTCCCAGGAAGTAGCCGATGGCCAGGCCGACCACGAACAGGCCGGCCACCACCAGGATGGGGGTGCGGTGGATGCGCACCAGCTGGGGCAGGTCGTAGACGTAGAGCCGGACCGGCAGGGGCATCCGGCCCACCCGGTCCGGGGCCGGGCCGCCGGGGGGCGCCTGGAGGTAAGACCAGAAGGCCCGGGCGACCCGACGCAGGCTCAGGTTCCGGTACTCCCGGGCCAAAAGTTCCTCCCGGTTGAAAACCCGGACCCCCGTCCGCACCAGGATTACCCCCACGACCCCAAGCCCGGCCAGCACCAGCCAGAGGACCCGCCCCGCCCCCACGAGGAAGAGGAGGGCCTCGAGCTGAAGGAGGCCGGCCATGGGCAGGATGATAAAGCTGGCCAGGATGTTGGCCCCCCGCAGGCTGGAGGCGTGGCTGGAGACCACCACGGCGGCGGCCACCATCACCACCGCCTCGGCCACGCTCAGCAGGCCGATCAGGAGAAGGACATCCGGCGGGATGTTCCGGCCGGCGCCCAGCTTAAGGCCGGCGGCAAAGATTCCCATGGCGGCCAGGCTGAGGCCCAACGGGGGCGTCAGCACGGCCAGCATCTTCCCCAGGAAGAGTTCGGCGTCGGTGAGGGGGCTGGTTAGCAGGGCCTCCAGGGTGTTGCGGTCCCTTTCGCCCGCAAAACTTTCCAGGGCGAGGACCAGGCTGAAAGAGATGGGGACGAAAGCGGCGAGCAGCAGGCCGAAGGGAACCACCCGACCGGCCACCCCGCCCCCGTCAAGCGGCTCCAGCAGGGGAAGACCCCAGCCCACGGCCAGGGCCAGAAGCAGGGGGAACACCGCCGTAAGGATGCCCATAGGCAGGCTGACCCGCCAGTCGCCCAGGATATCCCGGATTTCCCGGCGGGCCAGGGTCAGGGGCCCGTGGAGGCCGGTCAACTTTGCCCCTCCCCGCCCGTGATCCGCAGATAGGCCTCTTCCAGGCTGGGCGAAACCTCCGTAAGGCTCAGGATTCCCACCCCGGCCGCGACCAGCCTTTCCACCAGCCCGGGATTCCGGGCCGGGTCGGCCACCTGGTAGCGGACCCGGCCGGGGGCGGAATCCAGAATCCGGACGTCCCCGTTGAGGGCCCGCCGGGCGGCTTCCGCCGGGCCGGTGAACTTGAGTTCAAAAGTAGGCGGGCCGGCAAAGAGCCGCTTAAGCTCCGGGGCCGTGCCCTCGGCCACCAGGCGGCCCTGGGCAACCACCGCGATCCGGTCGGCCAGAAGCTCGGCCTCGGGCAGGTTGTGGGTCGAGATGATAATCGCCCGGTCGGCGCGGCGCAGGCCGGCGATGAACTCCCGAACCTGCCGGGCGCTGGCGGGGTCCATGGCCGAGGTAGGCTCGTCTAAGAAAAGCACCCGGGGGTCATGGACCAGCGCCCGGATAAGGGCGACTTTCTGCCTCAACCCCTTACTCAGGGTTCCCAGCCGCCGGTCGGCCACCGGCCCGAGGCCGAAGTGGTCCAGAAGGTCGTTCAGCCGCCCCTTCAGGAGGTCCCGGGGGACCCGGTGGAGCTCCCCGAAAAACTCCAGATACGACCGGGCCGACATCCGGTCGTAAAGACCTGGCAGCTCGGTGAGCACCCCCACCAGGGACCGCACCCTGGGGGCGTCGGCGACCACGTCGTGGCCGCAAACCACGGCCCGGCCGGAGGTGGGTTTGAGGACGGCCGAAAGGATGCGGATGGTGGTGGTTTTACCGGCGCCGTTGGGGCCCAGCAGGGCAAGGACCTCGCCGGGACGAACCTTCAGGGAAATCCCCTGGAGGGCCCAGAAATTAATAAAGCACTTGGTGAGGGCGAACGCCTCGACCACTTGCGCCGCCGTCCAGGCTCCCTTTACACTAAGACGTGATTTCCTCGGGGGTTACGCCGTATTTATTGTAACATGTCCCGAGGTAGGTTGAAAAGAGCCGTTGCCAGCCTGCCGGCCTTCCGGTGTCCCGGCTGCCGGGCCGGGGCCCTGGTGGGGGGCGAGGCTCTGGTCTGCGCCGCCTGCGGCCGCCGCTTCGGGGTTTGCCGGGGCATTCCCGTTCTCACCGACGGCCCGGCCGACGCCGCCCAGGCCGGCCACTACGACGCCATCGCCGACCGCTACGATTCCACCCTGCCCGAGCCGGCGGTCGGCCACTATTTGCGCAAGCGGGTCCGCTTTATTCGGGGGCTGGTGCCGGCCGGGGCGGTGCTGGACGTGGGGTGCGGGACGGGCCGGCTGGCCCGGGCCCTGGCCGAACTCGGCTACGAGGTCTGGGGCGTGGACATCTCCTTGGGGATGCTGGGCCGGTTCGTCGGCCGGGGGGCCGGGCGGGCCGTGGTGGCCGACGCCACCAACCTGCCCTTTTTCGACGCCAGCTTCGACCTGACCGTCTGCGTCGCCCTCCTCCACCACATCGCCCACCCGGCCCGGGTGGCCGAAGCCGTCCGGGAGATGGTCCGGGTTACCCGGCCCGGGGGCTGGGTGGTCCTGTGGGACCACAACCCCAACAACCCTTACTGGCCGGTGCTTATGCGGCGAATTCCCCAGGATACCGGGGCCGAGCGGCTGGTGCCCCTCGGGGAGGTGCTGGCGGCCCTCCGGGGGTGCCCGGTGGACGAGGTCCGGGCCTACCGGCTCGGGTTTGTGCCCGATTTCATTCCGTCCGCCCTCCTGCCCCTGACCGCCGGCCTGGAGGCCCTGCTGGAGCGGCTTCCGGGCGTCCGGGCCCTGGCCGCCCACAACGTGGTTGCCGCCCGCCGGGGAGGTCCGGGGTGAGGGTCACCGCCGTCGACACCGAAGTGGTCCGGCTCCCCCTGGGGGTGCCCTTCCGGGACCCCCGGGGCGAGCTTACGTTTATCGACAACATCCTGGTCCGGGCCCGCACCGACGAAGGGCCGGTGGGGATCGGCTGGGCCTTCAGCCTGAACGGCCGCAACACCGCCAGCCTCAAGGCGGCCGTCGACGAGCTTAAGGCCGGGCTGGTCGGCCGCAATCCCCTGCGCCTCGGGGAGATTCAGGATGCCCTCAGGCAGATCGCCTTCAACGTGGGGCCCGGCGGCCTTGTCACCATGGCCATGGCCGCCCTGGACGTGGCCGTCTGGGACCTCCGGGGGAAGCTGCTTGACCTGCCCATCGCCGACCTGCTGGGCCGCCGCCGGGACCGGGTGCCCGTTTACGCCAGCCAGGGGCTTTGGCGCAACTACGGCCCGGAGGAGCTGGCGGCCCAGGCGGCCGAATATGTGGCCCTGGGCTTCCGGGCGGTGAAGCTTCGGGTTGGGGGCGAGGCCGACCCGGAGAAGGAGGTCGAGCGGGTCCGGGTCGTCCGGGAGGCGGTGGGTTGGGGGGTGGAGGTCATGGCCGATGTGAACCAGGGCTGGACCCCCTGGCGGGCCATCGCCCTGGGGCGGCGGTTCCAGGAATACGGCCTTTACTGGCTGGAGGACCCGGTGCCCATGCTGGACCTGGCCGGGAGCGCGGAGGTCGCCCGGGCCCTGGACGTGCCCGTCTGCGCCGGGGAATACCACTATGAGGTGGCCGGATTAAAGCGGCTCCTGGACGGGCGGGCGGTGGACATCATGATGGTGGACCTGCTGCGGGTTGGGGGTATCACCGAATGGCTCAAGGCCGCCGCCCTGGCCGAGGCCTACCAGGTTCCGGTGGTGAGCCACCTGGTGCCCGAAGTCCACGTCCACATCTTCGCGGCCATCCCCAACGGCCTCACCGTGGAGTACATGCCGTGGTCCTTCGGCCTTTTTAAAAACCCGCCCCGGCTCGTGGACGGGGAGCTGGAGGTCCCTTCCGGGCCGGGCCTGGGGCTGGAGCTGGACGAGGAGCGCATCGCCCGGCACCGGATTTAAAAAGCCCCGCCCCGGTTCTGGCGGGGCCGGGGCGGAGAGGGTGGGATTCGAACCCACGATGGGGCTCAGCACCCCATACCCGTTTTCGAGACGGGCGCCTTAAACCACTCGGCCACCTCTCCGAAAAGATATTATACCCCGGCCGGCTCAGCCTTCGGCGGCGCCCGGGCAGGCCGTGCCCGCCGGGTCCCGGCTTTCGGAGTTCACCAGGTAATAGGTCATGCTCTGGAGGGTCACCACCGGGTCGATATCCTCCACCCGCACCCCCGCCGGGACGTGCAGGGCGGTAGGGGCGTAGTTAAGGATCGCCCTGATTCCGGCCTGGACCATAAGGTCAGCCACCTTCTGGGCTTCGGCGGCGGGAACGGCCACGATGCCGATTTTGATATCATGGGCCCGCACCGCCGCCGGAAGCTCGGAGACATCCCGAATGACCAGGTGGCCCACCGGCTGGCCGATTTTGGCCGGGTCGTTGTCGAAGACCCCGACCACCTCAAAACCCCGGGGCTTAAAGCCGTCGTAGCTGGCGATGGCCTGCCCCAGCCGGCCGGCCCCGACCACCACCATGGGCCAGACCCGGGTAAGGCCTAAGATGCGCTTTATCTCCCGGAGGAGGTGGCTGACCTCATAGCCCCGACCCTGTTTGCCGAACTCCCCAAAATAGCTCAGGTCCTTGCGAATCTGGGCGGCGGTAATCCCGATATAGCGGCCGAGCTCCAGGGAGCTTATGGTCTTGACCCCCTGGGCTTCCAGCTGGGCCAGGGCGCGGACATAAATGGGCAGACGACGCACGACGATTTCGGGAACTTCGACCTCACGAACCATGCGTATCCTCTTAGTTAGCTCGGTGTGATGGTCTTTTTCGAATTTTAACACGCGGCCGGCGGGGCAGGCCGGCCAGCTGGCCGGCCTGCCGGACCCCCATGCTATAATAACCCGGCGTGAAGCTGGTGCTGGTTATCGTAAACCCCGACGATGCGGATACCCTGGTTCGGTTGCTTCTGCAGGCCGAATTCCGGGTCACCAAGATCAAGACCGTCGGCGGATTTTTGCGGGAAGGCAACCTGACCCTGCTCATCGGGGCCGAGGATGAGCAGGTGCCGAAAATCCTCGAGCTGGTGGAAGAGAACTGCCGGCGGCGGGTCCGGCAGGTCCAGCCCCTGCCGCCCCCGGTGGAGGGGATCGACGTATTTATCCCCATGCCCGTAGAGGTGGAAGTGGGGGGCGCCACCGTGTTCGTCTTACCCGTGGAGGGGGTCTACCGGTTTTAAAAAAGATGTTCCGGCGCATTGCTCGGTTCCTCAAGCAACATCCGGCCCTCGTCGAGTTCGTCCTGCTGGCCGCGGCCATGGTGGCCATCCTCCTCTGGGCGGCCCGGGATGTTAACCTTCTGCCCACCCAGCTGGCCACGATGGTTGTGGCCACCGTGGTCCTGGCCGGCCTCTGCGTCTGGATCCTACACTGGGAATAGGGGGAGGCTCCCATGCTCTACGAGATGCGGATTTACGACGCCGTTCCCGGCAAGTTTCAGGCCCTGAACGACCGTTTTGCCAACATCACCTTAAAGTTTTTCGAAAAGCACGGCATCCGGGTGGTGGCCTTCTGGGAGCACGTGGTGGGGGTCTCCAACCAGCTAATCTACGTCCTGGCCTGGCAGAACCTGGCCGAACGGGAGCGGGTCTGGAACGCCTTTGCCACCGACCCGGAGTGGCTCAAGGCCCGGGCCGAGACCGAACGGGACGGGCCCCTGGTGGCGAAGATTACCAACTACATCCTCAAGCCCACCCCTTATTCGCCCATGCAGTAGGCCGTGGGTTTCTTTGCCCGACTGGGAAAGGCCGTTGCCGGCCGCCGAAGCCCCCTCTGCCTCAACCTGGACCCCGACCCCGGGCGGCTGCCGGTCGGGGTGGGTCTGGTCGAATTTAACCTTCGGCTGGTGGAAGCCACGGCCGACCTGGTGGCGGCGTATAAGCTGAACTTCGCCTTCTACGAGGCCCAGGGGCTCCCCGGGCTGGCCGCCCTGGAAAAGACCCGCCAGGCGGTTCCCCCCGACGTTGTGGTTATCGCCGATGCCAAGCGGGCCGATATCCCCAACAGCGCCCGGTTCTACGCCCGGGCCGTCTTCGAGACCTGGGCCTTCGACGCCGTGACCGTAAACCCCTACCTGGGCTACGACGCGGTGGAGCCTTTCCTGGAATACCCGGGCCGGGGCGTCTACCTGCTCGCCCGGACCAGCAACCCGGGGGCCCGGGACTTTCAGGACCTGCCCGTCGGCCCGGAAGGAAGGCCCCTTTACCAGGTGGTGGCCCTCCGGGCCCGGGAGTGGGCCCGGGGCCGGGACCTCGGCCTGGTGGTGGGGGCCACCTACCCCGCCGAGCTGGCGGCCCTGCGCCGGCTGGTCCCCGACCTGCCCTTCCTGGTGCCGGGGGTGGGGGCGCAGGGGGGCGACCTGACGGCCGCCGTCCGCTTCGGGGGCACCGGCCGGCCGGGGGGCCTGCTGGTCGCCGTGGGCCGGCAGGCCGTCTACGCCTCCCGGGGCCCGGATTTTGCGGGGGCCTGCCGGGAGGTCCTGACCGCCATGCTGGGGGAGATTCGCCGCCTCGAAGGGGCGTAACTGAGTCCCTTGGGCAAGCATCTAAGCTGGAAAGCGCTGTCGGGCGGGCTTTCCCGGGGGTGTGGAGAGGGCGCCGCGGAAGTTTATCTTGCGACCTAGGGCGTGGTTCGGGCCCCGGAAGCCAGGAGGCCTGGGCTTCTTCACCGGCTTGCGCAGGTCAAGGCGGCGTTTGGGGGTCGGGTTCTGCCCCTCGACCCCGAAGGGATGGGGGTCTGGGGTGGGCTGACCGGGGAAGCGCGGGCCCAAGGCCATCCGCCCGGCGGTGGCGAACCCGTTTGGGGAAAAGGGCTGAGCGTCCGGGGGCGGCGGGTGGCTCAGGCCTCGCGGGTAAGTTGGCCGGCTTCCACCCGGAAGCGGGCCGCCCGGGCGAGAAATTCCGGCGGGAAATCCGCCAGGTCGGTGGCGGTGATGAACATCTGGTCGGCCTCCAGCAGGCCGCCCAGGACGTGGCGGCGCCGTTCGGCGTCCAGCTCCGACAAAATGTCGTCTAAAAGCAGGACGGGCCATTCCCCGGTTTCGGCCCGCATAAACTCGGCCTCGGCCAGCTTGAGGGAGAGGGCCGCCGTCCGCTGCTGGCCCCGGGAGCCATAGAGGTTAATGTCGGCCCCGTTGATATAAAACTTGAGGTCGTCCCGGTGGGGCCCAACCAGGGACATTCCCAGGGCCACCTCCCGGGCCCCGACCCGCCGCAGGGCCCGCCGGAGAAGCTCCGCCAGTTCCGCCTCATTCTGGGGAAGCTCCGGGGGCTTTGCCAGGCCGCCCAGCTCCGGGACGTACTCGACCCGCAGGTGCTCCTGGCGGCCGGTAAGCTTCGGGTGGATGAGGCGGACCAGGTCGTTGAGGGCGGATACCGTCCGGGCCCGGCGGAGGATGATATAAGCCCCGGCCTCGACGAGGGGGTCTTCCCAGACGGCCAAAGATTCGGCCGACGCCCGCCGGTCCCGCACCTGCCTGAGGAGGGCGTTGCGCTGGGCCACAACCCGGTTGTAGACCTGCAGGGTCCTGAGGTACCTGGGGTCGACCTGGGAGTTGGTGATATCCAGGTAGCGGCGGCGGGCCTGGGGGCTTCCGGCCACCAGGTCGATGTCGGCCGGGGTAAAGAGGACGACCCGAAGCTGGCCTACCAGGTCGACGGCCCGCTTGGCCACCCCGCTTATCTTGATGCGTTTGACGGTGCCCCCGGCGGCCTCATAGCCGGACTGGGGGGCGATGATGATTTCGAGGACGAGGGGGCCGGCGGTCTTGCGGATTACCTGGGCCGTCACCCGGGTGACGGGGAAATCCTGGCTGAAGGCCAGCCAGTGGATCAGCTCCCGGTCGGCGGTGGCCCGGAAGGACTTGGTGGTGGCCAGCAGGTAAACCGCCTCTAAAAAATTGGTTTTGCCCTGGGCGTTGGGTCCGTAAAGGATGACGATTCCGGCCGGCAGGGCGACGTCGAGCCGGGCGTAATTGCGGAAATTTACCAGCCTGAGCCGCTCAACCAGCATCCGGCGGCTCGCCCCAGCCGCCCCCGCCGGGGGTTTCGACCGCCAGCCGGGCGCCGGCCTCCACCCGCACCGTAGCCTTCGAGGGAAGCTTTCGGGCTTCGAATTCCCCGTCCCGGGCGATGAGGAGCAGATTTTCCCCGGGTCTGCCCGGCCGGCCGCCGGCGAGGCCGTAAGGGGCGAAGCGGCGGCGCTCGGTGACGACGGTTATGGTGGCCGGCACCAGGACCTCGTATTCCCGGATGATGCCGTCCCCGCCCGGGTACAGCCCGGCCCCCCCCGAGCCCCGGCGGACGGCGTAGCGCCTGACCCGGAGGGGGTAGGCGAACTCCAGGGCCTCCACCGGGGTGTTCTGGGTGTTGGTCATGTGGACGTGGGTGGCCGAGAGGCCCGGCCTGCCCTTGCCGGCCCCGGCCCCGCCGCCGATGGTCTCGTAGTAGGCGAAATAGCGGTGGCGGAAGGGGTCCCAGCCGCCGATGACCACGTTGTTCATGGTGCCCTGACTGGCCGCCGGGACCCGGTCGGGGACGGCCTGGGCGATGGCCCCCAGCACCACGTCGACGATGCGCTGGGAGGTCTCCACGTTGCCCCCCGAAACCGCCCGGGGCGGCCGGGCGTTCACCACCGTGCCCTCGGGGGCAATGACCCTTACCGGCCGGAAACAGCCGGCGTTGGCCGGAACCTCTTCCCCGGCCAGACAGCGGACCACGTAGTAGACGGCCGACTGGGTGACGGCCTCCACGGCGTTGACCGGCCCGAGGCATTCCGGGTCGGAGCCGGTGAAATCGGCCGTGAGCTCTTGGCCCCTGACCCGGATGGTGACGGCGATTTTTATGGGCCGGTCGGTGATGCCGTCGTCGTCTAAAAAGTCTTCGAAAGAATATTCCCCGTCGGGGATCTGGGCGATAGCCTGGCGGGTGAGCCGCTCGGAGTACTGGAGGAGGGCCACCATCTGGGCCCTCACCTCATCGAGGCCGTAGCGGCCGATAAGCTCGGCCAGCCGGCGGGCTCCCACCTCGTGGGCGGCCATCTGGGCGTTCAGGTCGCCCAGCCGTTCGTCGGGGGTGCGGACGTTCCGGAGGATGAGGTCGAGGAGGGCCTTGTTGAGCCGCCCGGCCTCCATCAGCTTCAGGGGCGGGATGATTATCCCCTCCTGGTAGATTTCGGTGGCCAGGGGCATGGAACCCGGGGACATTCCCCCCACGTCGGCGTGGTGGGCCCGGCTGGCCGCAAAGCCCACCAGCTCCCCGGCCACAAAGACGGGGGAGACCAGGGTGATGTCGGGAAGGTGGGTCCCGCCCAGGTATGGGTCGTTTAAGATCACCAGGTCGCCGGGGGCGAAGGTGAAGAGGCGGATGGCGGTGCGCACCGACATGGGCATCGCCCCCAGGTGGACGGGGATGTGGGCCGCCTGGGCGATGAGGCGGCCGTGGTCGTCGAAGACGGCGCAGCTGTAGTCCCGGCGCTCCTTGATATTCGGGGAGTAGCCGGTGCGGCCGAGGGTTACCCCCATCTCCTCGGCGACGGAGGCGAAGAGGTTTTTAAAGATCTCCAGGGTTATCGGGTCGGTCATGGCTGCCGGCTCCTTTTAAAGGCTGACCGGGAATTAAGTTTACAACCCTTTCAGGGAAGGTTGCGGACGTCCTGGAGGGTCCATTCGACGTCGACCACCTGGCCGGGGCGGCCCAGGAGGCCCAGGCGGCGGCCGTTAAGGTAAACCTCGACGCCCCCGGCATTGCCGCACCGGATGGCTACCCGCTGACGGCCGGTCCAGGTGCGGGTGTCGCCCACCTCCAGGATGCCCTGAAAGACCTGCTGGTTGTCCACGGTGACCGCCACCCAGGCCCGCTCCACCACCCTAAGCTGAACCTGCACCTGGTCGACGACGGGGGTGGGCTGGGGCGGCGGGGTTGGGGCGGGGGCCATGGTGGGGGCCGGAAGGCCTCCCGGGACCTGGGTGGGGGCTTGAACCGCGGGCCCGGCCAGCCTTACCACCCCAAAGGCCAGGGCCAGCAGGGCGGCCACCACCAGCCCGAGCAGGAGCCGGCCGGCCCACGTCGGCTCCGGGTTTCGGGCCGTGGCCAGGGGCCGAAATTCTGGGGCCGTGGGACTGCCGGGGAATAGGCTGACCACCTGCTCGGGGTCGAGGCCGAGCCAGCGGGCGTAGGTGCGGATGAACCCCCGAACGTAGACGGGCGGGGGCAGCCGCTGATAGTCGTCGGCCTCCAGGGCCTCGAGGAATTCGCGGCGGATCCGGGTTTCCCGCTCCGCATCCTCGAGGCTGAGCCCCCGCTCCTGCCGCGCCGCCCGCAGAAGCTGACCCGGAAGGGGCCGGTTCTGGTCTTCGGCCGCCGGTCGGGCCCTGGTCTGCATAAGATACCTCCCGGGGCTGGCATCCCAGCCCCGCCGATCGTGTCGGCGCCGGGCCGGCGAAAGTCCCGCCCCTAAAGTATAAACAAAACCACCTTTCCGGCTTCCGGGGAGCCCTTGACGGGGAGGTCCCGGTCAGAATATAATGGGCTGCAAGCGGCAGCCAGACCGGGCCGAAAGGGGGTGGTTGGCGTCGCAAATTCCCCATAGAGCAGGCGGCTTTTACAGCCCGTTCGTATGAGTCCCCAATCCTGGGTCAAGGAGGCTCTGACGGTGGCTGAGATCTCCCGAGATAAACTTCTCTGGGTTTACGAGCGGATGCGCCTGATCCGCACCTTTGAAGATAAGGTCGCCCAGCTGTTCGCCCAGGGACTTTTGCCCGGTTTCGTCCACCTTTACGCCGGCGAAGAGGCCATTGCCGTGGGCGTCTGCGCCCACCTGACCGACCGCGACTACATCACCTCCACCCACCGGGGCCACGGCCACTGCATCGCCAAGGGGGTCGACATCAACGCCATGATGGCCGAGCTCTTCGGCAAAGCTACCGGCGCCTGCAAGGGTAAGGGCGGCTCCATGCATATCGCCGACGTGAGCAAGGGGATGCTGGGCGCCAACGGCATCGTCGGCGGGGGCGGACCCCTGGCCTGCGGCTCGGCCCTCACGGCCAAGGTGACGGGCTCTGATTCGGTGACCGTCTGCTTCTTCGGGGACGGGGCCGCCGAGCAGGGGACCATTCACGAGGCGATGAACCTGGCCGCCATCTGGAAGCTGCCGGTGATTTTCGTCTGCGAAAACAACCTTTATGCCGAGTCCACCCCGTGGTTTTACCACTGCGCGGCCAAGGATATTGCCGACCGGGGCGTGGCCTACAACATCCCGGGCGTGCTCGTGGACGGTACGGACGTCTTCGCCGTGTATGAGGCGGCGGGGGAGGCCGTGGCCCGGGCCCGCCGGGGCGATGGGCCGACCCTCATTGAGGCCAGGGCCTTTCGGTATTACGGTCACTTCCAGGGCGACCCCCTCACCTACCGGACCAAGGAGGAAGAGGAGGAGTACCGGCGGCGGGACCCCATCGACCAGTTCCGCCGGCGGGTCCTGGAACGCAACCTGCTTACGGCCGCCGAGCTGGATGCCATCGACGCCCGGGCCCGGGAGTTGGTGGAGGCGGCCGTTCGGTTCGCCCAGGAGAGCCCCTACCCGGCCCCCGAAGAGCTCTTGACCGACGTCTACGTTAAGTATCGATAAAAGGAGGCGAAGAGATGGCGGGCCGAGTTATCACCTTCCGGGAAGCCCTTAACGAGGCGATGCGGCTGGAGATGCGCCGGGACCCCACCGTCATCCTGATGGGGGAGGATGTGGCCGGCGGGGCCCGCCTGCCCCACGTGGAGGGCCGGGGCGAGGAGGCCTGGGGCGGGGTAATGGGCGTCACCAGGGGGCTGGCCAAGGAGTTCGGCCGAACCCGGGTCCTGGATACCCCCATCAGCGAGTCGGCCTTCATCGGGGCGGCCGTGGCCGCGGCCGCCACCGGCCTGCGGCCCATCGCCGAGCTGATGTTCGTCGACTTTTTCGGCGTCTGCATGGACCAGATCTTCAATCAGGGGGCCAAGCTCCGCTACATGTTCGGGGGCAAGGCCAAGGTCCCCATGGTGATCCGGACGATGATCGGGGCCGGGTTCCGGGCCGCCGGCCAGCACTCGGGCTGCCACTATTCGGTCTTCACCCACATGCCCGGGCTGAAGACCGTGGTGCCGTCCACCCCTTACGACGCCAAGGGCCTCCTCATTTCGGCCATCCGGGATGACGACCCGGTCATCTTCTTCGAACACAAGCTCCTTTACGACATGGAGGGGGAGGTGCCGGAAGGGGAGTACACCATCCCCCTGGGACAGGCGGACGTCAAGCGGGAGGGCCGGGACGTGACGGTGGTGGCCATCGGCCGGATGGTCCACATTGCCCTGCAGGCCGCCGAACGGCTGGCCGCCGGCGACGGGATAAGTCTGGAGGTGGTGGACCCCCGGACCCTCTCGCCCCTGGACGAGGAAACCATCATTAACTCCGTTAAGAAGACCCACCACCTGGTCGTGGTGGACGAGGATAATCCCCGGTGCAGTCTGGCCGCGGACATCGTCGCCCTGGTTACCACCCGGGCCATCGAGTACCTGGACGGCCCGCCCCAGATGGTGACGGCCCCCCACACGGTGGTGCCCTTCAGCCCGGTCCTGGAGGACCTTTACGTCCCGTCGCCGGAGAAGGTCATTCAGGCGGTTAACACGGCCCTGGGCCGTCAGTAATGTCGGCGGTCGGCATCATCGCCAACCCGGCCTCGGGCAAGGATATCCGCCGGCTGGTGGCCCAGGCCTCCGTCTTTGACAATAACGAGAAGGTCAACATCATCCGGCGGATCCTTCGGGCCCTGGATGCCCTGGGGGTCCGGCAGGTCTTCATCATGCCCGACACCTCCGGGCTGGGGCTGCGGGCCCTGGACGGCCTGCGCCTCAGCCTGGAGGCGCGGCTTATCGAGATGCCCGTCTACGGCGACGCCCGGGATTCGGCCACGGCCGCCCGGATTCTGGCCGAACGGGGGGTGGGCTGCATCGTCACCCTGGGCGGGGACGGCACCAACCGGGCCGCCGCCCGGGCTTGCGGGGATGTGCCCCTCATTCCCGTCTCCACGGGGACCAACAACGTCTTTTCGGTGATGGTCGAGGGGACGGTGGCCGGCCTGGCCGCGGGGGTTATCGCCGCCGGTCTGGTTCCGGCCGACGCCGTAAGTTACCGGACCAAACGCCTTGAGCTTTACGTCGACGGGGAACTCGTAGACGTCGCCCTGGTGGACGTGGCCACCAGCCGGGACCTCTTCGTCGGGAGCCGGGCCCTCTGGGACCCCGGGCGGCTCCGGGAGGTGGTGCTGGCCCAGGCCCGGCCGGGCACGGTGGGGCTGGCGGCGGTGGGGGGCTGTCTGGCGACCTTAACCCCCCGCAACGCCCACGGCCTCTACCTTCGGCTGGGGGCCGGGGGCCGACAGGTCCTGGCCCCGGTCGCCCCCGGCCTGGTGGTTCCGGTGGGCATCTTAGAACACCGCCTGATCGAGGCCGGGGAGGAAATTCGGCTTGACCCCGGAAACTGTACGGTGGCCCTGGACGGAGAGCGGGAGGTTGAGGTGGGTCTCCACCAGACCGTTAGCGTCCGGCTGACCACGGCCGGGCCCCGGGTCGTGGATATCGAGGCCGCCCTGGCCGAGGCGACCCGCCGGGGGGCCTTCGACCTGGTTCAGTCGTCGGACGGGCCCGTGGGAGGTTAGCGATGGCCGTTCGGATCGTGATGCCTAAGCTGGGAATGGCGATGACTGAGGGGGAGGTAGTAAAGTGGCTTAAAGAGGACGGGGCCCACGTGGCCCAGGACGAGCCCGTCGTCCAGGTGATGAGCAAAAAGATAACCTATGAGGTCAGGGCGCCCCAGGCGGGAATCCTCCGCCACGCCGTCCGGCCCGGGCAGAAGGTGCCGGTGGGGACCGTCATCGGGTATATCGCCGCCCCGGGCGAGGAGGTACCGGCGGCCCCCGCCGCCGCCCCGGCGGTTGCCGCGGAGGTCGGGGCCGGCCCGGCGGCCCAGACGGAGGTGCTGGCGACGCCCATGGCCAAGCGGCTGGCCCGGGAGCACGGCATCGACCTTAGGGAGATTCGGGGAACGGGCCCCGGCGGCCGAATCCAGGAGGCGGACGTCCTGGCCTACTTAGAACAGCGCCGGCAGGCCCCCGCCGCCCCGGAGGCCTCCCCGGCCGCCCGGGTAATCCCCTTCGCCGGGATGCGCCGGGCCATCGCCGAGCGGATGACCGAGAGCCTTCGGACGATGGCCCAGGTGACCATCACCACCGAGGCGGACGTCACCGGCCTGGTGGAGTTCGTCGACCGGCTCAAGAGCCGGGTCGACATTAGCTACACGGCCGTCCTGGTAAAAGCGGTCGCCCGGGCCTTGAAGCAGCACCCCCTCTTAAACTCGACCCTGGTCGGGGACGAGATCCGGCTCCTGGACGAGGTAAACATCGGGGTGGGGGTGGCCCTGGATGAGGGGCTTATCGTTCCCGTTATCCGCAATGCCGACCGCCTGAGCCTGGGCGAGATCGACCGGGAGCTAAAGCGGCTGGCGGCCGCCGCCCGGGCGGGGAGCCTCACGGTGGATGAGGTTACGGGCAGTACTTTTACCATCAGCAACCTGGGAATGTTCGGGGTGGACGCCTTTACCCCAATAATCAACCCGCCGGAGGTCGCCATCTTGGGCGTCGGCCGGATTGTCGAAAAGCCGGCGATTTATCGGGGCCAGGTGGCCGTCCGCAGCCTGATGACCTTAAGCCTTACTTTCGACCACCGGGTTGTGGACGGCGCCCCGGCGGCGGCGTTTCTCCAGACGCTGGCCGGCATGCTCGCCCAGCCGGCCCTCATCTTCGGCGAGGGGGAGGCCTGACCGGTGGCCGATGCCGACCTGCTGGTGGTAGGAGGGGGGCCGGCGGGGATATCGGCGGCCCTGCGGGCCCGGGAGCTGGGGGCCCAGGTCATCCTTTTTGAGCGGGAGCGGGTCGGAGGTGCCTGCCTTCACCGGGGCTGTATCCCCACCGTGGCCGGCCTGGAGCTGGCCAACCGGCGGCGGGCGGCCCGGGAAGGCCCGGCCTGGGGCCTGGAGACCTCCCCGGGCACCGTAAACATGGCCCTGGCCCGCCGCCGGCGGGACGAGCTCGTCGAAAGGCTGTACGGCGGAACCCGGGCATACCTGGGGCAGGTGGGGGTGCGGCTGGTGGAAGGGGAGGCCCGTCTTCGGCCGGGCTGCGCCGTCGAGGCAACGGTGGGCGGCCGGACCGAAAGGTTCACCGGCCGGGGGGTTGTTCTGGCGGCGGGGGCGGCCTTTGTCCTGCCGGAGGTTCCCGGGGTGGACCTTCCCGGGGTCTGGACCACCGACCACTGCCTGGGTCTGGATGAAGTTCCGGCCGAACTGGCCGTCTACGGCGGGGGGTTCATCGGCATCGAGTGGGCCCAGTTCTACCAGGCCCTGGGCAGCCGCGTCACCCTTCTGGAGCCCGGGCCCCAGCTTCTGCCAGGGGAGGAGCCGGAACTGGCCGAGGCTTTGGGGTTTCTGCTGGCCGAGGGCGGCATCGGGGTGAAGACCGGCTGGGAGCTGGCCCGGATTGACGCCGCCGGGGAGGGGCTGGTCGCCGTGGGCCGGGGCGGGGAGGCGGTGGCGGCCCGCCGGCTCTTAATTTCGGACTGCCGCCGGCCCCGAACCCAGTGGCTGGAGGAGCTGGGGGTGGCCCTCCGGGACGGGGCCGTTCTGACCGACGGCCGGCAGGCCACCACCGTGGCCGGGGTTTTCGCCGCCGGGGATATCACGGGCGGCCGGATGCTCTCGGACTTTGCCCGGGCCCAGGGGGCCGCGGCGGCCGAGAACGCCCTGGGCTTCGACCGCCGGTTCGACCCGCGCCTGATTCCCCGGGTCTACCACACCCGGCCGGAGGTGGGGGCCGTGGGCCTGACCGAGGCCGAGGCCCGGTCGGCGGGCCTCGATGTGGTGGTCGGCCGGGCAGACCTGGGGTTCAACGCCCGGGCCCTCACCTTGGGCCAGGAGCTTGGGTTTGCCAAGGTGGTGGCCGCCCGGCCCCACGGGCGGCTGGTGGGGGTTCACATCCTGGGCCCCCTGGCGACGGAGGCGGTTTCGGCGGCCGCGGTGGCGCTAAAACTGGAGGCCCTGGTGGAGGACCTGGCCGACCTGGAATTCGGCCACCCAACGGTGGCCGAGGCCCTGACGGAGGCGGCTAAAGACGCCCTGGGGCAGCTCCGATGATTACGGTCTTAAGGCTGGGCCGGCTGGCCTACCGCTGGGCTTATCTTTTCCAGCGGCGGCTGGTTCGGGCCCGCCAGGCCGGCCGGGTCGGGGACATTTTGCTGACGGTGGAGCATCCGCCCGTGGTCACCCTCGGCCGGGGCGGTGGGGAGGAGGACCTGAGGGTGGGTCGGAACCGGCTGGCCGGCCTCGGCATCGGCCTGGAGTTCACCGAGCGGGGCGGGCGGGCCACCTACCACGGCCCGGGCCAGCTGGTTTTCTACCCCATTTTTAAGGTCCGACCAGGGGAGCTCCACGGGTTCCTCTGGGCCCTGGAGGAGGCCGCCATCCGGACCCTGGCCCGGTACGGCATCGGCGCCCACCGGGACCCTGAGCACCCCGGGGTCTGGGTGGGCCGGGATAAGATTGCGGCCGTCGGCCTGGCGGTGAGCGGGGGCGTGACCTTCCACGGCCTCGCCCTCAACGTGGACCCCAACCTGGCCCCCTTTGACTTAATCGTCCCCTGCGGCCTCCCCAACCGGGGGGTGACTTCCATCGCCCGGCTCCTGGGCCGGTCGCCCGGCCTGCTCGGGGTGGAGCGGGCCTTCTGCGAGGAGCTGGCCCACCTGCTCGGCCGACGGTGGCAGATGGGCTTTCAGGAGGCCCCGTGGCTGGTGGCCCCGGCCCCCACCGGGGAGATGGTGGCGCGGCTCGAGGCCCTCTTCCGGCAGGAGCGGCTTCACACCGTCTGCGAGGAGGCCCTCTGCCCCAATATCGGGGAGTGCTGGGGCGGGGGCACGGCAACCTTTATGCTCCTGGGCGATACCTGCACCCGCCACTGCCGGTTCTGTGCCGTTGCCGGCGGCCGGCCGGCGGCCCCGGATCCCCTGGAGCCCTACCGGGTGGCCGGGGCGGCTGCCCGGCTGGGCCTGCGGCACGTCGTCGTAACCTCGGTGGCCCGGGACGACCTGCCCGACGGCGGCGCCGCCCAGTTTGCGGCCACCATCCGGGCGGTCCGACGGCGGCTGCCCGGGGCCACCGTCGAGGTGCTGATCCCCGATTTCGGGGGCTCGGTCCGGGCTCTGGAAACGGTGGTGGCCGCCCGTCCCGACGTCCTAAACCACAACGTGGAAACGGTCCCGAGGCTTTACCCGACGATTCAACCCCGCAAGGACTACCGGCGGGCCCTGGGGGTGCTGGCCTACGCCCACCGGGCCGGGCTCCGGACCAAGTCGGGCCTCATTCTGGGAATGGGGGAGACCCCGGGGGAGGTGGTGGCGGTCCTGGAAGACCTGCGGCGGGTGGGCTGCGACGTGATAACCCTGGGTCAGTATCTTCAGCCCACCGACCGCCACCTGGAAGTGGCCGAATATATCCACCCGGTGGAGTTCGAATGGTACCGGGAGGTAGCCCTGGCCCTGGGCTTTCGGGAAGCCGCGGCCGGACCCCTCGTCCGGAGCTCTTACCGGGCCGGGGAGCTTTTAGAAACCGTTGCTGAGGGGGTGAAAGGCGATGGGCCTGAGGGACGAGCTGGCTTATATGAGCGCAACGGAGCTGGCCTACCGCATTCGCCGGCGGGGGCTGTCGCCGGCGGAGGTCGTAGGCGCTTTCATCGAGCGGATTGAGCGGCGAAACCCCTCATCGGCTGGTGTCTGACGTACTTTGTCAACTTTTCGGGCCATCCGCCGGCCTCGATTCCGGCCGGGCTGGGGGAGGGGAACCTGCCGGTGGGGATGCAGATAATCGGCCGCCGCTACGCCGATGGGGACGTGCTGGCGGCCAGCGCCGTTTTCGAGCGGCTCCGGCCCTGGCAGGAGATGTATAAAATCTGCGCCGGCCGCCCGGTCTGAAGGTGCCGGCCGCGGGCGGTTCGGGCGTCACGGGGGCGGCGGCCCGTCGAGAATGGGTAACGGCCTTCAGGCGGCCGGTTTGGGGACGGCCTCGACGGTATCGGCCAGGGGTTTGCCCCGGGTCTCAACCCCAAGCAGGGCCACCACGGCGCCCCCGACGATAAAGGCGGCCGTCCAGACCGAGAGGGGCACCACAATATTGTCGGCGTACTGGAGGAGCACCCCGCCCAGGGTTGGGGCGATGGACCCGGCAATTCGGGTCATGCCGCTGGCCCAGCCCATACCTGTCGTCCGGATCTCCGTGGGGTAAAGCTCCGGGGTGTAGGCGTAAAGGGCGCCCCAGGACCCCAGGGAGAAGAAGCTCATCAGAACCGCCGCGCCCACAATCCACACATCTCCGGCGACCACCGCAAAGAGGTAGGCGAAAACGCCGCTGGCTACCAGGTAGACCGCCAGGGTCGGACGCCGCCCCCACCGCTCGACCAGATAGGCCGCCGAAAAGTAGCCCGGAAGCTGGGCCAGGGCCAGGATGAAGACGTACTGATAAGTCTGCAGGAAAGTGAAGCCCCGCTGGACGAAGAGTTGGGGAAGCCAGCTGAAGACGCCGTAGTAGGCCAGGGAGATGCAGAACCAGGCGACCCAGAGCATCAGGGTCACCCGCCAGAACTCCCGCCGCCAGAGGGCGGCCACCGCCACCTTGGGTCGGCGGGGAAGGGGCCGCAACCGGCCCGGGGGCAGAATTCGGCCGTTGGCCCGGGCGACCTGCTCCAGAACGGCCCAGGCCTCGTCGAGCCGGCCGCGGGTTGCCAGGAAACGGGGCGATTCGGGCACCCGCAGCCGGATCCAGAAGACCAGCAGGGCCGCCACGGCCGAGGCGGCCAGGAGGGGACGCCAGCCGTAAGTGGGGACGAGAATCCAGGCAAGGCCGGCGGCGATGACCGTACCCAGGGCCCAGAAGCTCTCCAGGATAACCAGGTAGCGGCCGCGGTTTTGTCGGGGCAGAAATTCGGCAAAAAGGGAAAAGTCCAGGGGCAACGCCCCGCCCAGGCCGAAACCGGTAAGGGCCCGCAGGGCCGCCAGGGCCTGGGGACTTGGGGCGAAGGCCGCCAGCGTCCCGAAGACGGCGAATATCAACACCGTGAGGATAAAACCGGTCCGACGGCCGATGTAGTCGGAGATGGTGCCCCAGAATCAGGCGCCCGCCAGCATCCCCAGGAATGTGGCCGTCACAATCAGGCCGGCCTCGGCCGGGGAAAGGCCCCACTCCCGGCGAATGGCAGGCAGGGCGAAGGAGATAATGAGCACCTCGGCGGCGTCGGCCGCCCAGGTCAGGCCGCAGACGGTCAGGAGCCGGCGCTGGAAGGGCCCAAAGCCGGCCCGGTCGATGGCTTCCTCGATGTCGTAAAGTTGAGTACCCATTGGGCCTTCTAAACGATTCTATTGCGGCCGGGGTCGGCGGGTCAACGGGGTGCATTATGGGCCTCCGGTCGCCCCCAGGTCCGGGCCCCGGCCTGACAGTTGGCGGCCGGTCTGGCCCTTCAAGGCGCCGGGTTCCCGGCGGCCGGGTTAGTTTGTGAGTATTCATAGTCGGCACGGCCCTCTGCCATGGCCTTGACCTGCTCACCCTGGATACGGTTGAGTTCGGCCGGGTGCCCGGGCTCAAGGTTGTGGGGCCTGAAGCCGGTCCGAGGTGTAACGGCCGCCCGGCCGGGGACCTGGCCGGGGCAAGTCAGGTCAGGGGCGGCGCGTACCGGGCGGTGAGGCTACTCCCGACCAGCCGGTGAAGTTCCCGAAGAATCTCGCCGGAAACTTCCCAGGGAAAGGTGTCCACGGTGGGCTCCGGCCGACCGGTGATCCCGTCAACGGCACCCGCCCGAACCAGGGTTTCGAGGCGCCGCCCTTCCAGCTCCGGGTCAGGCAGGAGGTTCTGGCGGGCCAACAAAGAGAGCCCGGCCACAAGGCCGTAGGCTCCCCAGTTGCAGACCCCGGCGATGACCAGATGCCGAACCCGGGTGGCGGCCGGGTCGGAGGGCATCCCCGGCGTCTGCCGGATGACGTCGTAGAGGTTGCCCATCCCGATTTCGTTGCCGCCGTCCCCAATGCCCACGGTCCGGTCGTGGAGCCAGAAAAAGACATCCAGATAGGCGGTCTCGGCGGTGATGTCCACCCCCCGCATGGTCAGGTAGCGGCCGTCCCGGGTAAGGCCGCACCGTTCGACGGCGATGAGGACGACCGGCTGCCATCGGGCCAGAATTTCCTCGGCCCGCCGGCGGGTGGTTTCCAGGTCGGTAATCGGGACCTCGACGAGTTCGGTTTCGGGGCCCCGGAGGGCATCCAGCGGACCCCGGCCGACCCGGTCGGTAAGGTAGGCCACGGTGTATCCCAGACGTCCCAGGGCTTCCCCCAGGGCCACGGCCCCCAGGGGGCCGTCGGTTTCGGCCCGGCCGTAGGTGCAGAAGCCGGTGGCGATGAGGACTGGGCCTCGCACCTCGGCAATGAAAGCCGCCGCCCGACGGCAAAAGTCCGGGGGCAGGTAGGGCCGGAGGGCACCTACGCCCCGGCGGTCGTGCCGCAAAATGATGTCTTCAATGGTCTGCGGCATTTTAAACCCGTTTTACCGGCCCGGATAAAAAATGTCCCCGGACGGCGAGCCACTGCCGCTCAGGGACCGTTCCCGAAGGGTGCGTCACTTTAATTTTACCCAAAATTAGCTACCCTGGCCTTTATCTGGTACTACGCCGGGGTCAGGCTGGCGGGGGCGCCCGGGCGGCCGTTTTCTTTACCGGGTGTCGCCCGGCCGTCTCGTTCTGGCCGCAGCCGCCCCGCCCACATCGTGGGCGGCCCGCCGGTGGCCGGCGGCCTGGCCTTACCGGCCCGTTCCCGGGAAAATGGGGGCGGTCGGGTATTGACAAAAGCCTCTTTTGGGGCTATAAAAGGCTAGAACCTCCTGGAGATAGGGTCAGGAGGCGGCAGAATGAGCAGGCTGGTGTGGGGGGTGCGTCAAGTGGACAGGTTTCGCCCCGCCGGGCCCGACGGGGCGGGGGGAGGACCGTCTAAGGTGCCGGGCCGATCAGCACAGGGCCGCCGGGATGAAAAACTCCGGCTGCCAGGCGGGGTCGGCCGCTGAGCCGACAAATCCGGCCAGGTAACTTAGACTCCTCAAAGAACGGGCCCAGGGTGGCCCCGAAGCTTCCGGGGCCACCTTTTTTACCCGCTTGCCGCCCGCGGCCCAACCTCCGGTCCGGCCTGAGGCACCGAGGGCTGCCGGAGCCGCAATTCCGGCCGGCGGCCCCGGGCGGCCCAGCCCAGGGCCGCGCCGGCGCCCCCCAGCAGGGCGTAAAGGACCATCGCCGGCAGCAGCGCCAAGGGGTAATTGGCCACGGTGACCCCGGCGGCAATCCGAACCGCCAGCACCGACATCCCGACCAATGCGCCGTAGCCCAGCCCCACCAGGGCGCCGGCCAGGAGGGTGATGTTCTCGGGACCCCGGGCCATCACCAGAAGAAAAGACCCGGCCGCGACCCCAACCCAGAGGCCCAGGTTGACCAGGGCGTTGCTGAACCCCGACTCGGGGGGTATCACCCGAACCGCCGTAAGCATCAGGCCCAGGAGGGCGCCCGCAAATGCCGGCATCACGGTGGTGACCACCGTAAGCCCCCAGCCCAAAAGGAGGTCTTCGACGTCCGGCACCAGGGCGGACTCGGCAGGCGCCCGCCGCACCCGCACCCGGGCCGGCGGGGGCGGGTTGCGGGTCGCTTCGGGCACCAGGGCCTTAACCAGGCTGTAGATGCCCTGGGCCGCCTCACCCCCGGGGTCCGATAGCACGACGGGGGTTCCCCGGTTGGCGGCCTCCACCACGCTCAGGCCGCCGCTGTTTATCCGGGCGATGAACCGGCGGCCGAGGGTGGCCTCGATTTCAGCGATATTTATGCCGGGCGAGGCGTCGGCCCGATTAAGGATAAGTTCGAGCTTTTCGGCCGGATAGCCCAGGGCGGCGGCCGTGTCCAGAAAGCTCCGGACGTTTTTAATCGCGGGTATTTCCGGGGTGGTGACCACCAGCACCTTGTCGGCGGCGTCCAGGATGGCCAGGGTGACGTCGTTCAGGGTTGTCATCGTGTCGACGACCACGTAATCAAACAGCTCCCGAAGCCGGGCTAAGATCAAACTCATGTGCTCGGGGCTCACCAGGTCGGCAAGTTCCGGCTTGGGCGGGGCTAAAAGCACCCGTAAGCCACTGGAATGGGTGGCCAGGATCGTGTTGATAAGCTCTTCGTCGAGCTGGTTGGTATAAGGGATGAGGTCGGAGATGGTTCGGGTTGGGGGCAGGTTGAGCATAACGCCCACGTCCCCGAAGGTGAGGTTGCCGTCCACCAGGACTACCCGCCGGTCGCTCAGCTGGACGAGGGCCAGGGCCAGGTTTACGGCGATGGTCGTCCGGCCCACCCCGCCCTTGGGGCTGTAGACGGCCAGCACCTTCCCCAGCTCGGTCGTTCGTTGTTCTTCCGTCTGGCGCAGGACCACGGTCTGGGTGATGGTCTGCCGTTCGGTGATAACCCCGATAACCCGCCGCATCGCCTGCAGGTTGTTGGCCAGGAATTTTTCGAAATCTTCCCGCTTCAGGACCAGCAGGCTGCAGTCGGTGACGGCGGTCACGGTGGCGGTGCGGGGCTGGGCGCTGATTAAAGCCAGCTCCCCGAAGAAGTCGCCGGGGCCGTACAGGGCCAGCACCCGCTCCCGGCCGGCGGCATCCCGAACGGTGGCCTTGAGCCGGCCGGCCCGGACGATGTAGAGGGCGTCGCCGGGCTCCCCCTGCTCGTAGAGGACGGTGCCCTTGGGCAGTTCCTGCTCAGTGATGTACTCGCCGATCTGCTCCAGCTCGTCGTCGGAGAGGCCGGCGAAGATGTTTATCGCCTTTAGCGTTTCGATATACCTTGCCATGGGCAAACTCCCCCTGATTACCTGACCCGGAAGTAGACGGCGTTGCTTCTAAGAAGCTGGCCGTCTTTTCGGACCCAGACGACCACCTCGACCACCGCGTCCCCGGTCCGAACCCCACCCGGGACGGTGACTACGATAGCCGTATCCGACCAGCTTCCGTACTCCGTTGCCGGAACCCCGCCGAAGGTGACAAAGGAGCCGGCCTGGGAGCCGAAGTTTGACCCGGTCACGGTTACGGAGGTCCCCACCGTGCCCGAGGTTGGGGAGATAGCCCGGATGACCGGGGCGGCGACCGACGGCCGGCCGGCCGGAAGGGGGGTGGGGGTCGAAGTCGGGGCGGGGGTGGCCGGGGGCAAGACGTCCACCGTCGCCGTAAGACACGGCTGGTTGAAATTGACATAAAATGTGAAATTATAGCGGCCCGACTGGGCGACGGTGCCGGCCCAGCGCCACCGGTAGCCGGTGCCCGTGGCCTCGGCCCCCAGAAACCGGAGCTGGATTTCGCTCTGCAGGGCAACGTTCACGTGGGCCCGGGACGAACTGATGGTTACGGTGATGGTGTCGCCCGCCCTGGGGCTTAGGGGGCTGATAGAAAAGGTCTCGTCGCCGGCGCACCCGGCCGGCGTCGGGGTCGGGGTTAGGGTCGGCGTCGGGCTGGGGGTAAGGGTGGGCGGCGGGGTTGGGGTGGGTGCCTCCGGGGTCGGGCTTTCAATGGGCACCGGGGTGGGCATAACCGGGAGCGGCGGCTGGGGAGCCGGGGGCGCCGGCGGCGCCGGGGGCTGGGGCGGGGCCGGGGTTTCGATGGGCACCGGCGTGGCCGTCGGCGTCGGAGTGGGAATTACCGGCACGAAAACGGTCGGGGTAGGGGTCGGCAGCCCCGGGGTTGGGGTCGGGCTGGGCACAACCACCAGCGGCGTCAGCCCGGGGGCCGGCCCAGGCGGGGGTTCCACCGCCACGAACTGAAGGCAGCCGGCCGCCAGGAGCGCAAGCGCCAGCACTGCCGAAACCGCAAGTGGGCGGCCCATGTCGGTGAATTATAGGCGCCCCTGCCGGAAATTTGCCAGGTACTCATCTACTTTTTAACGGCGTGTGACTTGTGCCCCGGGGCTTTTCGCCATTTTGCGCCAATCCCAGGGCCGACCGTTGGGCGGGGCCCCACGGCGGTGCCCCTTACCGCCAGGCTGCCGATTTTGGCGATAAGTGCAAAGCCCAGGAAGGTTGGAGGGAAAGACTTGGATTGCCGGTTTTGGGGGGAGGGTGGTATGATTGCCCGGACAATTTTATAAGGAGGTGTGCCGGTGAAGGCCGCGGTTTTAGTCCAGTTCCGGGAGCCCCTCGAGATACGCCAACTTCCGGACCCCGCCCCAGGTCCCAACGACACCGTGGTCAGGGTTGAAGCCTGCGGCATCTGTCGGAGCGACTGGCACGCCTGGCAGGGGGACTGGACCTGGGCCGGCGTTCAGCTGAACCTGCCCCGGGTCCTCGGCCACGAATTCGGGGGGGTAGTCGAGGCCGTGGGCGACCAGGTTCGGGGCTTTAAGCCGGGCGACCGGGTGACGGTTCCGTTCCACCTGGCCTGCGGCCGGTGCGAGTACTGCTACGGCGGCCGGTCGAATATCTGCCTGGCCTACGGGGCCATCGGCTTCCACCTGGACGGCGGCTACGGGGAGCTGGTGCTGGTGCCTAATGCCGACGTTAACCTTATCAAATTGCCGGACAGCGTCGATTTTACGACGGCGGCCGCCCTCGGCTGCCGGTATATGACCGCCTACCACGCCCTGGCCGACCGGGCCGCCCTGCGGCCGGGGGAATGGGTCGCCGTCTTCGGGGTCGGGGGCGTGGGCCTCTCGGCCGTCCAGATCGCCAGCAGCCTGGGGGCCCAGGTCATCGCCGTGGATATCAGCGAGGAGAAGCTCAGGCTGGCCCGGGCCGAGGGGGCGGCGGAAACTGTCAACGCCGCCGGCGGCGAAGTGGTTAAGCGCATCAAGCAGATAACCAACGGCGGGGCCCACGTGAGCCTGGATGCCCTGGGCTCAATAAACACGGCCGTCCCATCGGTGCTCTCGGTCCGGAAGGGCGGCCGCCACATTCAGGTGGGCCTGACGGGCCAGCAGGAGAAGGGAATGATTCCGGTTCCGGCGGATGCTATGGTCTTCCAGGAGGTGGGCTTTATCCCCAGCTTCGGCTGCCCCGTTACCAGCTATCCCGGCCTTCTGAACCTGGTGGCGGCCGGAAAACTGGACCCCAAACGGCTGGTAACCCGCACCGTTCGGGTTGAGGATGCCAGTTCGGTCCTCCAGGCCATGACGGAGTTCGCCACCACCGGCTTTACGGTTATCACCCAGTGGTGACCGCCGGTGGGGTCAGGAGCTGGTGAGGACCCGGTAGAGGTTCGGCAGGCGGACGGGGAGGGTGGTCACGTTGTCCACCACCGTGTAGCGGCCCTCCCCGAACATCCAGGGCATGTACTGGCGGGCCTGGCTGTCGATGGTTAAGCAGAAGGTCCGAACCTGGGCCTGGGCGGCCTCCAGGAGGGCCTGGCGGGTATCCTCGACGGCGTAGGCGCCGGTGTAGCCGTCAAAATCGTTGGGCTTGCCGTCGGTTATCAGGAGCAAGAGCCGGACCTTGGCGTCCAGAGCCGCCAGCAGGCGGGTGGCATGGCGGATGGCCGGTCCCATCCGGGTATAGCTGAACGTATCCAGGCCGGCGAGCCGGGCCTTGATGGTTTCGTCGTAGGCCTCGTTGAAGCCTTTAACGGTGAAAAAGTCGCACTGGCGTCGGGTCGAGCTGGTAAAACCGAAGATGGCGTAGCGGTCGTCCAGAACCTGAAGGGCCTCGCAGAGGAGGATTAAGGCCTCCTTTTCGACGTCGATTATGCGCCGGCCATTGGGGAGCCAGCCGCCGCTGGAACCACTCAGGTCCACCAGGAAGGCCACGGCGATATCCCGGCGGCGGGTCCGCTTGGTGGCGTACCAGTTCTCCCGGGGGCTGAGGCCGGCCCGCAGGTCGGCCAGGGCCTCCACCACCGCGTCCACGTCCACCTCTTCCCCTTCCGGCTGGCGCCGGAGCTTTTTCGGGTCCTGCCGCAGGGCCTCGAACTGCCGCCTTAAGGTCACGGCCAGGCCGTGGTAGCGGGCGAGCACCTCTTCCACGTACTGGGGTCGGCCCTTAGGCAGCGGCCGGTCCCGGAGGGCGCACCATTCGGGCAGATAGGCCTGAAGCTGGTAGTGCCATTCCGGGTAAAGGACGGCCCCGTACCGGTCGGCTTCGGTGAGGGTAACCTGGCTTATCTGCTCGGGAATCGTCAGGTCGGCGATGACCACGTGGTCGGAGGCGTCGGGGGCCAGGGCCCCCCGCTCCCGCCGGTCCGGCCGGACCAGGACCCTTTCGGGGCGGACCACCAGGTGGTCGACGGGGCGGGTCCGGTGGAGAGGGGTCTTGACCTCAAAATCCCCCAGGTCGGGGGCGAGGTGGACGGTGGCCGGCTGAGGGGCCTGTTGTCGGGTCCGCCGGATGTCGGCCACCCGGTCCGGGCGGATCTCGCCCCGGTAGTGGACGGGCCGAACCCGCCCGTAACGGCCGGGGAGGGCGGCGGCCTCGGCGTAAATAAATCGGGTCAGGGCCCGGGTGTGGACGGCCAGGGCCTCGGGGTCCGAGGCCTGGGCCAGAACCCGGCGGGCCCGCTCCCAGGCGGCGGCCGCCCCCCGGTTGAGGCCGTCGACCTCCAGGTGGAGGCCGGCCCGGACCAGGGCCTCGACCACCTGCTGTTTGGGGGTCAGGTTCTTCAGGGCCGGCCGCTTGCGGGCGGCGTCGGCCCGGCAGGCCTCGATGAGGGGGCGCAGGCCCCGGTAATCCCGAAGCAGCCGGGCCTCGACCCGCTGGTGCTCCAGGACGGTGTAAAGGTCCAGGGCCAGCTCGGGGTCGTCGAACTCGTCAAAAAAGCCGTCGAATTCCAGGGTGCCGTACCGGAGCTGGGCGCACTGGTAGGTGACCATCAGTTTGTAGAGGCCGAAGTTAAGCTCCGGCTCGGGAAACTCGGCCACCGTTTCGGGCAGGTAAATGGTGGCGGTGTCCGTGTAGGCGCTCGGACCCGGCTTCGGCCGGAAGGGCTTTATTGCCAGGTCTAAGCCCGAAAAGCCGGCCGCAAAGAGGGTCAAAACCTTCTCCACCTGCCGGAGGTGGAGGGTCGGGTGGCGGATCTGCCGGGCGGCGGAGCCGATGGCCAGGCCGACCCGGCCGGCCAGCCTTCGCCAGAGTGCCATAGGCCTAGAATACGGTGGAGATGAGCTCCCGGATGGCCCGCTGGATTTCGGGCTCATCGGCAATGGGCCCGCAGAGGGCGACCTCGCAGGCGAGCCGGGGCTCCACCCCGGTCTTGATAAGCTGGCCGGCGTAAACCAGCAGCCGGGTGCTGGCCGGCTCTTCGAGGCCCTTGTCCTTCAGGTTCCGGATCTGCTCGCCGAGGGTTACCAGGGCCTCGGCGGTGGCCCGGTCCACGCCGCTTTCGTGGGCGACGATCTCCACCTCCAGGCGACGGGGCGGGAAAGTAAACTCAATGGCCACGAAGCGCTGGCGGGTGCTGTGCTTTAGGTTCTTGAGGAGGCTCTGGTAACCGGGGTTGTAACTTATGACCAGCATAAATTCGGGCGGGGCCTTAAGGACCCGGCCGAGCTTCTCGATGGGGAGGATGCGCCGGTCGTCGGTGAGGGGGTGGATGACGACGGTGGTGTCTTTGCGGGCCTCGACGATTTCGTCCAGGTAGCAGATGGCCCCCAGTTTTACGGCTTCCGTCAGGGGCCCATCTACCCAGACCGTGTCCCCGCCCCGGATAAGGTAGCGGCCCACCAGGTCTGAGGCCGTCAGGTCGTCGTGGCAGGCGACGGTGATGAGGGGCCTTCCCAGGCGGTAAGCCATGTGCTGGACGAACCGGGTCTTGCCGCACCCGGTAGGTCCCTTAAGCATTACGGGGAGGCGGTTTTTATAGGCCGCGGTGAAAACTTCGACCTCGTTGCCCACGGGAAGGTAATACGGCTCTTCTTCGATAAAGGCTTTTTCGACCTGAATCCGGTCCAACTCGAGCCCCATGACCCGGTCTCTCCCTGTCGGAGCCGGGGGCGGAAAGGCCCGCCCCCCCTACCGGTAGAGTCTAGCACTGCCGTCGGGGCGACGGCAAACGCCCGGGTTGTCCGGCCGGCAGGCTATCTTAAGGTGAGGGTGAACTCGGTGCCGACGGCTTCGCCGGTGCCGATGAAGGCCTGAACCTCAAATCGGACGGCGGTACCGGGCGGCACCGCCGGCAAACCGATGGCCTGGGAGGTCCGGCCCCGGGGGTCGGTGTTGGGCAGGAAGAGGGCCAGGTCGGGGGCCTCCGCCGAAAACCTGCCGATGACGACCACCACGGCGTCGGGCTGGGGCCGTCCGGCCGTATCCGTGAGCTCGGCCTGGAGGGTTAGACTGCCGCCGGCCGGCGGATTCGGGTCCGAAACGTTGAGCCTCAGAACCAGCCGACCGGCCGTGGCCGGAGGTATGGTGGTTGCGGCCGTGGCCGGAGGTATGGTGGTTGCGGCCGGGGCCGGCATCGGCCGGAGGGCTTCCCCCGCCACGGCGGCCAGAATTCCGGCCTCTTTGGCGATATCGGCCCCGTTGGCAACGGTAACCTGTCCGGCCGCCGCCCAGGGGGTGTCCACCTTCCACTGCTGGAAGATGGCCCGCTGGGCCCGGATGACCGAAACCGTCGGGTAATCGGCCGCCGCCTGGGGCAGGCCGAAGAGGGCGATGGGGTCGGGGGCCCGGAAGTAGACCTCCCTTACAGCCGGGAAACGGTCCAGCAGGGCCTGGTGGGCGGCCACGATTTCGGCCCAGCTTCGGCCCCGGTCGGCCGACCAGTCGGCGACGGGGGGAACCTGCTTTTGGACCTGGAGCCAGTCGTCCCGGCCGTACCGGGTAAAGAGGTCGACGACGTTGACGATGGCCACCTGGCCCGAGTTCCACTGGAAGATAAGCTTCTGAAAGGCCTGGGTCACCAGCCCGTCCCAGAGGAAGCGGCCGGAGATGGGGTAGCCCACCACCTCGGGGCCGCCCAGCGCCTGAAACGCCGACCAGAAGGGGATGCCTTCGGCGTCGGTCACGGCAAACCCGAGGTTTCCGGCCCCGCCCTGGCCGTTGGCCTGCTTGTAAAAGTGCCCAACAACCCGGCCGGTGCCGTCGGTCAGGGGAAAGTCCAGGGGTTCCTGGGCGGGGAGGGGCGCCGGGCCGGCCAGGAATGGGCCGGCCAAGACCGCCAGCATAAGGGCGCTCACCAACCGGTACCACATGGGTGCCTCCCGGATACGCGCGTTCGGCCGAAAGTATACGCCCGGACTCCTGGGTCTGTCCAGCCGCGTCCCCAAGGGGATAAGACGCTTCCGCCGGAAGTTGCAACCTGACCGGCTGTTATGAGCCTGAAATTTCTCAAAAGGAGTGATAACTCAACGTATAACAGTACGTTGAGCTCGAATGTGTGCTAGAATTAGGTCAAGATTATACGGAGGACCCGAGACGGCAAGCGATATTCGTCCCGCCGGGGGTGAAGTAACCGACAGCGACCGGCTAATGGCTCTGCTCGCCTACATCATCGGCTTTATTGTTCCGATTATTATCTTGCTCACCGAAGGTAAAACTCGGCCGTTCCAGCGCTACCACGCCGTTCAGGCACTGGCCTTAGACATCGCCTGGTTCGTTGTCTTTATCAGCATCGTATCGGCCGTCACCTTGGGGTTGGGGCTGGTGCTGGCCTGTCTTTTTCCTATCGCGGCCATCGTCGCGGTGGTGCTTTTTATCTACTATGCCATTCTGGCTTACCAGGGGAAGTACTTCGACGTCCCCATCGTGACGGCCTTCTGCCGGCAGCGGGGCTGGCTCTAGGCCAGCGTGAGGCTATCCACAAACTGACGGGCGGTGCGGCCCGACCAGCCGCCGTTGCTGAGGGCCCAGCGCAGGGCTTCGGACTCCAGGTCCCGGCCGTCCAGGGCCAGCCTTCGGCCGGCGGCCAGCGCCCGGACGACCTCCAGGTAGCCGTCCCGGTCAGGGGCCAGGAACCGGACCCGCAGTCCGAACCGGTCCACCAGGGAGAGCTTTTCCTGCTGGGTATCCGCCGGGTGAATTTCGTCCCCGGGGGGTGGTCGGTCGCCGAAAAATTCCCGGACCAGGTGCCGCCGGTTAGAGGTGGCGTAGACGGCCAGGTTTCGGGGTCGGGCCTCGAGGGTGCCTTCGAGCAGGGATTTTAAGCTCTTATACTCCGTCTCGGCCTCTTCGAAGGAGAGGTCGTCGACCATCAGGATAAACTTCTGGGGCCGGCCCCGGACGACGGCCAGGACCTCGGGGTAATCCCGAAGCTCGTCCCGGCCCAGTTCGATGAGCCGGAGGCCCCGGTCCCCAAACTCGTTGACCAGGGCCTTCACCAGGGAGGACTTGCCCGTTCCCCGGTCCCCGTAAAGGAGGACGTTCTGGGCCGGCAGGCCGGCCAGAAGCCGCTCGGTGTTGGCGATGACGGCCGCCTTCTGGGGGCCGTAGCCCACCAGGTCCGAAAGCCGGATCGGGTCCGGGTACTCCACCGGCACCAGCCGGCCCCGGCCTTCCCGGCGCTGCCAGCGGAAGGCCCGGTACCGGCCGAAGAGGCCGACCCCGTGGCGGCCGTAATGCTCGGCCAGCGCGGGCAGAAGGTCGGCCCAGCCGGCCAGCGTTGCCAGTCGAACCCGCAGGTCTTCGGGGTGAGGCGCAGACCCACCGAACCCTTCGGCCAGGGCCCGGCCGACCCCCAGAAGCTCGGCCAGGCGGCCCAGCCCGAAGCCGGCGACCTTGCCCAGCAGGCTGAGCTCCGCCTCGGCCTGGCGGCGCAGGGCCGCCGGAATTTCGGCCCACGGGCGGGCCTCGGCCTCAAGGCTGAAAGGGTTCTCGTCGTAAAGAACCCGGTCGGCCAGGTGGTAGGCCCAGGGGTCGATTCCCGGGGGCAACCGGTGGTCCAGAAGCAGACGCCGAACCAGGCGGCTGAAAAGGTCGGTTAGGCCCAGCCGGTCCAGGGGGTTCCAGACAACCCCCCGCAGGAGCTCCTGGTAAAGGTTTCCGGCCTCATCGGCCAGCACGCCCCGGTAAAGGACCAGGCCGGCGATGCGGTCTAGCAGGGCATCCGGTCCGGGCATCGGGTCGGGCTATTCCGGTCGGCAGAGCCGCCGCAGAAGCTCAAAAGGGTAAATTCCGGTGTCATGGCCGTCCTTCCAGGCCAGCCCAATGGCATAGTAGCCGACCTGCCAGATGTTTTCAAGCTCGGTCTGCTCGAGGGAGAGCTCGGACAGCCGGCTTAAAAGCCCCGGCTGGCCCATCTCCCCCTGGCAGACGGCGCAGGGGCAGTTCCACCGCAGGTCCTCGAAGGTGCAGTAGCCCACGGTGCCGTCGGACCACTTTATCTCCAGCCGCCGCCGGCTGTGGTCAACCCGAATCTCGGTGGGAATAAGGGGGACCTGCACCCTTTACTCCTCGAGCTGGGACCTAAGCTCTTCGGCGGTTCGGGCCGGGAGCCGACAAACAAAATTCTGGCACACATACGCCGTGGGGCGGCCGTCAACGGCCTCCCGGCCCGCCAGCAACGGGACCTCTTCGGTGGGCCCCCGACCCAGGGCCACCACCTTATTCGGTAGATACCGGCCGAAGATTTCCCGGTACATCTCTTCCCAGGCCGGGTCATCGGCCGGGCCCACCAGGGCCACCTCCTTGACGGGTCCGACGTAAAAGTCCAGGGCGCAAAGGAGCCGGCCGGCCCCCGCCGGGGCCTTTACCATAAAGTCGCCCAGGGCCCGCAAATTCGCCCCGGCCACGTCCCGGTAGCGGCCCTCGCCGGTCAGGGCGCCGAGGCGCAGGAGAAGCTCGGTGGCCACCGAACTGCCCGACGGGAGGGCGTTGTCGATAAAGCTTCGGGGCCGGACGGGGAGGTTATCGTGGGCGGCCGTGGCGTCGAAAAAGCCCGGCAGGGAGGGGTCCCAGAAAAGGTCGATTATCCGGTCCGCAAGGCCTACCGTGCGGCGGAACCAGCCCATCTCCCCCGTGGCCTCGTAGAGGCTTAGCAGGCCGTCGGCGTAAAAGGCGTAGTCCTCCAGCAGGCCTTCGACCCGGGCAACCCCGTCTTTAAAAGCGTGCCAGAGGGACCCGTCCGGTCGGGCAAGGTGGGCCTCGATAAAGCGGGCCAGCCTTTCGGCCGCCTGGAGGTAGTCGGGTCGGCCCAGGCCGGCCCCCACCTCGGCCAGGGCCCGGAGCATCAGGCCGTTCCAGGAGGTTAAGACCTTGTCATCCCGGGCCGGGGGGACCCGCCCCTCCCGGGCGGCCAGAAGCTTTTCCCGGGCCCGGGCCAGGGTCTCCCGCAGGGCCTCGGGGGTTCGGCCAAGCTGGACGGCCAGCTTCTCAAGGGTAGTGCGGGCGTAGAGGATGTTTTTGCCTTCGAAGTTCGGGCCGTAAATCAGGCCATAATAATGCTTTACGGCCTCGGCTTCTTCGGGCGAAAGGAGGGTGTCGATTTCGGCGGCGGTCCAGACGTAGTACTTGCCCTCTTCCCCTTCGCTGTCGGCGTCCAGCGACGAATAAAAAGCCCCCTCCGGGTGGTAAAGTTCCCGGAAGGCGAACCCGAGGGTCTCGTCGATAACCTGGCGAAAAAGGGGGTCGCCGGTGAGCTGGTAGGCCCCCAGGTAAACCCGCAACAGCAGGGCCTGGTCGTAGAGCATCTTCTCGAAGTGGGGGACCAGCCAGCGGTCGTCGGTGGCGTAGCGGTGAAAGCCGCCCCCGAGCTGGTCGTAGATGCCGCCCCGGGCCATCGCCTTCAGGGTGTGCTCGACGGCGATCAGGGCCTCGGAGATCTTAAACCGTCGGTAGGCCCGCAGCAGGAGTTCCAGGTTGAGGGGTTGGGGGAACTTGGGGGCACCCCCAAACCCGCCGTTAACCGGGTCGTAGGTCTGCAGAAGGGCCCGGGCCGCCCGGCGCAGAAGCTCGGGGTCCAGCTGGTCCCGGGGGGCCACGGCCCGGACCTGTTGCTCCAAAAACTCCCGGACCCGGGCGGTTCCGGCTAAGATCTCCTGACGGCGGTTCTGCCAGGCCTGAGCCACCGCCCGGAGGACATCCTTAAAGGCGGGCAGGCCGTGGCGGGCCTCCTTGGGAAAGTAGGTCCCGCCGTAGAAAGGCACCCCGTCGGGGGTAAGAAATACGGTCAGGGGCCAGCCGCCGTGGCCGGTCATCGCCTGAACGGCCGTCATATAAATCTGGTCGATATCCGGCCGCTCCTCCCGGTCCACCTTGATGTTTACAAAATTCTCGTTCATAATGCGGGCGGTTTCTTCGTCCTCAAAGGACTCCCGCTCCATGACGTGGCACCAGTGGCAGGCCGCGTACCCGATGGAGAGGAGAATAGGCTTGTCTTCCCGCCTGGCCCGCTCGAAAGCCTCCTCGGACCAGGGGTACCAGTCGACCGGGTTATCGGCGTGCTGCCGCAGGTAAGGGCTTGTTTCGTTGGCCAGACGGTTAGGCACCTTCCGCCCCCTTTCGTCCCGAGGCAGGCCGGGCCATTAAGCCCAAAATATACCGGCCCAGGCCGTCGCCCACCAGGGCCCCGAAGACCCCGGCCGCGGCCGCCGCCATAACCGACGAAGTTAAGGTGCCGTCCCCGAAGGGGGGCCGAACCAGGTAGCCGAGGACGGCCCCGCCCGCCGCCCCGCCGGCCAGGGCCCCGAAGAGGCGGCCGCCGCTAAAGTACAGGACGGCGTCCAGGGCGGCCGCGGCCGGGACGACCAGGGGCAGGTCCGGGACCGTCCGGCCCAGGGCCGAAAGCTCGGCCCAGACCAGGAGGCGCAGGGCTGTAAACCAGACGGCCGCGGCCGTCGCCCCGCCCGGGAAGGTGATGAGTCGGGCGACGGCCACTAGGGTGAGCATTCCCAGGCCCCCGAATAGGGCCGGGTAAAGGAGGGGCTCAAAGCCGTGGTAGGCCGCGGCGTAAACGCGGGTTCCGCCGAAGGTGGCCGTAAATTCGTATTCGGCCAGGACGACGGTCACCCCGGCCAGGGCCGCCCCGCCGTAGTGGGCGAAGAGCAGGTCCAGCCAGCGGGGGCGGGAGGCGAAACGGGCCGCCGCCCATTCGGCCGTAAATATTGCCAGGCCCAGAAGGGCCAGCAGCCCGGCCAGGATGGCCGTAAGGTGGGGCGGACTCCAGATGGTGACGTCTATACCGTAGAGCCGGTGCCAGAGCTCGTCGAAGGGGGCCGCCAGAATTATTACGGCCGCCCCCAGGCCGAGGAGCCTCCAGCCCAGGGGCAAGGTTAGGGGCGCGCCCCTGAGCCAGGCTCGCACCACCGGGTACCCGACGATGGTCAGGGTAAGGAGGACCCCCGAATAGATCAGCAGGTGCGGGGGCGAAAAGAAGGTGTCCCGGGTAAGGTCGATGTGCCAGGCGATATCCCAGTAAACCCCGGCCAGGCGCAGGGCCCCGGCCAGGATGAGGCCGGCGACGATGGGCCCGCCCCGGTCGAAAAGGGTCTCGGCGAGGGGCCGGCGAAGGGGTATTCGGCCTGCCGCCTCCATCCTTTAAGCCTCCCTTTCGCAGGCGGCATTGGTGTAACCCGACCGGAAGGGCTTAACTTCCCCGGTTTCGGGCTCGTAGGCGTGCCGCCAGATGCACCCGATGTCCCTGGTGAGCAGGTGAATGGAAACCGACGGCTCGGCCGAAACCGTCCGGACGGCGTGGATGTCATTGTCGGGGGGCACCAGCTCGTAAAAATCCCCCGGCCTAAGGCGGTTAACCTGGGCTACCTCCAGCTTTACCCGGCCTTCGCCCAGGGCATCGGCGACCCGGTAAACCAGCTCCTCCTGCTCCCCGGCGTAGAGGCCGACCAGTCCCCAGGCCAGGTGGTCGTGGACGGGGGTTGAGGCCCCGGGGGGCACCACCAGGCTGAAAAGGGAGAGGGACCCATCTTCCGAGCGGTAAAGGAGCCAGTTGCCGATATTGGAGCCCATTCCCCCGGTGGGGCAGGGTTCCCGGTAGGCCTGGGGAAGCCAGTCGGGGTCGGCCAGAAGGCGGCCGAAAGGCCCCCGAAGCCGCTTAAGGGCCTCCGTCGGGGAGGGGCTGGCGGCCAGGATCTGTTTGACCTCGGCGATAAAATCCCGAAGCCTGGGGCTGTCTACGAGGTACTCGTCGCCGGCCGACATGCTACCCTCCTACCGGTAACTTTGGGCTCGCTACCCAGAGTATATCAAGCTCGGTCCCCGTCTTTGTGGATCATGGTCCGGTTCCAGGGTTGCCAGCAGTTGCCGATTTTGTTAACAGCTATTCAGCCGAACAGGTGTGCGATTGAATGAAGGTTCTTCAAGCCTTTCGGTTTGAGCTGGACCCGAATGTGGGGCAGCAGATTGCCCTGGCCAAGCACGTGGGGGCCGCCCGCTTCGCCTACAACTGGGGACTTTACCGGTGTCTGGAGGCCCTGGAATGCGGCGAATGTGCTCCCACGGCGGCGGAGCTTCACCGGGCATGGAACGTCTGGAAGCGGGAGGGCGCCCCCTGGTGGGTGGAGGTCTCCAAATGTGCCCCCCAGGAAGCCTTTCGGGACCTGGAAAGGGCCTTCAAAAGCTGGCAGGCGGGCCGGACAAAAAGACCACGGTTTAAGCGCAAAAAGAGCTTAGACGACAACAAGGCCCGCCTTACGGGGTCCATCCGGGTCTTTCCCAGGCATGTGCAGCTTCCCCGCATCGGCAAGGTAAGGACCAAAGAGCCCACAGAAAAGCTTCTTAAGCTTTTGGCCGAAGGCAAAGCCCGGATTCTTTCGGCCACCATCTCAAGAGAAGCCGACCGCTGGTTTGTAAGCCTTACGTGTGAGGTGGAGCGGCCCGACCCCGAGGTCAGGGCAGGGGAGCCGGTGGGCATAGACCTGGGGCTTGAGGCTTTTGCCGTCCTTTCGGACGGAACCAAGCTTGAGGCCCCCAGGCCCCTGGGCAGGGCCCTTAAGCTTTTAAGGCGCCGTTCAAGGCAGCTTTCCCGCAAGCAGAAAGGCTCAAAGAACTACCGCAAGGCCGTCCTCAGGCTGGCAAGACTTCACCGGCGCATTCGCAACATCCGCCGGGACTTTTTGCATAAAACGACCACAGAGCTGGCGAAGACCAAGCCCGTTCTGGTGGTCGAGGACCTTTCCGTGCGGGGTCTTGGGCGGGGTAGGCTTTCCCGGTCGGTGGCCGACTCAGGTTGGGGAATGTTCCGGCGGATGCTGGAGTATAAGGCCCGGTGGTATGGGTCCTGGCTCATCGTGGCGCCGCAGACGTTTCCCTCGACCCGGTCCTGCTCGGCCTGCGGGGCTTTGGGCTCAGCCCTTCCCCTCGGTGAGCGGACTTTCGTCTGCCCGGTATGCGGGCTTGAGCTGGACCGGGACTTAAATGCGGCCCTGAACTTGAAACTTTACGGATTGGCCCACCTTACGGGCCCTACCGCAAGTTCTGCGGGACAACTCGACATAATCTGTCTGACAGATTATGTCGAGTTGATGGAGACCCCTCTGGCGGCGGAACGGGCGGCGAGGCCGCCGTCCGGTCTACGAGTCATGGGTCGCTGAAGCAGGAAGCAGAACATGGTCGGTGAAATAAACGACTATGTTTTGCAGAACGGC